>JBAUIN010000230.1:0-4169 GCA_049682975.1 Pontixanthobacter sp. | reverse complement strand
GCCACCTCCGCCCCGCGCCAGGAGTAGATCGACTGATCGTCATCTCCCACAACGCAGATATTCCGGCGTTCCTGTGCCAGTAAACGCAGCCAGAGATATTGGACGGCGTTCGTGTCCTGATACTCGTCCACCAGAATATATTTGAAGCGCGTGCGATACTGATCCAGCACATCGTGATGTTGACGAAATATGTTCAGCATATGCAACAGCAGATCGCCGAAATCGCAGGCGTTTAACGCCTTCAGCCGGTCCTGGTACAGTTGGTAGAATTTCTGGCCCTGACCGTTGGCGTAGGATTCCTTGTCGACCTCATCCAGATTATCCGGGTTGAGTCCGCGGTTTTTCCAACTGTCGATAAGTCCGGCGAGTTGCCTTGGTGGCCAGCGTTTTTCATCGACATCATTGTCGCGGATCAGTTGCTTCAACACGCGCAGCTGATCGTCCGTATCGATAATCGTATAATTGCTTTGCAATCCGACCAGTTCGGCATGACGACGCAGCATCTTGGCGGCGATTGCATGAAACGTGCCGAGCCACGGCATCCCTTCCACCGCCGGTCCGATATGGCCGCCGACCCGCTCGCGCATTTCCCGCGCGGCCTTGTTGGTAAAAGTCACGCAAAGGATCTCGCTGGGCCATGCTTTGCGCATCGCCACCAAATGAGCGAGCCGAGCGGTCAGCGCGGCGGTCTTACCCGTACCGGCCCCGGCCAGCATCAGCACCGGCCCTTCGGTCGTCAGCACCGCTTCCTTCTGCGGATCGTTGAGGCGAGCGGCGTAGGTGGGGATGTCGCCATCGGTGCGGGCGGGGGTTGGGGCAGGTTCGGTCATGAGGCAAGTGAACAGTTAGGGAACAGGCGAGCGGACCGCAAGTCATCAAGCGTGCGTCGGTTCGAACGACTCTTAAAACAATCCAACCCGTTTGCGGCACATTCGCCGCCTTTCCGTCTTGCCGCTACGACGAACCGCGCGGGCCGGGATTGCCACAGGTCGGGGGTAGGGCGCATAGCATTAACCAGTTCCGGTAATAAGGAACCGTTCGTCGCGCATGGGGTCGTATATAGGAGAATACCATGCGTAAACATGCCTTTATGTTGAGTACCGCGCTGATGGCGGGATCGTTACTGCCCGCCCACGCGCAGGACGCACCACCGGCGCCGGTTGTGTCCGAAAGTGAAATGCCGGAACCTGAACTGGAAGCGCCTGATGCCATGCCGCTTCCTGCAACTGGCCCCTTACCGCCCGCCGATCCCGCGTTGGAACCACCCGCCGCGCCTGCACCGAACGCGGATATGCCGCCGCCGATGGACATGCCACCTCCCGCACCGTTATCGCCGGAACAACAAGCGGCGTATGACCTGTTCACGCCCGAACAGCAGCAAAATTTCCAGATGTGGCCACGCGATGTACAAAGCTATTACTGGCAGCTTCCGGCACCCCGACAACAACTGTTCTGGCGGCTGGGAGACGGCGACCGGCAGGCGCTGAGCGTTATGGCCCCGGCGGATCAAATGGCCGCATGGGACATGATCGAACGCCGCGTCGCGGAAATGGACGCGGCGCCCGAACCGGATATGCCGCCCGCCCAGCCGGCGGAACCCGACGGCATGTAGGACAGCGTGCGGATCGGCCCTGTCAGTCGCGCTCGTCTTTGCGCAGAAGGGTAATCTTACCCTTCCCGACGGGTCGATCCACCGCAATCGAGAACCCTTTGATCGCAACCGCTTCGCTGCGCGCGGTTTCGAGAGCGATCCAGGTGGCGGGCGCGATCCAATCGAGCCGCCCCAATTTGTCGAGCGCAACCATGCCCGCACCGGTATCGTAGGGCGGATCGAGCAATATCAGATCGAGCGGGGCGGTCGCTTTGTCGAGGCCCATGACCGATCCCGATCGCACGTCTGCGCGGCTCTGTGCCCCGAAAGTTGCGACATTCGCGCGCAAAGTCTTCAGCGCATGATCGTTGTTCTCCACGAACAGGCAATGCGCCGCCCCTCGTGAAAGGGCTTCCAGACCGAGCGCGCCCGACCCGGCGAACAGGTCGGCGACGCGCAAACCCTCGAACGTGCCCAGCCGGCTGGTCAGCATGTTGAACATGGTCTCGCGCATACGGTCGGCGGTGGGGCGGGTTGTTTCCCCTTTGGGCGCGGCAATCTTTCGCCCGCGCCAATCGCCAGCGATGATTCTCATTTGCGCGCGTCTTTCGCCAATTGTTTGCGATAGCGTTCGACATCGACCTGTTTGATTTCGGACACCGCGCCGCGTGACAGATCGCCCAACACGAATTCACCATAGGCGGTGCGCATCAGGCGGCTGACCTGCAGGCCGAGATATTCCAGCACATTGCGCACTTCGCGGTTCTTGCCTTCGGTGATCGTCATCTCGATCCACTGATTGCGCCCCGTGCGCCGTTCCAGATTGGCGTTGATCGGGCCGTAACGCACCCCTTCGATCGTTACGCCGTCCATCAAATCTTCCAGCTGCGTCTGCGAAATGTCGCCGAATGCACGGGCGCGGTAAGTGCGCGGAATGCCGGTGCTGGGCAGTTCCATCGCGCGTTTCAATTCGCCGTCATTGGTTAGCAGCAGCAGCCCTTCGGTATTTATGTCGAGCCGCCCGACCGGCATCACGCGCGGTGTGTTCTTGGGCAGTGCATTGCGAAGGGCAGTATAGATCGTCGGGCGACCGGAGAAATCGCGTTCCGCCGTCAGTAATCCGGCGGGTTTGTTGAAGCAGAAGAGGCGTGCAGGCTCCGGCTTGCCGACGCGTTTGCCATCGACCGTAACGCCTTTCAGATCGGGAATGATCGTGGCGGGGGTGTCCAATACCTTGCCGTCGATCGCTACGCGGCCATCGCCGATCATCCGCTCGACCTCGCGGCGGCTGGCAATACCGGCGCGCGCGAGAAGTTTCGCGATGCGGTGCCCTTCGGGGCGAGCGGTTTCGGGCGTTGTAGGCATGGCGCCAACTACGCGCTCATTCGGCGGCGCGCAACGCCTGCGCCACCGTTTCGTGGAAGCGCAGGATGCCGGTTTCCAGCTCGCCCAGCGTCAACCGATCGATCGCTCCACTGGCCAAACCCTGCTGCCCCAACTCCGCCGCGCGGAAATCTTCTGCGGCAAATACTCCGCCATCGAGCAGGTTCCAGCTGCGTTCCCAATGCGCCTGCGCTTTCTCGGTCGTGGGCTCTTCGGGGATCAGCATGAAATCCTCGACCAGCGTGCGCTCTTCCGATTGCGGCATGAGTACCATGACGTTGATGTAATCGGGGCTCGGCACGATGATGGTCGCAGGGAACAGCTGGTAAGCAAAGGTGACGGCCCGGCGCAATGCAGCCATGTCGGAAAAATCGACCCCTTCCAGTTCCTCCATCCGGCCGACGGCGGACCGCATATGCGGCCCGATGGTGTCGCCTGCGGTAATGCCGTCTTTGAAGAATGGGCCGATGGTTTGCGAATGAAGGCGGGTGACGTGATAGCTTTCCAGAAATGCGTCCATGATGAGCTTCCAGTTTCCCGCGACGGAGTGGGTTCTGCGCCGGAACAGATGCAGATCCGCCATTCCGAACGCCGCAAAATCTTCACCCAATTTGCGGGCGTCGGAGAAATCCGCACCGTCGGCGGGGGCGAACCAGATCAGTCCGCCTGCCTCCTCGCTCGGCAGTTCGACCAGATTGTGCTTGGCTTTGGCAAGGCCGGGAAACGTCTCCGGTCGCGGCAGAGCCAGCAATTCGCCGTCCAACCGATAGGTCCAGGCGTGGTACGGGCAAACGAGCCGTTTCGCGCATTGCACCTCTGCCCCTTCCACCAACCGCGTGCCGCGATGACTGCAGACGTTGAGAAACACATGTGCGCGCCCGTCGCCATCGCGGGTAACTAACAGTGGGCGCCCGGTTTGATCGTGCGCCACCGCCATTCCCGGTTCGGGCAGCAGAGCGGAGGGCGCGATCACCTGCGGCAGACGATCGAACAGCGCCGCTTTTTCCCGCTGCCAATGCGCCTGATCGGTATAGGCGGAGGCGGGAACATGGGTGATACCTGCGCCCTTGCGAACCGTTTCTTCGGCAATATCTTTCGCCAATGCGGACTGCCCCGCTGTCGGGCGCAATTTTTCGGGGATGGTTCCGGTATCGTTCATGGCAAAGGCGCCCTATAGCTTTCGTAACAATGCGGC
>JBAUIN010000229.1:0-7307 GCA_049682975.1 Pontixanthobacter sp. | reverse complement strand
GCTGCGATCGATGAACGCCCGCTCGCGATCGAAGATGTCCACATCGTCATCGGTAACTTCGCCGTGGATCAACAGCGGCATGCCGATGTCCTGCATTCTGGCCAGTACCGAATCCAGATTTGCAATATCGCTGACCCCGTGGCTCGAATTGGTGGTCGCATTCGCCGGATACAGCTTCGCTGCCGTGAACACGCCATTCGCAAAGCCGCGCGCAAGGTCCTCCGGGTCGGTCGCATCGGTCAGATAACAGGTCATCAGTGGTGTAAAATCGACACTATCGGGAACAGCCGCCAGGATGCGCTCTCGATACCCCTCCGCCATGGCCGCATCCGTCACCGGCGGGGCCAGGTTCGGCATGACGATCGCGCGGGCGAACTGCCGCGCCGTGTATTTCGCAATCGCCTGCAACATCGCACCGTCGCGCAGATGTACGTGCCAATCGTCCGGTCGGCGGATCGTCAGCGTCTGCCCATCGGCGCTCAACATAGGTTTTCTCCCGCCAGCCAGCGGCGCGCATCGCTTTCGCCTTGCTCCCAGGTGTCGGTGACTTTGCGGCTATCGGTAAAGTCGATCTTGTCGGCCGCAACCTCCCGGCTCGGCTGAATATAAACAAAGCGCTCCCCCTGTGGCGGATTGCGATATTGCCGGGTCAGCAGAACCAGCGTGCGCCCCTCATCCGGTTCAGGCAAAGGCGCCTTGTCCAGCATCCCGCCATCCAGCACGTCCTGCCCATCCCAGCATGGCACATCGAATACGGGCGGAATGGTGGCCGCGGCACAGATAAGATCGACCAGCTTGCCATCGCGCGCCGCCTGCCGCGCATCGACCCGCAACGATCGCATACCCAGCATCCGCGGCCATGCGAGCCTGGGGGTCGAACGCACCTGCTGATCCAGCTGATAGGCCAGACCGGCATAGATGGCGACCAAATGCGGGTTCAGCCATTGCGGCGGTAGCCCCAGCACGACTTCGAACTGCGGCCCATCGGCCACACGCGCGATCGCGGCATCATCCAACGTCGTGGATACGACCGCACGATAAATCTCCTGATGGGGCGTAAAATTCGAACTTCCCGCATCGAAATTGGCATCATTGATGGCGAACGCTTCGCGCATCAGATCGAGCAGATCGCCTTCGACCCCGCCAATCCATGCCGCGCCCGACAATGCGCCGCCGGACACCCCGCTGATTCGCTGCGGCCGGATCGTGCCGATATCGCCCACTTGCGACAGGAAGCCGCCATGCCAGAAGCAGCGAATGCCGCCGCCTGAAAAAGCGACTTGGTCGAATTGCAGATTGCGATCGGTCATGGGTTTTCCTTATCCGAACGCATTCTTATCTGTAACCCCATGACCGACCCTCATAAACCGTCCGCCCCGCTTCCCGATCCATCGGCCCAGCGTTTGTTCGCCCGCGCGATCATTCGCGTAACGCCTACGGATGAAAAAGAGGATGCGTCCGCCTTCCTTCAGGGATTGGTGACCAGCGACGTAACCGGCGCTCTGCCGGTCTGGGCCGGGTTGCTATCGCCGCAGGGCAAGGCGCTGTTCGATTTTCTGGTGTGGCCTGCCGCGCCCGGATCGCTGCTGATAGATTGCGAAGCGGCATTGGCGGACGAGCTGGTAAAGCGGCTGTCGCTTTACCGCCTGCGCCGCAAGATCGAGATCGTGCGCGACGACGGTGTGGGCGTGTATTGGCAGGCGCAGCTTGGTGATGGCGGCGCCCCTGACCCACGGCTGGCAGCCCTCGGCCAACGCTGGATCGCGCCGGTTGCCGATAATGACAAAGCCGCCGACGAGGCCTGGACCGCACATCGCCTGTTGCTCGGCGTGATGGAGGGCCGCGCCGAACTGGGCGATATCCTATGGCTGGAAACCAACGCGGCGGAGCTCAACGGCGTCAGTTTTGAAAAGGGCTGTTATATTGGGCAGGAAAACACCGCGCGTATGAATTGGCGACAGAAGATCAATCGCCGTCTGATCGCAGTTCCGATCGATAACTCGGACGAAAAGCGGCAGAAGGCCGCCTATCCCGATCTGGCAGTGGCCGTCGACCATCGGCGCGTGTCGGACATCCCCGCCGATTGGGTGCCGGACTGGATGCAACTTGCCCCATCGGACGATTAGGCGCGCACTTCGGACAATTTGAGCGAGGCCGCGAGCAGCATCTCCGCCCGATCGCGCGCGGCATTTTCCGGCAGGTTGAGCGACCGCGCCAGAGCCTTGCCCATCAGCGCATCGCCCAGCGCCAGTAGAACCAGCGTCAGCGTGTTTTCATGCATTTCCATGATC
The DNA here is from genome assembly GCA_049682975.1 of Pontixanthobacter sp. Classification (GTDB taxonomy): domain Bacteria; phylum Pseudomonadota; class Alphaproteobacteria; order Sphingomonadales; family Sphingomonadaceae; genus Pontixanthobacter. Next base: position 5,016 of record JBAUIN010000229.1, on the reverse strand, counting down.
TCGCCATGATCGTTCGCCTCTTCGGGCGCGAGTTCGTCGACCATTTCGTGAATGGTTTCGATAATCGGATCGAGCGCATCTTCATTACCGGTCAACAGCATCCAGCTGGCAAGGCCACCGGCCCCTTCCTTGTCGAACGCGTCGAATGTCAGATCGACGACTTCGCGCGGACTGCCCAGCCCGGCGCGGCTGGCACGCACCGCATCCTTGATCGTTTCGCATACGGTTTTCGCCAGATGTGCGGCGAGCGCTTTCTGCAGGCCGGATGCAGAGCCGAAATGATGCAGCAGATTGGCGTGGGTTCGGCCGACGCGTGCCGACACGGCTTTCAATGTCACCGATTGCGGACCCGTCTCGATCAACAGGGCGCGTGCCGCCTCCAACGCAGTGTTGCGCGATTCTTCGGGACTCAAACGCTTGCGGGTCGCCATCGATAGCTACGCCTTAGAAAGATAAACAACGGATTGCGGCGGCCTAAGCCATGTCACAGGGAGCGACAAGAATGAATGCCATAGCTTATTGACAGTGATGTAAGTAAGCCTTACTAACATCATTGTCAGTAACACACGGAGGCACTATGAACGCGCCCACCAATTTCGAACGGTTCGATCCTCAAACGCAAACAGTATCCCAACCTGCCATCGTCATCCGCGACGAACGCTTCAACCGCGATACGACGCCCCGTCGCTGGTGGGCTGGCGAACCGTTCGGTACGGCCTGGCACAATGCCCTGTCGGCCACGTTCCCGCGCGGCGAGGCGTTTTTTATCGAATCGGTAAAGGCGCATCGCGATGGCGCCCCACCCAAACTGGCCGAAGAAATCCGCGCCTTCGTGCGGCAGGAAATCAATCACACTCGCGAACATATCGCCTTCAACAAACTGGCCGAGGATTCAGGGTACGACATCGTGGCAATCGACAAGCGGGTGGAAGAAATGCTCGCGCTGACGAAGGGCCGCCCGGCCATCATCAATCTGGCGGTCACGATGGCGCTGGAACATTACACCGCGATGATGGCGCATGAATTTCTCGCCAATCCGAAACATTTCGTTGACGCCGATGCCGAAGTGCGCGATATGTGGCGCTGGCATTCGGTCGAAGAGATCGAGCATAAGGGCGTCGCCTACGATACATGGAATCACGCCACCCGCGATTGGTCGCCATGGCGCCGATGGAAGTTGCGGTCGCTGATGATGGTAATCATCACGGCAAAGTTCTTCCGCAATCGTTGGACTGACTCGCTTAGTCTGCTGGCACAGGACGGGATTACCGGCTGGAAGGCTCGGTTCGGCTTGCTGAAATATTTGACCATCAGTCCCGGTATAGTGCGGCGTATACTTCCCGCCTGGCTTGCCTATTTCAAACCCGGCTTTCATCCCTGGGACCATGACGACCGCGAACTGATCCAGAAATACGAAGGCGAATTTGGCGATGCACTGATGCCGGCGGAATAAGATCGCGATGCAGTAATGAAGCCCCGCTCTAACCGGCGGGGCTGTTTCGTCTCAGGCGGCCCGTCGCATATCTTCGCGATCATCGTCGTCATCGGAACCGAGCCGGGCGACGAAGCACGCGACCGGATCACTGCACCCGCGCGCCAAGCTATAACCTTGGCGAATTTCGCCGGTCGGCATGAAACCGGCCTTACGCAAGACTTTACCGGATGCAGGATTGTCCATGAAATGCGATGCCGTCATCTCGCGATGACCCAGGGCATGAGCGATCTGTAAAATCGCGCGGGTGGCTTCTGTGGCAAAGCCTCTGCCCCACCAATCGCGCGCAATCCAATAGCCGCATTGCAGGCGACCGGTTTCAGGGTCCATCCCCATACCGGCACTCCCAACCAGACCCTGACCGGGTAGCGTCACGATGAAGCTGGGATGTTTCGCGGACCGTTCCAGCGCCACGAAAGCACGCGCATCTTTCAGCGCATAAGGCCAAGGTGCTGTCGCCAGATTGCGGACGATATCTTCATGCGCGATCGCGCGGTGAATGGCGTTCGCATCTTCAGGCCAGGCGGGCCGCAAAAACAGTCTTTCGCTACGAAAGAACATCGCTTCGTCTCCTCTCGCCCCACTCCGCTTTTGATAGCGCGGTCGCGTGACATTCCCATTGCAGCGAACACGAATTTCGCCGGATCGAGAGGGAGATACGATAAAAGGGAAACCGACCCTTCCGGCTTAGGCGGAATGGCCGATCTCCCTCGAAAAAAAAGATTGCCGATGTTTCGGCGGACCATCCCGTTGGATAGCCCCGTCAGCGAACTATCGAATTATTCTGCGGCTTCGGCCGCCATGTCCACGGACACATATTTGCGGCCCTGTTTGCCGCCGTGGAATCGCACACGCCCGCCCTGTAGAGCGAACAGAGTGTGATCCTTGCCCATGCCGACATTGGTGCCGGGATAGAACTTCGTACCGCGCTGGCGCACGATAATGTTGCCCGGGATCACTTCCTGACTGCCGAATTTCTTCACGCCAAGACGGCGGCCCGCTGAATCGCGACCGTTGTTGGATGAACCGCCTGCTTTTTTATGTGCCATTGTCTCTTACTCTTTGAAAACTGATCTCAGTCCGCCTTTTTGGCGGGGGCCTTCTTCGGGGCAGCGTCTTTCTTCGGCGCAGCTTTTTTCGCGACGGGTTTCGCGTCGGTCACGTCCGCCTTCTTTGCCGCTGCCTTCTTAGGGGCTGCTGCCTTCGTGGCGCCTGCTTTCGTTTCGGCCTTCTTGCCATCGGTCGCCGCGTCGGACTTCTTCGCGGTATCGGCCTTTTTCGGCGTATCCGCTTTTGCATCGTCCTTCTTGGCTGCCGCTTTCTTTGCAGGCGCGCCCTTGCCGTCGCCGACATCGGTGATCCGCAACAAGGTCAGCTGCTGGCGATGGCCGGCCTTGCGGCGGTAATTGTGGCGACGACGCTTCTTGAAAATGACGACCTTCTCGCTCTTCGCCTGCGCGATGATCTCGGCCGAAACCGAAATCTTGGAAGCATCGGCCATCGAATCGCCCTCACCGGCAATCAGTACGTCGCCCAGCGTCACGGTATCACCGGCTTCGCCAGCCATCTTCTCGACGGCGATCTTGTCTCCTGCGGCAACCCGGTATTGTTTGCCGCCAGTGCGCACTACTGCGAACATGGTCATGTCACTTTCAAATTAAACTGCAATGCCGCCCCCACCAGTGAGAACGGCGCAACCGACAAGCCGCCGCAAGAGCGGTTCGTTCGGAAAGTCCGAGCCGTTAAGCGAAAGACCCGTTCAAGTCAACGATAGCGCGGCGGTAATTTATGCGCGTCGGGCGCGATCGGTACGGTTAGACGCTGGATCGAGCGGCGCTTCATGCTATTGCCGGTCGGACCATGCGCCGCAACCTCATTCGCACCATCGCCCTTGTCGCGCCTTTCCTGCTGACCGTTGGCTGTGCGACGTCCGACGATAACTATCCGTCGCTCGCCATTCGCGATGTCGAACGGATCGACGAAACTGTGAACGCCCCGCAATCTTTAGCCGCCGCGCCGCTTCCGGCAGAAACCGCCGCTCGGGTCGACGCACTTGCCACCGATGCGCGCGATGCCCATAGTCGGTTCATGACCGCTGTTCCCAGGGCACGTGCCATCGTTCGGCGTGGTCGTGGCGCAAGCGTTGCCAGCGACAATTGGGCCAGCGCGCAGGTCGCCATTGCCGATCTGGAGACGCTACGCAGCATTACGGCTGTCCCACTGGCTGATCTCGACCAAATTTACACAAACGCCACAGTCGATTTCGAACAACGCGCTATGATTGAACGCGCACGTGCCGAAATTACTCGACTGATCGTAGAGCAGGACCGTATTTTGACCGAACTGGGCTCAGTCGCCGGATTGTGACAGCGGCAGATATTGGCCGGTTACGCCGGGCGCACTGCGTAGATAGGCGGAGGCTGCTTCCAAGGCGGGACCACGACCGCCTTCGATCATGTTGATGCGCCTGGGGGCATATCGCCGTGCCAGATCGCGCGTCGCTGCCAATCGCCAGTCGCGATGATCGTAGGTCGCTACAGGAACGACGATTGCAATCGTATCCGATCCGCGTTCAAACAAAGCAGCAATCCGGGCAATCGCATGGTCGTGAAAATAGGCGGAGGCCGTTAAAGCATCTCCCGACAGATCGTCAATGAAACAAAGGTCCCCATCCATTTCAGCGTCTTTCGCGCGTCAACGTGATGCCGATCTTCTCGTTTGCTTCGGCAATCGCCAGTTTTACGATCTTGACCGTCACCGCCTCGATCCGAGTATCCTGTATGAATATCGTTTCGCAGATATGGTCGGCAACCGCTTCGATCAGCTTGAAATGCACTCCTTCCGGCAACGCCTCCCCCGCCGCGAATTTCAAATCCATATAATTCTTGCTGGCTTCCAGTGGCGTATCGGGTTCGTAGCGATCCTGAACCTTGATCCGCGCCTGAATGGTAATGCGCAATGGCTGCGGCTTACCGGTTTCTTCGGAATAAATGCCGGTGAGTACGTCATGCTCGAGATCGGCGACTTCGAGGATCAGGGTGTCGCTCACACATTGCTCCATCGGGCGAAAATGGCGGTCGGCAGAAGGCGGCCCGCTGACCCTTCTTCACGAACCGCGAGATCGCCATGCTCGATCATGCCGGGAAGGTCCGCGAACATTTCGTTCAGCAATCCGCCAAGGGCCAAGCTGGACATGCGTACGGCATATACGGTTAAAAACAGGAAACGACTGTCGCTGTTCAGCAAAAGGCGACAATCCGAAATAAGCGCCGGCAGCCCCTCCTCCAATCGCCATGTTTCGTTTTTCGGCCCGCGCCCGAATTTCGGCGGGTCTAGGATGATCCCGTCATACCGCTTCTTCCGGCGCACTTCGCGCGCGGTGAACTTGGCCGCATCATCCACCAGCCAGCGGATCGGGCGATCCTCCATTTCCGAAAGCGCAGCATTCTCGCGGGCTTGCGCGACGGATTTCTTCGAAGCATCGACATGCGTGACCGACCCCCGCCGCGACAGGGCGAGCGACC
>JBAUIN010000228.1:0-3918 GCA_049682975.1 Pontixanthobacter sp. | reverse complement strand
CGGTTGCGGCGACCACGATGGAATATTCCATCGCGCCGTTTTCTTCCAGCGCCTTGACGATCTGCGCCACGGTCGACCGCTTCTGGCCAACGGCGACGTAGATGCAATACAGCTTCTTCGTCTCGTCGTCGCCGGCATGGCCGTGCTTCTGATTGATGAAAGTATCGATCGCGACCGCAGATTTACCGGTCTGCCGGTCGCCAATGATCAATTCGCGCTGGCCGCGGCCCACTGGAACGAGTGCGTCGATCGCCTTGAGACCGGATTGCACAGGCTCATCGACCGATTTACGCGGAATAATGCCCGGTGCCTTTACTTCGACCCGGCTGCGCTGCGTGCTTTCGATGGGGCCCTTGCCGTCGATCGGATTGCCGAGCGCATCGACCACGCGGCCGAGCAGACCCTTGCCCACGGGAACGTCCACGATGGTACCGGTCCGCTTGACGACGTCGCCTTCGCGGATTTCGGCATCGGAGCCGAAGATCACCACGCCGACATTGTCCGCCTCCAAGTTCAGCGCCATGCCCTGAACACCGTTGGAAAATTCGACCATCTCACCGGCCTGAACATTGTCGAGGCCGTGTATGCGGGCGATACCGTCACCCACCGACAGGACGGAACCAACTTCGCTGACTTCGGCTTCGGTACCGAAATTGGCGATCTGGTCCTTGATGACCTTCGAAATTTCTGCGGCGCGAATTTCCATGTGTTAGATATTCTGAGCAGCGTTGCCGCCGTCAGCCTTTTTCATAGCCTGAGCAAGTGAGTTGAGACGGGTACGGATCGATCCGTCGATACGGGTTGATCCGATCGTGACGACGAGACCGCCGAGAAGGTCGGGATCGACATCGGAAGAAAGTTTGACCGTCCGGCCTTCGCGCGCGGTCAGCTTGTCCTTCAGCGTCGTCATCTGCGCGTCGGACAAAGGGTGGGCGCTGGTAACGTTGGCGGTCACTTCGCCGCGCTGCGCAGCGGCGATCGCATGAAAGGCGCGGATCATCTTGGGCAGATCGCCGAGCCGACGGTTATCGGCCAGCACACCCAGAAAATTTTGCGTGAGATCCGACACGGAAAGGCTTTTCGCAATCGCGCCCATCGCCTGCGTTGCCTGTTCCCGGCTGACCTGCGGGTTCGTCGTAAGATCGCGTAGGTCGGCCGATTCGGTCAACGCCGTACGCAGCGTGTCCAGATCGGTTTCGACCGCGCTTACGGTGCCTGCCTCCGCCGCAAGGTCGAACAGGGCCGATGCATATCGCCCTGCGAGGCTTGCCTGAATACCGGCGGAATTCTCCACGCGCTGGTCCTTTTGGGTCCGAGAAAATGAAACTGTCTTCGGGCTCGCGAAACAGGCGTTGGAATCAATGCCTTTGCAAAGCTGGCGCGCCTGTATCATCCGACTTTGCGCGATGCAAGACGACGATGGGCAAGAATGGTGCGGGCATTCAGCGCCCAAGCGCGTTTAGCGGACGATAATCTATGGGTTTGTGACCGTGCAGCTGTACACCAGTCGTTCGTTCGGTCGTTGCGGCAACAATGCCGTGATCGCGCCCTGCATGTCCCCCAACTGCGCCGCCGCGCCATCCGTGCCACATTCCGGCGGCGAATAACGACCCCGTTCCGCCCGCGCTTCACCAATGGCGGATCGGCCGAGGAGGTAGCGATCGGTGCGAAAAGTGCGACTGGCGACGTCGAACCGATTGACCGACACAGTGTCTTCGGAATTGGGCACGAATACGCGCGACCAATTGCCGCCGGTAAAGCCGTATTGGGTTCGGCCGTTGACGCAACCTTCGGGCGACCACGAAAGATCAATGCTTTCGTTCGGCGTGCCGGTGATGCGGCTGCGTGCAACATCCAGCGAACAGGTCAGCGCGACCTCGTCCGTGGCTAACGCGGGCACCGGGTCGGTGGGCGTTTCGTCCGCTTCCGCCATGCCGGCATTTACCCGGCGATCGATTGCGTCCAGCCCGGGCCGTGTCAGCCACAATGCGATTGCGGCCACCAGCGCCACGGCGGCAATAGTGCCGGCAATCATCGCGGTTTTCTCCGCACCCAACCCGCTGTCCTGATCAAGACCGGCATATGCGCCATTTTCGTCAACATCGCCTTGCTCTTTCCGACCCGCATAGGCGCGCCAGGCGATCGCACCGGCGGCGAAGGCGATCAGCATGCAGATAAAAGCCATTGCCATCGCGTTCTCGCGCTCTTCCTGAACGGCCAGCCGCGCCTTCAGCCGCAAGCGTTCTTCGCGTGATCGGCTTTCCTGCGCGCGTTGCGACATGGCGGTGCGGGCGGCAGCCTGTTCGCCCGCCAATCGCTCCGCCTCTGCCGCATCCAATTCGGCGAGACTGCGGCAGGGTAGCGCGTTGATGCTAGGTTTGACGCCGTTCTCGCGCAGGAATGGCGTAAGCTCGCGGGTTGATACGGCGAAGAAGAACTCCGCGTCCGATCCCCCCGAATCCGCGCCAAAACTGTTCACGCCGACCACACGCCCGCATTCGTCCAGCAACGGCCCACCGGAATTGCCGCGCGCGATCGGGGCGGTGTGCAGGATCGTGTCGAACTGCCGGCTGGGCCGCGCACCGGACAGGAAACCGCGGCTTTTCACCGGCGGCTGGGAATTGAAAATGTCGTTCATTTCCAGCCCCTGAGCGCGATCGACGTTCATCGGATAGCCGACAGCCGAAACGTTGCCACTATCGCCGGGGCTGGCACCGGCGATGGTAAGTGGCGGCAACCGCAGATCGCCGACGATCTCCAACAGTGCGAGATCGTTGCGCGGGCTGAGCGCGCTGATCTTTGCAAAAGCGCGTCCGTTGCCCTGCGGTGGGACGATGCCGATGCGCAAAGTACGATCCATCGCCGCCTCACGCACGACATGGGCGTTGGTGACGATCCGGTTCGGCGATACGGCGAAGCCGGTGCCATGGCTGATGGGAAACACCTCCTCGCCATCGCTTCCGACGATCACGACCCGCACCACCCCGCGGGCCGCTGCGTTCACATCCGCAGGATCGGCGCGGACCGCCGCGGGCAGCATCAATGCGCACAGGGTCGCGATCAGGAGCAGCCATCGTGTCATAGCTGCGCCTGTAAGCGAGCCGAGACATTGACCGCAAGTATCGCTGTGCCGCATGGTTCGTTTACTGGCCATTTCATCCGACGGCCGCAAAAGGAAACACGCAGATGACGGCAACAGGCACAATTGTTCACTACGCGGTAAAATCGACCACGCTGGGTCCGGTTTTGATTGCGGGTTCGGACGATGCAATCCGTTGCGTTGCCTTTAGGGAAGGGCGGGGGGAACTGGAAGCGCGGTTTCCCGGCTCTATCATAGTGGAGGGCAACGAGCGGTTCGATGCGCTGGCCGAACGCGTGGTTGCGGCGATAGAGGAGCCGAGGGCGACGCACGACATTCCGCTCGACACCCGTGGGACTGCCTTTCGCGAAACGGTCTGGCGGGAACTGAAGGCGATCCCGCCCGGCGAGACGCGCAGCTATCGCGACATCGCGGCGGCGATCGGTAATCCGAAAGCGACGCGTGCGGTAGGCGGGGCCAATGGCGCGAACATGATCGCCGTTCTCATTCCATGCCACCGGGTCATCGCCGCGGACGGATCGCAGGGCGGTTATGCCTATGGCGATGAAATCAAGCGCGAATTGCTACGCCGGGAACGCCAGGTAATGGAAGCAAACTAGGCAGCGCCCAGCGTCTCCAATTCTTCTCCCAGCGCCAGCCATTCCAGCTCGACCGCGTCCAGCTGATCAGCATATTCGGCGCGCTGCGACAGTAGCGCATCGTGCGACATGGCGGCGAAGCGTTTGGCGGCGGTGTCGGGATCGCTCAACGCCCGATCGATCGTATCGCGATCTTTGCGCAGAGCATTCATCCGTTTTTCGATCTTGCCGATTTCCAGC
>JBAUIN010000227.1:0-1712 GCA_049682975.1 Pontixanthobacter sp. | reverse complement strand
GCCATGTTCTGTATCAGCAGCAACAGCGATGGAATGCCGAATGCAAATCCCAATGCAAAAGCCAGGATCGAAACGCCGGCATTGTTGGTGAACAATTGCGCCGCAAAGCCGGAGAGACCTTGTGCGTTTTCTTCCACTTTCAGGCTTTCGAGCAAAATCTCGCGGCTGGCCCCCGGCACGCGCGTATCGGTAAACTGGGCAGGGACCAGCGTATAATACCACTCGCTATCCTGCATTACCAACAGCCAGCCGGTGATCGTACCCGCGATCATTACGAATAGAGCGATACAGATGTCCAGCCAGATGGAGCGCACCGCCCGGCTGAGATTTCCGCCAAGAAATGCGCGCAGCCAGTTCGTCAGCCCCTGCCGCGGGCCATAGACCTGAAACCATGCGCGCTGGACGAGATTTTCCAGATAGCGTAACGTCGCCGCATCGAGCGATGTTTCGCGCGCAACCGCAAGGCTGGACGCGGCCGTGCGATACAGCGTCGGCAGTTCCAGCACATCGGCATCGGACAGTTTTCGCAGTTGCCCCTTTTCGATACGGGTCAGCAACGCGTCCAGCCGCTGCCAATCGCCCTCCCGTTCCTGGCGGAAGCGATCGGATCGCAGGGCCGCCGCCTCGATCGTGGGGGCGGTTTCCATGGTCGGCGTCTTGCCGAATATGGCGAGTTTGGGGATTTTCATGAAGCCCGCCTCATCCGATCGACCCTTTACGCTTTATGTCCAGATAGGCGTCGATCAGGCGGTATCCGATCGTGTCCCAGGGCGCTTCGATAATGTCGACGCCCATTTGCCGCAGCCGCTCCATCACGATGGCGCGTTGCGCCGCCAGCGTATCAGCGGTGACGGACATCGCGATATCGTCAAGCGTGTCGGGTTCGCGCATCCGCATCGCCGCAAGTTCCGTGTCTTCCAGAGTTACGAACAGCACCACATGCCGTTTGGCCAGCCGCCCGACGCTTTCGATCATCAGTTCCGCGCCGGTCGGGTCGGTAAAGTCGGTGAACAGGATAATCAGCGAACGGCGCTGCAACTTGGACGTCAATTGCGCGAGGGCAAGCGTGAAATTCGGTTCCTGCGCATGATAGTCGAGGCTCGCAGCGGCCGATTGCAGGCGGTGGAAAGCACGGGTGTCGCCCACGAAAGGGGTCATCATCTCAGGCTTTCGGGCAAAGCCGAACAGTGCGACCCGGTCGCCCCCTTTCAGCGCGACGTAGGATGCGGTGAGGGCGGCGGTCACCGCCCGGTCGATCCGGGGCAGGCCGTCGACCGGTTCGCACATCGCCTGTCCACAATCGAAAGCGAAAACGATCGGATTGTTGCGTTCGCTTTCGTTTTCGCGGGCATAGAGGCGCGCATGGCGCGCACTCGCCTTCCAATCGATCCGGCGGCGGTCCATGCCCGGTTCGTATTCGCTCAACGCTTCGAATTGCGTGCCTTCGCCGCGTATCCGGCGCGCGATGAGGCCGGATTGCGCATCACGGAGATAATTCTGCAATTCGGGCGAACGAACCGGCGACAAATCGGGCCAGATCCGTATTTCATGTTCGAGCGTGTGGGACACCTGCCGCGCGCCCAGACCCAGCGGCCCGCTCCAGCGTAACCACATGCGGGTGACGAAGGCCGTGCCACGGCGTGAGGGTTCGGGGTGCGCCGCGCCTTGCCAGCTGTCGGTTTCGCCATCTTTGCGAAAGGTAAGCAGCAACC
>JBAUIN010000226.1:0-21481 GCA_049682975.1 Pontixanthobacter sp. | reverse complement strand
CAGTCGCTTTCGGTTTGGAAACCGTGGTCCGCTCCGTCCGCTTCGCGACCCAATCCTCGTAACCGCCCGCCACGATATCGACGAAGCCGCTGCCGTCCAGCCCAAGCGTCAGCGTCACAGTCTTGTCGAGAAAATCGCGATCATGGCTCACGATCAGTACCGTACCTTCGTAATCGGCGATGACTTCCTGCAACAGATCGAGCGTTTCAAGGTCGAGATCGTTGGTCGGTTCGTCCAGCACCAGCAGGTTCGATTTGCGCGCGAATTCGCGGGCTAGCAGCAGGCGCGATCGCTCACCGCCGGACATGGTGTCGACTTTGGTGTCGATCAGGCCGGGGTCGAACAGGAACTCCTTGAGGTATCCCTGAACATGTTTGCGGGTGCCGCGTACATCGACCCAATCGCCACCTTCCGCCAGCACATCGCGGACCGATTTGTCGGGCGCAAGCAGTGCGCGCTGCTGGTCGATCATCACGCCGGACAGCGTTTTGGCGATGGTGACGGTTCCCCCATTCGAACCCGGATCGGGTTCGATTTCGCCAGTCAGCAATTTCAGCAGGGTGGTTTTTCCCGCGCCGTTCGATCCGACGACGCCGATGCGGTCGCCGCGCTGAATGCGAAGCGAAAAGTCGCGGATGATGGGGCGGTCGTCGTATGATTTGGTGACCTTGTCGGCGACGATTATGGCTTTGGACTTGTTGCTGTCGTCCATCGCCAAGCCGAGTTTCGCTGTGCCCGTCGGGTCGATCATGGCGGCACGCTGCGCGCGCATCTGCCACAGTTTTTCCAACCGCCCCTGATTGCGTTTGCGCCGGGCGGTCACCCCGCGTTCCAGCCAATGCGCCTCCAGTTTCAGGCGCGCATCCAGCTTCTCGGCGGCGCGCGCTTCTTCGGCATGGATAGCTTCTTCCCACGCATCGTAGCCGCCAAATCCCACATCCTTGCGCCGCAATCCGCCCCGGTCGAGCCATATGGTCGAACGGGTCAGCCGTTTCAGGAATGTCCGGTCGTGGCTGATGACGATGAACGCACCTTTATACCTCCCCAGCCAGTCCTCCAGCCATTCGATCGCGGCCAGATCGAGGTGGTTGGTCGGCTCGTCCATCAGCAACAGATCGGGATCCTGGGCCAGCGCCCGCGCAATTGCTGCACGGCGTCGTTCCCCGCCGCTGGCGCCTGCCGCCGGAGTGGTCATGTCGATGCCGAGCTGCCCGGCGATCGCCTCGATCTCATATTCCTCTGGCGGATGTTCCCCATCGAGCGCGAAGTCCATCAGCGTATCGTATGGCGTGAAATCGGGTTCCTGTTCCAGCACCACGATCCGAGTACCAGGCTTCACCTTGCGAATGCCGCGGTCGGGTTCGATTGTGTCGTGGATCAGACGGAACAGTGTGGTCTTGCCGGCCCCGTTGCGCCCGATCAGCGCCAGCCGGTCGCGCGGGCCGATATGCAGGTTCAGCCCATCGCCGAAATCGCCGGTCACGTCGGGGCCACCGAACAGCCATCGGCCGCCCTGCTGCAATCCGATATTCTCGAGGTTCAGGATCGGTGGTTGTGCCATAGGTTGCGCGCGTTAGGTCACGTAAGGCTGCGCCACAAGCGGTGCGTGCGCTTTACCGCTGCGCCTCCACCATCCCGGCTACATCGGTCAGCAATGCGGGCGCGTCGTACACAATGCCATCCTTGATCGTCCACCGCACGCCGCCGACCCGCTCCAGTGTGTTGGTATCGCGGTTCAAGCGCAGATGACCGGTGCCGTAAAGCGTCTTGAAATTCGCCAGCGGGTTTTCCGGCACGACGACCAGATCGGCCAGTTTGCCGACCGCGATCGTGCCGAAGGGGGCGGGGCTGCCTTTCGCTTCGTAAATTTCATCCGCGCCGTTCATGGTGGCCGCCTGGATAACTTCGAGCTGCGTGAAGCCCGCCTCCTGTAACATCTCGAATTCGCCGATATAGGCGAAGCCCCAGGTCTGATAGATATAACCGGGATCGGAGCCGACCGTGACCCGCCCGCCGCGGTTCTTGAATTCGTTGGTCAGTCGCATCCACGGCACGTAGAAACGCCGCCAAGCCACCTCGTCCGCCGTCGACCAGTCGTGATAATACGATCCGTGATTGGTCAGGCTGGGCGCGTAAAAATTCAACAGCGAAGGCAGCGTATATTGCGCATGCCAATCCGCATTGCGCGCTCGCATGACATCGCGCGACGCGGCGTAGATGTTGAATGTCGGGCTGAGCGTGACGCCGCTTTCGACCAGAAAGTCGATATAATCGTCCCACGCCTCGCTACCCGGTTCGACGATCTGATCGGCCAGCCCCGCGACATGCGAAAATCGGGCCTGCTCGTCGAGATAGTTGTAATCGCTGGGATATCGCACCAGCGCGCCGTCATCGAGCAGCGATTCCATATGGCCGTAGAAATGCGTGACACCGCCCATGCCCAGTTCGACGGCCTTGCGCGCCGTAACGCTCGCGACGCCGCGCTGGCCGAGATGCGCGACCGTGCCGAGTTTCTGCGCCTCGGCCTCGTCCAAGGCAGCTTCAAGAATATCGGGCGTTTCGTTGTTGAAGAACTTGATCCCGTCATATCCGGCGGCAGCGGCCCAGCGGACCCATGCGCGTGCCTTCGCCGGACTGTCGATCGGGCCGCCATCCCATTTGTCACCGATCACGGCATAGGCAAACAGGCGCGGGGCGACGATGGTGTTGGCGGCACTGCGACGTTTGTGGTCGAGATCGGCATCGCCCGCGCCGAAATGGAACGACACGCCGCGTACGCTGGTGACGCCATGCGCGAGCCACAATTTGTAACCGTAGCTCGCATTGGCAGCCTTGCCGGGGTCACCATTATGGCCATGCGTGTCGACGAAACCGGGCATGACATACATGCCCTCCGCCTCGATCACGCGGGTCGCACTGGCGGCGACATCCGCAGGCGATCCGCCGCGGTAGATTGCGGCAATCCGGTTTCCTTCCACCGCGATATCGACCGGCCCCTCCGGCGGGGCGCCGCTGCCGTCGATCATCGTTGCGCCTTTTATGAGGAGAGCGGGGTAAGGGCCTGCGCCCTCATCGGAGCCGCGCGCCGGCACCGGCTCCATGCCGCTTTGCGCAGCGGCCACCGTGGACAGGCAGGCGGCGAGGCAAAGGATAAACGACTTCAGCATTGTTGTATAATTCCAGTTTTGCAGGGTAAGCCTATCGCGACCGGCCGATCCTGTGAAGCCGCGCCGGTTAAGCCGTCCGCAAGTTGGGCAGCGATAATAGGATCTGAAGGAGATCGACCCGATGCTACGTACCGCCATTCCATTTCTCGCCGCGACTGCCATCGCAACTCCGCTTGCTGCCGCCAACGTGCAGATACAGGCGACCGGACCGGTGGTGGAACTGACCATATCGGAACAGGTGAAGGCCGAACCCGACATTGCCGAAGTCAGCGCGGGCGTCACTACCGAGGCCAAAACCGCCGTCGAAGCCATGCGAATGAACGCGCAGGAGATGACAGCGGTCATCGAACGTATCAAATCGCTCGGCATCGACGAAGATGATATTCAGACCACCGGCATCAATTTGAACGCCCGGTATGACTATAATCGCCAGACGGAGCGGCAGGTGTTTCGCGGCTATGCGGTGTCGAACCGGGTCAGCGTGAAGCTGCGCGATGTGCCGCGCACCGGGCCCATACTGGATGCGCTGGTGGCGGCAGGCGCGACCGATATCAACGGCCCGAACTTCTCGATCGACGATGATACCGCAGCCAAGGCGCAGGCGCGCAAGGCGGCGATGGAAACGGCGCGCGAGCGGGCGCAAGAATATGCCGACTGGTCCGGCTATTCGGGCTTGCGGCTACTGGAAGTTAGCGAAAGCGTATCCGCCAGTCGCCCGATGCCGATGATGCGGCAGGCAACGATGGACATACAGGCGGAAGAATCGTCGACTCCCGTCCAACCCGGTATGGTATCGTCGGGCGTAAGCATCACGGTGAAATACGAAATGGTACAGTAGGTTTTATGCCTATTCACATAGCATTCAATGGTCCGAGCGTAGCGTCGGAACGATGAAAAAGGCCCTCCTCCCCATGATGCTCGGCGCAATATTGGCTACTAGTGCGGTCGCTATGCCGGTGGCTGCGCAATCGCGCACCGATCAGGGCGAAGCGCGCAAAGAAATGCGGGCGGGCAATGTACTGTCCCTGCGCGAGATCGAGCGGCGTGTGCTGCCGACCATGCGCGGTGCGGAATATCTGGGTCCGGCTTATGATTCCACCGCGATGGCCTATCGCCTGAAGTTCATTCGCAAAGGCCGGGTGATGTTCGTGGATGTCGATGCCCGCACCGGCTCCATCATTCGCCGCAGTCGATAATCTCCGTAGTGGGCGCGAACCCCGTCACCGCCACGGCTTGACTGATTCCGCGCAAACGCCCACCTGAAATCAACACATCGAAGCCCGGCCGATGGAGCGGGCGCAAGCGCCAGGGGAACGGACCATATGCGTATTCTTATCGTCGAGGATGAACCCACTCTCGGCCAGCAACTGAAAGCGACCTTGGAGCAAAACGGTTATGCTGTGGACCTTTCCACCGATGGCGAAGACGGGCATTTCCTGGGTTCGACCGAAGATTACGACGCAGTCATTCTCGATCTTGGCCTGCCGGAGATAGACGGACTCACGGTACTCGGCATGTGGCGCAAGGAAGGTCGGACTTTCCCCGTCCTGGTCCTGACCGCGCGCGACAGCTGGAGCGACAAGGTCGCCGGGCTGGACGCAGGCGCCGACGATTATCTGGCGAAACCATTTCAGACCGAGGAACTGATCGCTCGCCTGCGCGCACTTATCCGCCGCGCATCGGGCAACACGTCTTCCGAACTGACGGCGGGCGATGTGCGGCTGGACACGCGATCGGGACGGGTGACGCTGAAGGGTGAACCGGTCAAGCTGACGGCACAGGAATATAAGTTGCTGAGCTACCTTATGCATCACAAGGGCAAGGTCGTCAGTCGCACCGAATTGATCGAGCATATTTACGATCAGGATTTCGACCGCGATTCCAACACGATCGAAGTGTTCGTAACCCGCATCCGCAAGAAGCTCGGTGCGGAAGTTATCACGACCATCCGCGGATTGGGCTACAGCCTCGACGATCCCGACGAAGCCCCCCGAGCTTCGTAACCGTATGAACGCGCCCGATGCCGTCATCGCGGCCCCCGGGCGCGCTCCGGATCTTCGACCGAATGGTGAGGCGGAAGTCGCCAGCTTTTCGGAATTGGGTTTAGGGGCGGAACAGACACCCGAGGATACCGGCAGCCTGTCGCGCCGGATGATGGTGATCGCGGCAGGGTGGATTCTCATCCTTCTGCTCGCCGGTGGCTTTGCGCTCGATCGCGCGCTCGTCAATCTGGTGCAGCGCAATTTCGACGAGCAGCTGGAATATGTGCTGACCGCGCTCATTTCCGCCGCGGAGATCGGCCCCGATGGGGAGGTCAAGCTGTATCGGCAATTGGGCGATCAGCGTTTTCTGGAACCCAATAGCGGTGTCTATTTCCAGATCAGCGCCCCGGAGAAAGAGGCATGGCCATCGCGCAGTCTGTGGGACCGGTCGCTGGATTTGCGCGCCGATCACGAAGATAACGAAGCACATTTCTACAATAGCGACCAATTCCCGACCGAACCCATCCGCATCGTGGAACGCACGGTCATTTTGCCTGATAGCGAAACCCGCTGGACCTTCGCCGTGGCGAGCGCGCGCGAGGAACTGGATTATCAAATACAGCGCATTCGATCGATCCTGATATGGTCCTTCGCGGTGCTGGGGTTGGGCCTGTTCATCATGGCGGCGCTGCAAACCTTTTACGGGCTGCGTCCTCTGCGCCGGGTGCGCATGGCAATTCAGCGAATTCGCACGACCGGCAGCAACCGCGTAACCGATCCGCTGCCGCTGGAAGTTCAGCCTCTGGTCGAGGAGTTGAACATGCTGCTCGAACATTCCGAACGCCAGGCGGACGAGGCGCGGACCCATGCCGGTAATTTGGCCCACGCGTTGAAAACACCGTTGACCGTGCTGATCAATGCGGCAACTGCGCGCGACCCGGAACTGTCGGGACTGGTACATCGCGAAACCCGCGTGATGCAGCGGCAGGTGGAACATCACCTTGCGCGGGCAAGGGCAATTGGCCGCCGCGCGGCGGGTTTGAGCCGCGCCGACGTTTGGCCGAGCGCCGAGTCGGTCCTGCGCGCCGTGACACGGCTATATGAGAATGTCCGGTTCGACCTGGATGGTAATACCGGCGCCACAGTCGCGATCGAACGTCAGGATCTGGACGAAATTCTCGGCAATCTGATCGAGAATGCGGCGAAATACGGCGGGGGCAGTGTATTCGTGACGATCGATGCCGATCCCGACAGCGCACATTGCGCGATTTGGGTCGAGGATGACGGCACCGGCATTCCCGCCGACAAACGCACCGATATTTTCGATCGCGGTGCGCGGCTGGACACCGGCAAACCTGGAACGGGGCTGGGTCTGGCTATCGTTCGCGACGTCGCCGAAATTTATTCCGGCAGCGTCGAATTGGATGAAAGCGAAGATTTGGGCGGATTGCTCGTTCGTCTTACGTTGCCGCGAGCGCGTCAGTCATTACCGAATACACCGACCTAATGGAACATTCCGATCGCGCAAAAAAGAGGGGCTGAGAAGCCCCTCTTTTCAAACCGAAGAAAGATCGATTACGCGCTTACGGGCACGTCGTCATCATCGTCTACATCGTTGTCGTCATCGCTATCGTTCAAAAACAAAAACGCAGCAAAAGCAGCCAATGCGAAAACAACCGCAACGGAAGCGCCGCCATCATCATCACCCAATGCATTCACGTTTTCTACCGTAGCAGCAGCACGTTCTGCACCGGCGGCATTCGCAGCAACTGGCGCCGCGATCAGCGATACGGCTGCCGCAGCAGCTAGAGTTTGTTTGAACTTCATATTAGCGTTCCCTTCGAAAATCCGATCTCTCCCTAACGGCAAGTGTGATCGTATCAATACCATAAGCCCGAATATAGACAGGTCTGTCACTGGGCGTTGCCTTTACGCAACGCTTTGGCCAGTTCACCGATTAAGCCACCGTTCAAACGCATGGGCGACAAAAGGTCTTATCGAAATTCCCGATCGAAAGCTGATCCTATGGTACATATGCTCCCTCGCATCGCATTGACCCTCGGCATCGCCGTATCTCTTGGCGGTTGCACGATTTATACGGGTAACGAGGATTACGGATATTACGATCCGTATTACGATGCCTATGGCACGTCGGGTTATGCCGACAGCTATTTCGGGTGGTACGACGATTATTACTATCCCGGCGTCGGCACGATTATCTACGACCGCTATGGTTCGCGCCATTCATGGGACCGGCGCCATCGCCGTTATTGGGAGAGCCGCCGTGGGCTGGCCGATCGTCGCGCGGATTGGGGAGGCTATCATCGCGGAGATGACGGTATCTATCGCGATCGTCGGCGCCATCGCCGCAGCGACAGTCGCCCCGACCGCAATCGGGGCGATGGCGAATATGGCCGGGAACGCGGCAAGGGCGGTTTCGGCAGTACGGTCATTCCGCCACGGGGCACGGCCCGTCCCGATCGGCCGGACCGGTCACGCCGCGGCGAACGGAGCCGTACTCAGCCGGCTACGACAGCTGCGCGTCCATCTGCACCGAGCAAGCGCACCCGGCCAAGCCGCCCCGCTCCAGTGCGCGCGCAACCAAGGCAGGCTCGACCGACAGTCGAACGGCGTGTTCCCACGCGTGCGCGAGTGACGGCCCCACGGGTGCGTCCCGAAAAGCACCCGGAATAGGTGCGCGCCTATTCTGTCGGTGACGCCGCCACACCTGTCCGCGCTGCGCGTTCGTGATGGCGGATAACTTCATCGATGATAAACCGCAGGAACTTCTCGGAAAATTCAGGGTCCAGTTCCGCATCCTCGGCCAGTTGCCGTAGCCGGGCGATCTGGCGCTTTTCACGATCGGGATCGGCAGCGGGCAGCGTTGACGATGCCTTGTATTCGCCGACTGCCTGCGTAATGCGGAACCGCTCCGCCAGCATGTGAATGAGCGCGGCGTCGATATTGTCGATGCTGCGGCGGTAGCGCGCGAGCTGCGGGTCGGTTTCATCGGACATCATATCGAGCAGTCATACCGCAAAGCGCATTCCACGCAATTTGCAACCGCACTGCCATGCTTCGCACTTGCCAATAAACGGCCCCGCCGCCATGTGCGGCGCACCATGACTGCTGAGATCGTCCCGCTCCCGCGCCGAAAACCCACGCTCGATCCGATGCTGGCTTTGACCGCGCAAGGTATGAATTCCGTCAACGCGGTTATCCTCGATCGCATGCAGAGCGAAATTCCGCTGATCCCCGCATTGGCCGGCCACCTTATTTCCGGCGGCGGAAAGCGATTGCGCCCGATGCTAACTCTCGCCGGGGCGGAGCTTGTCGGGTATAGTGGCACGCGTCATCATAAGTTGGCCGCAGCGGTGGAGTTCATTCACACGGCAACCCTGCTGCATGACGACGTCGTCGATGGGTCGGACCTTCGGCGCGGCAAGGCGGCAGCAAATATTATTTTCGGCAATCCCGCGACCGTGCTGGTCGGCGATTTCCTGTTCAGTCGATCGTTCGAATTGATGACCGAAGATGGTAGTCTGAAAGTGCTGAAAATCCTGTCCGGCGCCAGTGCTATCATTGCGGAGGGCGAGGTCGATCAATTGACCGCCCAGCGCCAGATCGAAACGAGCGAGGAACGCTACCTCAACATTATCGGCGCAAAGACCGCAGCCTTGTTCGCGGCGGCCAGCCGGATCGCCGCGGTCGTTGCGGAATGCGACGAGGCGCAGGAAACGGCGCTCGACGATTATGGGCGCAATTTGGGCGTGGCGTTCCAACTGGTCGACGATGCGATCGACTATGCCTCCGACGCCAACGAAATGGGCAAGGATCGGGGCGACGATTTCCGCGAAGGCAAGATGACGCTGCCGGTCATCCTCGCCTTTTCGCGCGGGACGGAGGACGAGCGCAAGTTCTGGAAACGCGCGATTTCCGGCGTGCAGGCGGACGATGCGGCGCTGGAAGAGGCCATCGCGCTCATTGCGAAATACGATGCAGTCGAAACGACGCGCGAACGGGCGCGCCATTTTGCGGACCGGGCGATAGACGCCATTTCCATCTTCCCCGACAGCCGGGCCCGTGCCGCCATGGCGGAGGCAGCGCAGTTCGCGGTCGCACGGGGATATTGAGCCGCGTCGGGGGATAGGTTGTTGGCGGAGATGACATCCAAACTCCCCATCCACGCCGTTCTGCCAGACCTTTTAAATGCGCTGAATAGTAACGGCGCCGCCGTACTGATCGCGCCGCCCGGTGCCGGTAAAACTACCGCCGTTGCGCCCGCCTTGCTCGCTGCAAAATGGTGCGATGGCCAGGTAATCCTGCTCAGCCCGCGCCGGGTCGCGGCGCGCGCGGCGGCGGAACGGATGGCGGAACTGATGAGCGAAAAACCCGGCCAAACCGTCGGCTACATTACCCGGCTCGACAGCAAGCAATCCGCCAACACGCGCATTCTGGTCATGACCGAAGCGATTTTCGTCAATCGCATTATCGACGATGCGGAATTGATCGGGGTCAGCGCCGTGCTGTTCGACGAAGCGCATGAACGGCATTTGGATAGCGATCTTGGGCTGGCGCTCGCGCTGGAAAGCCGCGCGGTGCTGCGTGACGATCTGCGGATTTGTGTCATGTCCGCGACCATCGATGGGGAACGGTTCGCGCATATTATCGGCCCGGATACGCCAGTCGTCGAGAGCGAGGGGCGCGCATATCCCCTGCGTATCGAATGGTTGGGATCGCGCGGCGAACTGGCGATCGAGGAACGCGTAACACAGGCCGTACGCACCGCGTGGGCGGCGGAGGAAGGCGATTTGCTGGTGTTCCTGCCCGGTATGCGAGAGATCGCGCGAGTGCAGGAACGGTTGGAGCGCACCATGCCCGATACGCTCATTCTGCCTTTACATGGGCAGGTGACACCGGCCGGGCAACGCGCGGCGATCGCACGCGATGCAAAAGGACGCCGCCGGATCGTGCTGGCGACCGCGATTGCCGAAACCTCCCTTACCTTGGAGGGCGTGTCGGTCGTCGTGGATGCCGGGCTGTCCCGCAGGGCCGAGTTCGATCGCACCGCGGGTACGACGCGGCTGATTACCGTGCAAGCGAGCCAGGCGGCGGCGGCGCAGCGGGCAGGGCGGGCGGCGCGGCAGGGGCCGGGTGTCGCCTATCGTCTATGGGAAGAAGCGGCCCATGCCGGACGCGCGAAATTCGACCCACCGGAAATGGAAACGGTCGATCTTGCGCCGATGGTTCTGAACCTCGCACGGTGGGGCACGGGGGACATCGCAGCCATGCCCTGGCTCGACCCGCCGCCTGACGCATCGCTGGCATCGGCGCGCAAGCGGTTGCGGGCGATGGACGCGCTGGATGCCCATGGCGCCATCACGGATTGGGGCCGCAAGATTGCGGCCCTGCCGATGGATCCCGCCATGGCCGCCGCGGTGTTGACCGGTGCGAAGGTGGGACATGCGGAGGCGGTCGCACGGCTGGTGCTGCTAATGCAGGAACGTGGACTGGGCGGGCGCGGCGACAATCTGCTGCACCGGCTGGAACAATGGAACGGCGACAAATCGCCACGCGCCAAGGCACCGCGCAAACTGGCAGATGATTGGGCCAAACGCGCGCGGCAGGCAATCGGCGATGTGCAAAAGGCGTCGCATGACAATCCGGCGATCTGTCTTGCGCTGGCTATGCCGGACAATGTTGCCAAACGGCGCGACGGGTCGGGCGAGCAATGGCTGTCGGCGAGTGGGCGCGGTTTCGTACTCGATCCCGCATCCTCCCTCGCACGCGCCGAATGGCTGATCATCGGCGATGCGCAGGGTCAGGCGAAGGGCGCGCGTATTACCGCGGCCGCCGCGCTGACGACGCAAGAGATCGAGCGTCAACTGAACCACCATATCGAGCGGCGGCGCACCGTTCGCTGGAACGCAACGGAAGCGCGGGTCGAAGCGCGTCTGGAACGGCGATTGGGTGCAATCCAACTGGCAGTCGGTCCGGACCCCGAACCGGACGAAGTGCGCGTGCAAGCGGTCCTGATGGAGCAAGCGATTGCGCAGTTGGACACACTGATACCACCCGAGCTGCTGGCCCGTGCCCGTTTCACATCGATCGATGCTCTGTCGATCGACGCACTGGAAGCGAGTGCCGAACTGTGGCTGGCCCCCATATTGTCGGGCAGGCGCGACCTCGATGTACCGTCCGGCACGATCATCGAAGCGGTTCTCAATCAACTGGACTGGAACGCGCGCAAACGGCTGGACGCGATCGCACCGCCCCGTTTCACCAGTCCGGCCAATACGACGCACGAGATCGATTATTTGGGGGAGGGCGCACCCGGCGTGGAGATCCGCGTACAGGCGCTGTTCGGGCTGGATCGCCAACCCATGATCGGCGCGGTTCCACTCCTCCTCAACCTCACCAGCCCCGCGGGCCGACCGATCCAGGCCACTCGCGATCTCCCCGGCTTCTGGCGCGGCAGCTGGCGCGATGTGGCAAAGGAGATGAAGGGCCGATACCCCAAACACCGCTGGCCCGACGAACCGTGGACCGAAAAACCTAGTTTGAAGACGAAAAATGCTTTCTCGCGCGCGAGGTAGTTTGTTTGTCTGGCCTCAAGCGCCGGCGCTCGCATGCGCTCGCTTAGGCTACCGCCCTAACCGGGCGACGGCCGGTCGGCCTTGCGGTTGGCCAATTGCCAACCGGAGTTACAATGTTTATCTAAAGTATTACGAACCCGCCAGGGTTCGCAAGCGCGACTGCGCGCCCGAGTTAATACGAGGAAGCCAAAGCCACGAATGTGGCCGTCCGGCGCTTGAGGGACGAAAAGAAATCACATGCCTGCAATTATCTACCAAGTTCCCAAAAGCGCGATGCAATCGGGTAAGGCGAAGATCGATACCTGGATGCTCGAATTCGAACAGTCCGAGGCGCGCAAACCCGATCCGCTGATGGGCTGGACCGGCAGCGGGGATACGCAGGCGCAAGTGCAGTTGAAATTCGAAAGCAAAGATGCTGCGAAAGACTACGCCGAAAAACACGGTATCGTGGCCCGTGTCCATGCGACCCCGCCGAAGAAATTGAAGCTGCAGGCCTACGCCGACAATTTCAAGTAGCGTTGGTTTTACGCACGCGGTTCGCTGGACAATTCATCCCACGATCCTTATTTGCCGATCCGGGAGTCGGGTGGACGTTTAGCGTTCGCCAACCTGGTCAGGTCCGGAAGGAAGCAGCCACAACGATTTGCGGCGGGTCGCCCGGCTCCTTTTTTAACAACCAGTATGGATGACATTCGGCCGACGCGCGCCTAGTCTCGTCCGATGGATGATTCCCCGGACACTTTCGATCTGCCACCTTCGGAGGCACCCGAAGACAAGCCGTCGAATGCCGAATTGGAAGCGGCCGGTCAGAACTCGATGTTCGGCGATGACGATGATTCCGGGCCGAAACCAGATGCCCTTTCCGAAGCTGAGCCGTCTGAACCCGCCGCTGCGTCCGCCGCGCCCGTCAATAACCAACCCTACCGCGTTCTCGCACGCAAATATCGGCCGCAGACCTTTGCCGAACTGATCGGGCAGGAACCGATGGTCCGGACGTTGGCCAATGCGATCAAGCGCGATCGGCTGGCGCATGCGTTCCTGATGACCGGCGTGCGTGGTGTGGGCAAAACCTCCACCGCTCGCCTGATCGCCAAAGCTCTCAATTGCATCGGCCCCGACGGGGAGGGCGGCCCGACGATCGACCCATGCGGCATCTGCGAACCCTGCACCGCGATCGCGGAAGGGCGGCATATCGACGTGATCGAAATGGATGCCGCGTCCAATACCGGCGTCGATTCGATCCGCGAAATTATCGAGGCGGTGCGCTACGCCGCCGTCAGCGCGCGTTATAAGATCTACATCGTGGACGAGGTTCACATGCTGTCGAACAGCGCATTCAATGCGTTGCTCAAGACGTTGGAAGAACCGCCGGCGCATGTGAAATTCCTGTTCGCTACGACCGAAGTCGACAAGCTGCCGGTCACGGTTCTCAGCCGAACACAGCGGTTCGATTTACGGCGCATCACCTCCGACATGCTGCGCGATCATTTTGCAAAAATTTGCGAGCTGGAAGGGGTGTCTGCGGAGGACGAGGCGCTGACCATGATCGCCGCGGCCGCCGAAGGTTCCGTGCGGGACGGTCTGTCGATCCTCGACCAGGCGATAGCCAATGCCGATCTGGGCGGGGATGGGAAGATCCTGGCCGAGCGGGTCCGCGACATGCTCGGGCTGGCGGACAAGACAGCGCAACGCAAAATTCTGGGCCATCTCCTGGAAGGCGACGCGAAAGCGATGCTGGCGGCTATGGCCGAACTGTATGCGCTGGGCGTCGAGCCGCTCGCTTTGATGCGCGGGCTGATGGACCTGATCCACACCATTACGGTCGCGCAGATCGCAGGATCGGACGCGGATGCGCCGACGCAGGAAGAATGCGCGATCCTGTCCGATTGGTCGAACCGGCTGACGAGCGGGCAATTGCATCGCCTGTGGCAGTTGCTGCTCAAAGGCTATGAGGAGGTGAAGCAGGCGCCCGATCCGCTGGTGTCGGCGCAGATGGCTTTGCTCCGCGCGCTCCACGCTTCCACCCTGCCGGACCCCGGAAAGCTGGCCAAGCAGATCGAGGAATTAGCCGCGAATGGCGCAGCGTCGCAGTCCGGCGTTATGGCGAAGTGTAATGCCGACGCACCTGCGGCGAAGCTCGACTGGAAACGGTTGGTGCAGCAGGTCGAGGATAACGGCAATCACTTCGCCGCCAGCATCATGCGATTGCAGGTGCGTGTCGTAACGCTCGAACCCGGCACGTTGATCTTCGCACGCGCCGATCGGTTCAAGGACGATATTGCCCCGCAATTGCGCGATGCCCTGATGGGCGCGACAAATTACCGCTGGACGATCGAACAATCCGCCGACGAAGGCGCGCCCTCGCTGGTCGAGCAGGATGAGGCGGCGGAGCGGTCGGCCTTGGAACAATTGAAGAAACACCCACTTGTAGAAGCAACGATGGCGGCCTTTCCCGATGCGGAAATGGTCGAAGATACAAACACCCCCGCGCATCGCCAGCGTGCCTAGCGCGGCGGACGAAAAAAGGACGAACGACATGCAATCGATGGAAGAAATGATCCAGGCCGCACAAAAGGCTGCCGAAACCATTCAAACGCAAATGAACGATGTACAGGCCAAACTGGACGCGATCGAAGTGATGGGCGAGGCCGGCGGCGGTCTGGTCAAAGTCCGCGCCAGCGCGAAGGGCCGCATCATGGGCGTATCGATCGACGACAGCCTGTTCAAACCCGAAGAAAAGCAGATGGTCGAAGATCTGGTCGCCGCCGCGTTCAACGATGCGCGCGGCAAGGCGGATCGCGTGTCCGAAGAAGAAATGAAGAAGGTGCAGGGCGGCATGGGTCTGCCACCCGGCTTCAACCTGCCGGGTATGGGTTGAGGGTTACGTAAAACGAGGGAGAGATATCGATGGCAACGCTGATGAACGATAACGGGACTGGAAACGACGCAGATGTTCGCGCGCAGGTGTCGGACGAGGAATGGGCGGTACGCGTCGATCTGGCAGCGGCCTATCGACTGGTCGCGATGTATGGCTGGGACGATCTGATTTTCACGCATTTGTCGGCGCGCGTCCCCGGTCCCGAACATCACTTCCTCATCAATCCCTACGACATGATGTTCGAAGAGATTACCGCTTCGTCGCTGGTCAAAATCGATGTGGAGGGGCAGCCGGTTCTTCCCACATCCCATCCGGTCAATCCCGCCGGTTTCACGATCCATTCCGCGCTGCACATGAATTGCGAGGATGCGGGCGCGGTGATGCATGTGCATACGCCTTGCGGCCAGGCGGTCAGCGCGATGGAGTTCGGTCTGCTCGAACATACGCAAACCGGCATGATCGCGCGGCACGACATCGCCTATCACGACTATGAAGGCATCGCGACCGATCTGGAAGAACGCGAGCGGCTGGTTGAGGATATGGGGGACAAGCACGCGATGATTCTACGCAACCACGGCACGTTGACCATCGGTAGCAACGTGGCCGAGGCGTTCCTGCGACTGTATTTTCTGGAACGTGCCTGCGAAACGCAAGTCGCCATGCTGAGCGCAGGCCGCGAAAATCTGAACAATCCTCCGCAGGGCACACCGGAAAAGGTGCAGGCCCAAACCCCGCCTGCCGGCATCGGCATGGTGGCGAATGGTTTGGCGTGGCCCGCCTTGCTGCGGAAGCTGGATCGGACGGATAGCGGGTTCCGGGAATAATTTTTATCGCGTCGTGCCGGGCTTGGTCCGAAACAACATCGGAGCGATCGAGGCGGTGTTATACTCGCAGTTGCAAGCGGCGCTGCGGTCCCCATATCCCACACCGTAACAACGGCGCGTGATTTGGTGCGCCCCAAACCCACGGACATTCCATGACAACTTTCCCCCTTCTTCCCCTGCGCGATATCGTTGTGTTTCCCGGTATGGTCGTGCCCCTTTTCGTAGGGCGCGATAAATCGGTGGCGGCGCTGGAAGTCGCGATGGAGGCGGATAAGGATATCGTCCTGTTGGCGCAGCTCGATCCCGCATGTGACGATCCGCAGGCAGACGATCTGTACGACATCGGTGTGGTTGCCAAGGTTTTGCAACTGCTTAAACTTCCCGATGGCACTGTGCGCGTGCTGGTGGAGGGAAGCGCGCGTATCAAACTATCCGAACTTCGCGATGCTACGGCCGACGAAGCACGTTATGTCGTGGCCGAAGTCGAGACGATCGAACCGCAAACCGCGTCCGGAACCGAAGTCACCGCGATGATGCGCACCGTCACCGAACAATTCGGCGAGTATGCGAAACTCAACAAGAAACTGGGCGACGATGCCGTCACCGATCTGGGCGAGATCGACGATGCGGGCGCGCTGGCCGATGCGATTGCGGCGGCGATCAACACCAAGGTTTCCGACAAACAGACGTTGTTGGTCGAAGCGGATCCGCGCAAGCGGCTGGAAATGGTCATGTCCTTCATGGAAGGCGAATTGTCCGTCCTGCAGGTGGAGCGCAAAATTCGTGGCCGTGTGAAGCGTCAAATGGAGAAAACGCAGCGCGAATATTACCTGAACGAACAGATGAAGGCGATCCAAAGCGAGCTTGGCGGCGAGGCGGAAGAAGCCAACGAAATGCAGGAGCTGACCGATAAGATCGAAAAGCTCAAAATGTCGAAGGAGGCCAAGACCAAAGCGAAATCGGAGCTGAAAAAGCTGAAAGGCATGCAGCCGATGAGCGCGGAGGCGACGGTCATCCGCAATTATCTCGACGTGCTGCTCGGCCTGCCCTGGGGCAAGAAGTCGAAGCTGAAGAAGGATCTGGGCGAGGCGCAGGACGTGCTGGACGCCGATCACTTCGCACTGGAAAAGGTCAAGGACCGGATCGTCGAATATCTGGCGGTTCAGGCACGAACAAATAAGTTGAAGGGTCCGATTCTGTGCCTCGTCGGCCCGCCCGGTGTGGGCAAAACCTCGCTCGGCAAGAGTATTGCGCGCGCGACTGGGCGCGAATTCATCCGGCAGTCGCTCGGCGGCGTGCGGGACGAGGCGGAGATACGCGGGCATCGGCGTACCTATATAGGCTCGCTGCCGGGCAAGATCGTGACCAATCTGAAGAAAGCGGGGGCGAGCAATCCGCTGTTCCTGCTCGACGAGATCGATAAGCTGGGTCAGGATTTCCGCGGCGATCCGGCATCGGCCCTGCTCGAGGTGCTGGACCCCGAACAGAACGGGAAGTTCCAGGATCATTATCTCGAACTCGATATCGACCTCAGCGACATCATGTTCGTGACTACGGCAAACAGCCTCAATCTGCCGCAGCCGCTCCTCGACCGGATGGAGATCATCCGGCTGGAAGGCTACACGGAAGACGAAAAGGTGGAGATCGCCAAGCGCCATCTGATCGCCAAACAGGTGGAGGCGCATGGATTGAAAGATGGCGAATTCACGCTGCAGGACGATGCGCTGCGCGACCTGATCCGTTATTATACACGCGAGGCCGGCGTTCGGACGCTGGAGCGCGAGATCGCGAAACTGGCGCGTAAGAGCCTGCGCAAGATCGTGGAAAAGGAAGTCGAAAGCGTTACGATCACACCCGACAATCTCGGCGATTTCTCCGGTGTGCGTAAATTCAAGCACGGTAAGTCGGATGAAGACGCGCAAGTCGGTGCGGTCACGGGTCTTGCCTGGACCGAAGTCGGCGGCGAATTGCTGACGATCGAAAGCGTGACGACGCCGGGCAAGGGCGAGGTGAAAACCACCGGCAAGTTGGGCGAAGTGATGAACGAAAGCGTCGCGGCGGCCTTCAGCTTCGTGAAGGCGCGCGCGCCCGCTTACGGCATCAAACCGTCCATTTTCCAGCGCAAGAACATCCACATTCACCTGCCCGAAGGCGCAGTGCCGAAGGACGGGCCGAGCGCCGGTGTCGGTATGGTCACGTCGATCATCTCGACCCTGTCCGGCATTCCTGTTCGCCCCGACGTTGCGATGACGGGCGAGGTTACATTGCGCGGGCGCGTCCTGCCGATCGGCGGATTGAAGGAAAAGCTGTTGGCGGCGTTGCGCGGTGGGATCAAAACGGTGTTGATCCCCGATGATAATGTGAAAGATTTGGTCGAGATCCCGGATAATGCGAAGGAAGGGCTGGAGATCATCCCGGTCGCGCATGTCGATCAGGTTCTGGATGTGGCGCTGACTGCCAAACCCGAACCGATCGAATGGACGGAGGCCGACGATCTCGCCAGTCAGCCTTTATTTGCGAACAATCCGGCGAATAATCCCCCGACGGCACATTGATTGTACAGGACAGCAAATACGCGTGGCAATCAGCAACGTAACTCGCGGATTTGCGTCGATCAGTCTCGGTTCGTCGAAAAATTAGGCCCAAATGTCCTCGATTGCGAGTATTTGTGCGAAATGCCTTTGACATGGGGGGCAAAACGCCCTTCAATCCCTCCCCATGGCCGGTCGGTGGAACTATCCGGTTTCGTATAAACTACCACGCATTTCACATGGGGGAATATTAGAATGAACAAAAACGATCTGATCACCGCAGTTGTCGATTCCAGCGGCCTTTCCAAAAGCGATGCCGCCAGCGCAGTCGAGGGGGTGTTCGATTCGATCGTCAGCGCACTGTCGAAGGGTGATGAAGTTCGGCTGGTCGGCTTTGGCACCTTTTCGGTCACGAAGCGCAAGGAATCGCAGGGCCGCAATCCTCGCACCGGCGAACCGATGACCATCAAGGCATCCAACCAGCCCAAGTTCAAGGCTGGCAAAGGTTTGAAAGACGCCGTCAACTAAGGCGTCGTCTTCGTAATCAAAAAGCCCCGCTTGCCCTATCGGCAGGCGGGGTTTTCTGTGTCCTGTCTTATCAGCTTATCGGCCGCGGTCGCCGCTATCAGTTTGCCATTTGAATGAGCGCCGTTGGCGATGCCGTGCCCATTTGCGCCATATCCCATTCGAGCGTCTGGCGCCCATCCTGCATCGTCGGCCCCTTGTCGGTGTTGTTGGTAAGGATGCGGCCATTCGTTACGATGCGGAATGTGCCTTCAGCTTTTGGAAAAGGCAGATCACCATTTCCAGCCTTCGAGCCCGTGCCTGCCATTTCGGCGATCATCAATCCCATCATCGATCCGCCCCCATCGGCCGTAACGAAGGCCGGGGCATCGATACGAACCGTATCATCCGCGCGCAGAACGAACTGGAAAAACGGCGTGCTGGTCGAAATATTCTCCATCACCGGAAAAGTCAGATCGTGGCTCAATAGGCCGCTTATCGCATAATCGACCTCGAACATGCCTTCGCCTTTATAGCGAACGTCACGCCAGCCCTTTTGCCGCATCAGCATCGCTGCGATCTTGTTGCCGGCTTCGGGATCGGATGGGTCAATATCGCCGATAAGGGAGGCAAATTTCGCCATTTCTTCCTGATCGCGTGCCTGGCGCCGGGATTGCGCCTCCGCCCATTCGGTCGCCTGTTGCGCCTCTTCTTCCGGCGTGCACTGGCGGGTGCTGCCCGAACTGTCATCGTAACAATAGGCGGGCGGCGCATCTTCCGGCCCGCCTTTACCCATGACTTCGGGATGAAGCGCCATCATGAATATTTCGCCCGAATAGGCGAAGGAGAAGCTGCGATCGTCGTTCAGAACGAGCGTCGAATTGAATTTGCCTGGCGTAATCAGGCATCCGGTCAGGAGCAGCGACAGTGCCGCCAGCAGGCCCGCAACCGGCATGCGTTTCATGTTCGCGTTCATTTCATTTCCCCCATGATAAAAACTACCGCGTAGCAATCGCGTATAATGCGATTGCCGCCGCATTGGATACGTTTAGACTTTCGATATCGCTGCTAATCGGCAGGCGGGCGTGGGCATCGCAATGCGCCGCGATGTTCGGGCGCATGCCTTCGCCCTCCGCACCCATGACGAGAGCCACGGGGCCGGAAGGAAGGGCGGCGGCCAAGGTCGTCTCCGCCTCACCCGTCATGCCGATCCGCCAATATTGCGCTGCGGCCACTTCCTCCAGCGCGCGGGCGAGATTGACCACGCGAACCCACGGCACGGTTTCCAGAGCGCCAGATGCGGTCTTGGCGACCACGCCCGATTCCGGCGGAGCGTGCCGATCCTGCGTAACGATAGCCGCCGCCCCGAAAGCCGCGGCGGAGCGCAGGATAGCACCGACATTATGGGGATCGGTGACGGAATCGAGGAAGACGATCGGCTGCGTCGGCTCGCCGGTAAGCAGACCGTCCAAATGTATGTCCTCTAACGGCGCGCATTCCAGCACCAGCCCCTGATGCGGCGTATCGCGATTGACCAGTCGGGCGAGATCGGGTCCTTCGGCATATTCGACTGGGAAGCTGTCCGGCAATTCGCCATCCAGTGCGGCGATCGCGTCGCGCGTCGCCCATAATTTGTGATGCCGCCGTTCCGGGTTTTTCAGCGCCGCTTCGACCGCGTGCTTGCCCCACAAGCGCACTTGGCCGCTGCTCGCACGCCCGCTGCCGCGGCCACCCTGCATCCGGCCCGCGCGCCCCCGCAAGGAGCGTTTTCGGTCATCTTTGGCCACGGCGGTTCTCCGGCGAAATGTGGAAATGCGCGATCATTATCATGCCATGCCAGCGGGCCCATTGACACACAAGCGCCGCTTCGCCATTGGGGCGCCTCTCGGCCAGGAAAGCGCGCGGATTACGCGATCTTCGACGGGTGCTGCGGCACCGATGCAAGACAGTGGACAGGTGGCCGAGTGGTTAAAGGCAGCAGACTGTAAATCTGCCCGCGCAAGCGTACATAGGTTCGAATCCTATCCTGTCCACCACTTGCCATTCTCCCAAACCCACTCTGTTCATCATCGTGTGATGCAAAAATGTCGCATTATAGCACCATGTAAGATTTAATTCATGTGTAGCTATTGTGCGAAAGCAAATTGTGATGCGATAGTTTGTTTCAAGGATCATCATAAGAATGGTCTATAATGGCGGGGGCGACCCGCTTTGAGGGAGAAAACGATGTCAAAGATGCTCTACGGGACAAGTGTATTTGCGCTCGCCATGGCCGGTTCGACGGTCGCTTCGGCGCAAGAGGCGCAGCCGCAGGGGGCACCCGATGCGGCAACCGGCGGGGCCAGCACCGCATTCGACGAAGATAATCCCGATATCATCATCGTTACCGCCAACCGCCGCGCGCAGGATGTGCAGGACGTGCAAATCGCCGTCACCGCCGTCGATGCCGTCGCATTGGAGCGGCAGGGCGTCGACAACATTCAGGAAGTGACGCAGGTCGCGACCAGCTTCTCCAGCAGTCAGGCGCAGATCGCCTCCGGCTCGGTCGTGCTGCGTATTCGCGGTATCGGTACGACGTCCAACAATATCGGTTTCGAAAGCGCAGTCGGCATTTTCATCGACGGCGCGTATCAATCGCGGCCCGGTGTCGCTCTCTCCGAATTCGTCGATGTGGAACGGATCGAGGTTCTGCGCGGTCCGCAAGGCACGCTGTTCGGTCGCAACACCTCTGCCGGTGCGCTGAATATCGTGAATAACCGCCCCGATCTCAACGAGTTCGAAGGTTTCGCGAATGCCTCCTACGGCAATTTCGACGAGATCAGCGTGCAGGGCGCGGTCAACGTCCCGATCGTGCAGGATTCGCTGGCATTTCGCCTGACCGGCGCATTCCGGCAGCGTGACGGTTTCATCACCTTGGTCGATGGCGACGGCAACCCGTTCGACGACAGCAACGATGTCGATCAGTATCTGGTGCGCGGCCAGCTCGGGTTCGAAAGCGA
>JBAUIN010000225.1:0-2503 GCA_049682975.1 Pontixanthobacter sp. | reverse complement strand
TCATATCCTTGATCCGGTCCTGGATGAACAGATAGCCGTCATCGTCCATCATCCCCGCATCGCCGGTGCGGAACCAGTCGCCGTCCAGCATCGCTTTTTCGGTTTCTTCGGGGCGGTTCCAATATTCTAGCATCACGCATTCGCTGCGAATGGTGACCTCGCCCGTCTGCCCGTTCGGCAGCGGCTGCAGATTTTCATCAAGAATGCGTACCTCGACCCCCGGCAATGGCTTGCCTGCCGATTTCATGACGTGTTCGCGGCCCGCGATATTATCGGGTCTGTGATCGTCCGGCGACAGGCTGATGACGGTGCCGAATGTTTCGGTAAGGCCATAAAGCTGGGCGAAATCGCATTTCAGCCGATCGACTCCTTCCTTCAGCAGATCGAGCGGGATCGGGCTGGCGCCGTATGTCAGGCCCTTCACCGAAGAAAAATCTGCTTTGGCTGCATCGGGATGGGCCAGCATCAATCCGATCGCGGCAGGCACCAGGAACAGCCATTTCACGCGATATTTCTCGACATCGGCAATCATCAGTGCGGGATCGAATTCGCGGTGGATGATCAGTTCCTGCCCGCCCAGCACCGCGCCCAATGCCGTACCGACCCCGGCGATATGGCCGTAAGGCATTGCAAATATTACGGAATCCCCTGGATCGGCGCAATACCAATAGATGTTATGTTCTTTCATCAAAGGACGCAGATGGGTGCCATTATGATGGCTGAGCACTACGCCTTTGGGCAGGCCGGTGGTGCCGGATGTGTAAAGTTGGAGGATACCGTCCTGCGCATCGACCGCTGTTTCGTGGGATGCGTCCGACTGTTCGTTCCGCCATGCATCGAAGCTGTTATCGGTCAGGATAGTCTTGCCATCGAATGGCAGCGCTTCGGCGAACTCCGGCTCCACGAACAGCATTTTTGCGCCCGCATCGTTCAGGATGAATTCGACTTCCGGCGGGGCGAGCCGCCAGATGATCGGTACGAACACCATGCCCGCCCGCGCCGCGCCCAAGCATAATTCGACGCTGCGATCGCTGTTCTTGCCGAAATAGGCCACGCGGTCGCCCTTTTTCAGACCCATTGCCGCCAATCCGTTGGCGATCTGCGTCGCATGGGTGTCGTAAGTGCGATAATCGGTGACGCGATCGCCGAACCGAAGCGCCACCTGATCGCCGCGGTCCTGCGCATGGGCATACAGCGCATCGGAATATGTCGGGTAATAGGGCTCGCGCCCCGCCTCTGCCGGGTTTGCCATTATGCGCCTCTCCATCCTCAATTTCGGCCGAATCATCCGGCTCTTATGATGGCCATCATGTCCGCATTGTCGGCGCGGGTAAATGGAGGCGGGCTGTCGTCTAGCCGAAGCCATGTTCCAGGAATTGAAGGGCGCACCCCGCCAGCATGGCGGTTCCCAACGGCAGGGCGCTTTCATCGACATGCATGCGCGGCGAATGGATACCGCAGCACGAATGCCAATCGTCCCCCTGCGGCGCTACGCCCAGGAAGAACATCGCACCGGGCACTTTTTCCAGCAGATAGGCGAAATCTTCCGCGCCCATGATCGGGGCGGGCAGGTCGCGCCAACCATCCTCGCCAAGCGTATCGCGCGCGACATTCCGGCCTAGTGAAACCGCCCGTTCGTCGCAGATCGTCACCGGGAAGCCGGGCGTAATCGCCACCTCCGTCTTTAATCCATGGGCCGAGGCGACGGACTGTGCCACATGTGTCAACAGTTCGTGCAGCTTGGCCCGATGCGCGGGCGAAAGACTGCGCATGGTTCCCGCCAGCATTGCGGTATCGGGAATGACATTATGCGTCGTTCCGGCATGGAACTGCGTGACGGTCACCACCACCGCATCCGCTGCGTTGAACCGGCGCGTCACCATCGCCTGAACGGCGCTCACGATCTCGGCAGCAACCGGGATCGGATCGTATGTGTCGTGCGGCATGGACGCATGACCGCCATGCCCGCTCACCGTGATCTCGAACTGGTCGGCGGCGGCCATCAGCGGTCCGGGCTTGCCTGCAACGACGCCATAGGGCGCGTTGGGCATGATATGCAGGGCGAAGGCGGCATCGGGCAGAGGATCGATCAATCCATCGTCCAGCATGAAGCGCGCGCCATGATGCCCCTCCTCCCCCGGCTGGAACATGAACTGAATCTCACCGGCGAAATCCTCTTGCTGCGCGCATAACAGCTTTGCCGCACCGACCAGCATCGCAGTATGTGTATCGTGCCCGCAGGCATGCATCCGCCCTTCGATGATGGAGGCGAAATCGAGCCCGGTTTCCTCCGCCATCGGCAGTGCATCCATATCGCCGCGCAGCAATACGCGGCGGCCGGGCTTGGCACCTTGCAACGTCGCGACCATCCCGGTGGTCGATCCGCCTTCCCGCCATTCCAGCGGCAATCCGGCAAGCGCCTTGCGTACTTTGGCACTGGTCAGCGGCGTCTGTAAGCCCAATTCGGGTTCGGCGTGAATGGCGCGGCGCAGGTTCACGATAT
>JBAUIN010000224.1:0-1912 GCA_049682975.1 Pontixanthobacter sp. | reverse complement strand
GATCGCCTCCGGCTCGGTCGTGCTGCGTATTCGCGGTATCGGTACGACGTCCAACAATATCGGTTTCGAAAGCGCAGTCGGCATTTTCATCGACGGCGCGTATCAATCGCGGCCCGGTGTCGCTCTTTCCGAATTCGTCGATGTGGAACGGATCGAGGTTCTGCGTGGTCCGCAAGGTACGCTGTTCGGTCGCAACACCTCTGCCGGTGCGCTGAATATCGTGAATAACCGCCCCGATCTCAACGAGTTCGAAGGTTTCGCGAACGCATCCTACGGCAATTTCGACGAGATCAGCGTCCAGGGCGCGGTCAACGTCCCGATCGTGCAGGATTCACTGGCGTTCCGTTTGACCGGCGCTTTCCGCCAGCGTGACGGTTTCATCACCTTGGTCGATGGCGACGGCAACCCGTTCGACGACAGCAACGATGTCGATCAGTATCTGGTGCGCGGCCAGCTCGGGTTCGAAAGCGATAATGGGCTGGAAGGGCGCATCATCGCCGACTTCTCCAACAGCACGTCGAGCTGTTGCAGCCCGATCGAACTGTATCAGACGCCGCTAATACCCGCCGGTGCCTTCGCCGCGGTAGGGCTCGGTGCGACGGGGGGTAATGGGCAGCCTACGATCTCCAACAATCCTTTCGACCAGGCATCGTTCGAACAATCGATCAACGACCGCGTCGCCTCCGCCAATTTCAAACCCAGCGCGGATGTCGACAATTACGGCGTTACGGGCGAGGTTCAGTTTCCCCTCAGCGACGATGCCGATCTGGTCTTCATCGGATCGTATCGTAAATTCACCTCGCTCGAGACGTATGATTCCGATTTTACCGCGCTCGATATATTCGATGTCGATCTGATCGATCTTGAACTCGATACCATTACCGCGGAATTGCGGTTGCAGGGTGATGCGGTCGATGGACGCTTCAACTACCTCATCGGTGGATATTTTTCCGACGAGCAGATCGACCAGAGCGTATCGTTCGGTTTGGGAGAGGATTACGGCGAACTCGTCGGCGCACTCTTGTTCCCGGCGACGGGTGGGGCGCTTGGCGCAAACCCGCTGACCGTATTTACCGGCGTCGATCCTGCCGGCACGAGCAGCACCAATCGTTTTCAACAGGACGCGCAAAGCTATTCCCTGTTCACGCATAATTCGTTCGAGTTGTTCGACGGGTTCGAGGTGACGCTGGGTGCGCGGTATTCTTTTGAGGAGAAGTCCGGCAGCTTCGAACAGACCGCCAGCAATAACGACATCTGCCCCGCCGTCGTCGGCGGCGTTACCGGCGGGACTATTCCGGGCGCACTGGTTCCGGCATTTATCGGTCTTGGTTGCTTCGGTTTCACCGCACCGGCGGATCTGCCCGAATCGGCATTCCTGCCGCTGGTCCGCACGTTCGATACGACGTTCGACGATGAGGAGCTGATCTATACAGCCAAACTGGGTTACAAATTCTCCAACGCGGTGAATGTCTATGGCAGTTTCACCCATGGCTACAAGGCGGGTGGCATCAACCTCGATACGACGGCCGCCGTAAATGGGGCCGATCCCACGTTCCTGTCCGAAGAGGTGGATGCTTATGAGATCGGCCTGAAATCGCGCTTACTCGACAATGCCGTCACGCTGAACATCGCGGCGTTCCGCGAAGAATTTGAAAACTTCCAGGTTCTCGAATTCACCGGCACCGCGTTCCAGACGTTCAATGTGCCTGAAGCGATCACGAGCGGCATCGAGGTCGAAACGCTGATCCGGGCGAGCGACAATCTGACGGTTACCGGGGGCTTGACTGTAATCGACGCACGCTATCCCGATGATTGCGCCGGGGATAGCACTAGCGTCATCGTGAATTCGCTGTGTGGACAGGAATTGACCAATGCACCCGATGTCGTCGCCATCATGGGCGCGACGTATGAA
>JBAUIN010000223.1:0-1929 GCA_049682975.1 Pontixanthobacter sp. | reverse complement strand
GGCGGAACATCATGAAATTCGATGTCGTCAGGAAGATCGGGCAAAATCTCCGACAATTCCCGCCCTATCAACGCGCTGCCTTCTCCAATGCGCAGACGCGTCTGGAATCGGCGAGCAGCATATTGGGTGGCCGTGGTATTGTCGTCCAGCATACGCGGCATAACCAGCCAAATAAACGGCAATGCAATAATGCTCGCAGCAAGGACGATGGGTGTAAAATGAAATACACCCATGCGCGGCATGCCTAGATCGACCGCGATCGACACGACTAGAATATTGGTCGATGTGCCGATCGTCGTTGCCAGTCCACCCAGCAGCGATGCCGCGTTGAGAGGCATAAGCGTTTTCGACGAGGGCAACGCCCCGCGGGCGGCCAGCGCAGCGAATATCGGGATCATCAGCACCAGAACCGGCGTGTTGTTGATACCCATCGAAAAGAAAAACGCGATAAGTAACGATACGAGCAAGCCCAGCTGCAAGTTACGTTTGAACACCACTTCCAAAAGGCGTGCGGCCGGCTCCAGCGCGCCGGTAACGACCAGCCCCCGCCCCATGACCATCAGCGCACAGATGGTGATAAGCGCATAATGCCCGAAGCCCGCAAAGGCGAGCACCAGTCCGTCAGTGGGATCATTGCCGGGCAGCGGAAAAAAATACAGCCCCACTGCGATCACCGCGATTACCAGCAGCGATATGATCTCGATCGACATACGCCCGCGCACGAAACCGACGAACATCGCAATGGTCAGCACCATTGCGGCGATGGCGTGGAAAGAGGGAATAGCGATCATTCTTGGCGCAAAGCCTTTCAAACGATGCGGGCGATGACAGGAGAGCCGTGCCGTTGAATAGCCCTATGGCCCCTCGCCCGCCCATGGACAAGCCCAATGCGGATGCTAGCCTGACGGAAAACCTAAGAGGCATATTTTCGATGAAAGCATTGGTATTTCACGGTCCGCGCGACATCCGTTACGACACTTACCCCGACCCGGAATTGCGCAGCGCGAATAGCGCCATTCTGAAGGTCAGCGCCTGTTCGATCTGCGGGTCGGACCTGCATATGTATCACGGCGATACTATCGGTAAGACACAGTATGACGGCGATACGCCGAACTTCTGCACCGGCCACGAGTTTATCGGTGAAGTCGTGGAGGCGGGCCGCGATGTGCATGTGTTCAAGGTTGGCGACAAGGTGCTGTCGGCAGGGGGCACGGGATGCGGCGAATGCATATCGTGCAAGCTGGGTCGCCCACTGCAATGTCGCAAATCCACTGCTTTCGGTATCGGCCCCGGATTGCAGGGCGGTCAGGCGGAGTATGTCTGCATTCCCAATGCCGACACGACGTTGCTCGCGACACAGGGTGCTTTGAACGACGAACAGGCGTTGCTTCTTACCGATGCAATGACGACGGCCTATTTCGGCGTAGATCGCGCCGATGTAAGACCCGGCGGTACGGTTGCCATTGTTGGGTTGGGGCCGATCGGTCTGATCGGTGTGGAACTGGCTTTCTTACTGGGTGCGTCGCGGGTTTTTACGATCGATCCCGTCGGGTCGCGGCGCGATATGGCGCAGGCGTTGGGGGCACAGGCTTTCGCGCCGGGTCCCGATACGCATGCGGCCATCATCGATGCAACCGCCGGCGAAGGTGTAAATTCGGTTTTCGAAGCTTCGGGCGCGTCCGGCGCGATCGCTGCGGCGTTACCGTTGGTCGCACGCGGCGGCACCGCATCCTTCATCGGTATCCCGCAACCGGATGCCGCGCTTTCCATGCCGCAGATTATGTTCAAGAACATCACGGTACGTGGAGGTATCTGTCAGGTGCAGGAAACCTGGCCGCATTTAGTACCATTGGTTAAGCAGGGGCGCATTACGGCCCCTAATCTGTTCTCGCACCGGTTCGATCTGTCCGAAGGCGCGGAAGCTTACCG
>JBAUIN010000222.1:0-14055 GCA_049682975.1 Pontixanthobacter sp. | reverse complement strand
TACCGATCTGATCGATAGCGAATATGGCATCGCCGCACGTGCCGGTGTTCGCCTGGATGGCGGAGCGAAGTTCTTCGTTAAGGGCGGCTATCAGGAGGTCGATTTCGATCTCGGCGAATTCGAAGATTTGGGCTTTGAGGATAGTGAAGGCGATTATCTCGTCGGTGCCGGTGCGGAATTCCCATTGGGAGACGGTCCGGCGATGTTGCGCTTTGGCGTCGACACGATTGCGTTCGATACCGTCCGCGGTACCGCTTCGATCCTTTACGCTTTCTAATTTCAAACATTCTTCATCAAGGCCGGGTTCGCAGTAGCGGATCCGGCCTTATCTACGGGATCAGATCCCAGATCAGTTTTCCGGTCAAACCCAGCGATGCTGCGATCATCAGAGGCCGAATGATTCGCGCACCATGCCGCATCGCGAAGCGGGAGCCGATGAAGCCCCCGATCATGGCACCGAGCGCCATGCATAGCCCCAGGAGCCAAACCATTTTCCCACCCAGAGCGAACACGATTACCGCCGCCCAATTGGTCGTGGCGTTGAACAGCTTGGCGTTCGCAGTTGCTTTGGTGAGGCCGTAGCCGCGTAAAGCCACAAGGCTGGCGGTGAAAAACTGACCCGTTCCCGGACCGAAGAAGCCATCGTAGAACGATATACCGCCGGCAACGGGGGCATAGGCCTTTCGGCTCAGCCGTTCTTCCGCATCCGCATCCGTCATGCGCGGGGAAAAGATGACATAGGCAGCCAGGCCGACCAGGAAAAATGGAACGACGTAGCGTAGGACGTCGGCGGACACCTGCTGGATGGTCAGTGCGCCGATTGCCGAACCGATGAAAACCAGCGCAACCAGCCAAAGATTGCGCCGTATTTCAACCAAACCGCCGCGGTGATACGACCAGCAAGCCGTACTGGTGCCGAACACCGATTGCAGTTTGTTCGTCCCGATCGCCAGATGTGGCGGCAAACCGGCAGCAAGCAGCGAAGGCATCATAATCAGCCCGCCACCACCGGCAATCGAATCAATGAAACCTGTAAGGATCGCCACCCCGAACATCGTTGCCAGCAACCACAGTTCAGGCGTGAAGCTTTCGATCATTTGCCCCCTTTGAAGCGCAAGGCTAAGGGCCGCAAGTGACCGATACACGTTTTAAGTTCGCCATTACTGCAACCGACGGCCGCGCGCGCACCGGCAGCATCGATATGAAGCGCGGCACCATCCGTACGCCGGCCTTCATGCCGGTTGGCACCGCCGGTACGGTAAAGGCGATGAAGCCGGAAACCGTGCGCCGGACCGGGGCCGACATCATCCTTGGCAATACCTACCATCTGATGCTGCGACCTGGTGCAGAGCGGGTTGCAAAACTGGGTGGATTGCACGGATTCATGAACTGGGATCGCCCGATCCTGACCGATAGTGGCGGCTATCAGGTTATGAGCCTGTCCGATCTGCGCAAATTGACCGAAGAAGGGGTCGAATTTCGCAGCCATCTCGATGGGTCCAGACATATGCTGACACCCGAACGCAGCATGGAAATCCAGCGCCTGCTGGGTTCGGACATCGTGATGGCGTTCGACGAGTGCCCACGCGCCGACCAGCCTCGCGAAGCGATTGCGACATCTATGGAATTGTCGATGCGCTGGGCCAAACGAAGCCGTGACGCTTTCGATGCGGGCGGCGAGCATACCGAGAACGCCGCTTTGTTCGGAATACAGCAGGGCGCGCTGGACGAAGAACTGCGCAAACGAAGCGCCGATGCATTAACCGACATCGGCTTCGACGGTTACGCGGTCGGTGGGCTGGCAGTGGGGGAGGGGCAGGAGGCGATGTTCGCCACTCTCGATTTCGCACCTGATCAACTGCCCGTGGACCGCCCGCGCTATCTGATGGGTGTCGGCAAGCCAGACGATCTGGTCGGCGCGGTGGAGCGCGGCATCGATATGTTCGACTGCGTATTGCCTAGTCGATCGGGCCGTAATGGGCAGGCTTTTACCTTGAACGGCCCGATCAACCTGCGCAATGCCCGCTTCGCCGAAGATGAAAATCCGCTGGACGCTAATTGCATCTGTGATACCTGCGCCACCTATTCGCGCGCCTATTTACATCACCTGATCAAATCGCAGGAAATACTGGGTGCGATGCTGATGACCGAACACAATATCGCATTCTACCAGCAACTCATGGCGGCTATGCGCTCTGCAATCGCCGATGGAACTTTCGCTGTGTTCGCAAAGAGGTTCCGCGCGCAATACGGCCGCTGAAATGAAAAAGGGCGGTCCCGCGGGACCGCCCTTCCGAACTCAAATGTACAATCGATCAGCGTGAATAGAATTCCACGACCAAATTGGGTTCCATCGTTACCGGGTAAGGCACTTCGTCCAGCTTAGGCACGCGGTTGTAA
Organism: Pontixanthobacter sp.; assembly: GCA_049682975.1. GTDB lineage: Bacteria > Pseudomonadota > Alphaproteobacteria > Sphingomonadales > Sphingomonadaceae > Pontixanthobacter. Next base: position 11,655 of record JBAUIN010000222.1, on the reverse strand, counting down.
GTGATTTTGTCATTGCCGTCGGGTGCGACATAATCGGGTATTTCACGCTCGGGCAGGCTTTGCGCTTCGATCACCAAAGCCATCTCTTTGGCCTTCTCGCCAAGGCTGATTACATCGCCCACGTCGCAACGACGGCTCGCCACGTTGCACTTCACGCCGTTCACACGGATGTGACCATGCGATACGATTTGGCGCGCTGCAAAGATCGTCGGAGCGAACTTGGCGCGGTAGACGATCATATCCAGACGACGTTCCAGCAAACCGATGAGGTTCTGACCGGTGTCGCCCTTCATCGCGGACGCCTCTTTATAGGTACGGCGGAACTGCTTCTCGGTTACGTCGCCGTAATAGCCCTTCAGCTTCTGCTTGGCACGCAGCTGCAGGCCAAAGTCACTGACTTTGCTCTTGCGGCGCTGACCGTGCTGGCCGGGGCCATAGGACCGTTTATTTACCGGGCTGTTCGGGCGACCCCAGATGTTTTCACCCATCCGGCGGTCGAGTTTATACTTGGCGCTTTTACGCTTCGACATGCTTTCTTCCTTGCTTTAGCGATCGCGACCCCATCGGTCACGCTTCAACCCGGTCACGCTCCACCAACGATTGTGCTGATGCGGCTTCCGCTTCACCGGGATGCGGAGCCAAATTGGCCATGATGAACACAACGCCAAACGAATGCGCGCGAATAGCAGAATATCGGGGTCCGTCAACGCATTCCGCGCTCGACAAACCGAATGTGAGCCGTCACAGCGCGCTTCTATGATCGTTCGAGCGAAAACTCCCGATAATTGCGATACGATGACGGAGGTTCGCGAAGGCGTCGACGCGACGGACCAGGACCTTATGGCATTGCTGGAAACCCGTTTCGGCTACATGCGCGCGGCGGCACGAATCAAACAAAATCGCGATGCCGTGCGGGATGAAGCACGCAAACAGGCGGTCATCGACGCGGTCCGACGCGAAGCCGATCAATCGGGACTACCGGCAGAAGCGATTGCGGACATTTGGGATAGGTTGGTGGAAGCGTCGATTGCCTACGAGCTTGCCGAATGGGATCGCATTCGAAACTGACAGTGAATATTAATCGTTTCGGTCGGGTTTCGCCAAGGCCGAAAAGATTCCGCGCAGTGTTCGCACTTCTAGATGATTCCAACCTGGTTTCGTCAACACGTTGCGTAGCGTCCGTCGTGTCGCCTCCGCCCGACCGGCGGGATAGAAGTAGCCCTTCGGTTCGAGATTGCGCGCGACTTGCGCAATCAACCCCTCCAGATCGTCCTGCGGTGCAGGTGGCAGGCGATCTTCCATCGTTGGTTGCGCGAGCGACTGTGTTTTGGACCATTCATACGCGCAAAGGATAACCGCCTGCGCCAAATTCAACGAACCGAAATTGGGGTTGATAGGAACGGTGCAAATTGCATCGGCCAAGGTGACGTCCTCGATCTCCAACCCCGCCGCCTCGCGCCCGAACAGAAAGGCGCTACGACCCATCGATGCGATGATCTGATCTGCCGCCTTTTCGGGCGTGACGACCGGTTTCTGATCCTCTCGCTTGCGTACCGTCGTCGCATAAACATGCGCGCAATCGGCGACCGCCTCCGCCGTCGTGTCGAACACGCGCGCGGTATCCAGCACGGCATCCGCGCCCGCAGCAGCGGGACCGGCGCCGGGGTTGGGCCAGCCATCGCGCGGCTGCACCATACGCAAATCGGTCAGTCCGAAATTCAGCATCGCCCGCGCTGTCTTGCCGATATTCTCACCCAACTGCGGGCGGACGAGAACGATGACGGGGGACGGTGCAGCTTGCACCGTGGTTTCGGCCATCGTGTTAGTCATCGGCGCGTTCGGGATCGTCGGAGGCGACCTCCTGCACGCTGCTGGCGAATTCTTCGAAATCCTTCGCCTCACTGAAATCGCGATAGACGCTGGCGAACCGGATGTAGGCAACGCTGTCCAATTGGCGCAAACCGTCCATCACCATTTCGCCGAGCTTGGCCGACAGCACTTCGCTTTCCCCGGCGGTTTCGACCTGTCGCTGTATTCCGGACACGAGCTGGTCGATCCGTTCTTGCGACACATCGCGCTTGCGACATGCCAACGAAACCGAGCGTTCCAGTTTCATGCGATCGAAGGGCTCTTTGCGGCTATCGATGCCTTCCTCGCCCGATTTTACGATCGTAACTTCGCGCAATTGTACACGTTCGAATGTGGTGAACCGCGCCCCGCAGCCGAAACATTGCCGCCGCCGCCGGATCGAGGTGTTGTCCTCGGTCGGCCTGCTGTCCTTTACCTGCGTATCGTCATGCGCGCAGAACGGGCATCGCATTTTATTTCTTGATCCGGTTATACAGCGCGTACCCTGCGCCCGCTGCAAGGCCGATCGGCCATGTGAGAACGGGCAACAAACCGGCTCCCAATGCACCGATTACCGCCCCGGCCAGAACCGGCTTGGTCGATGGGTGCTGCATCCCTTCTTTCGCCATGCCGGAAATTTCGGTTTTGGCATTTTCGATCAGATCGTTGCGGTCGTTGTTGCGGTTGCCGTCGTTCATTGCGGTTATTCCTGTGTTCAAGCGTCCATGGGGGCGGGGCGGTCGGGATAGACCGGAAATTTCGCGCAAAGTTCGGCGACTTCGCTACGAACCCGCTCTTCCAGATCGGCATCGCCATCTGGGCCATGTTGCGCCAACCCATCGACCACCTGCGTTATCAACCTACCGACAGTTCGGAATTCGGCCGGACCGAACCCGCGCGTCGTGCCTGCCGGCGTCCCGAGCCGAATACCGCTGGTGATGAAAGGACTACGCGTATCGAACGGAATGCCGTTTTTGTTGCAGGTCAGCCAAGCCCGATCAAGGCCCTTTTCAGCCGCTTTCCCGGTCACGTCTTTCACAGTCAGATCGACCAGCATGGAATGATTGTCCGTTCCGCCGGACACGATGCGTAGGCCATGTTCTTCGATACTAGCGGCAAGCGCACGCGCATTTTCCAATACGCTGGCCGCATATGCGCCGAATTCGGGTCGCGACGCTTCGCGAAATGCCACAGCTTTTGCGGCGACGATATGCATCAGCGGGCCGCCCTGCATACCTGGGAAGACCGCCATGTTTATCGATTTCGACAGTTCCTCGTCATTCCAGAGAATGATGCCGGATCGCGGACCGCGCAAACTTTTATGTGTTGTGCTGGTGACGATATGTGCATGGGGGAAGGGCGAATCATGCGCGCCGCCCGCGACCAGACCGGAAATGTGGCTCATATCGCATAAAAGATACGCTCCGATCTCGTCGGCAATTTCGCGGAACCGTTTGAAATCCCAGGTCCGCGAATAGGCGGTGCCGCCGCAGATAATCAGTTTGGGCTTATGCTCACGCGCGGTTTTCGCAACCGCATCCATATCGATAAGCTCGTCGTCCTTGCCGACCCCATAGGCGACCGGATTGAACCATTTGCCCGACATGTTGACCGGCGACCCGTGCGTAAGGTGCCCGCCCGAATTGAGATCCAACCCCATGAAAGTATCGCCCGGTTGCAGCAGCGCCAGGAACACCGCCTGGTTCATTTGCGATCCGGAGTTCGGCTGCACGTTTGCAAAATTGCATCCGAACAATTTGCATGCCCGTTCGATAGCCAACGTCTCGACTATATCGGCATATTCGCATCCACCGTAATACCGTTTGCCTGGATAGCCTTCTGCATATTTGTTCGTGAACACAGAACCCGCCGCTTCGAGTACCGCAGTGCTGGCGATGTTTTCGCTCGCGATCAGTTCGATCTTGTCGCGTTGGCGGGAAAGCTCGCTTCCGATCGCTTCGGCAATTTCGGGATCGGCCTTGGCAAGGCTATCGTGCCAGAAACGGTGCAAGTTATCGGCATCCTGCGAACGGTCGGGGGCGGTGCTCATGAGGGTTCTCTCTTGTCTTGGGCGGATAGCTTATCCACGCGGCAGCGATGGCGACCATCGGGATCGTCGGCATCGGCAAAGTCGGTATTCAGGAAGCGGGCGACGCAGGCTTTCGCCATGTCGATCCCGATCAGGCGCGCGCCGATAGCAATGCAGTTCGCATCGTTGTGTTCGCGAGCCAAACCTGCCGACAAAGGTTCCGAAACGAGTGCGCACCGCATGCTTGGATGGCGATTGATCGCGATGGAAATACCGATGCCCGATCCACACAAAGCAATCCCACGGTCGGCATTGCCGTTGGCGACATGTTCGGCCAGTTTCGCGCCGTAATCGGGATAATCGACGCTTGCACCATTGTCGGGGCCGAGATCCGTTACGTCGTGCTCTTCGTCCTGCAACCAATCGCGCAACATCGTTTTCATGTCGATGGCGGCGTGGTCGGAAGCGATGGCGATGCGCATGTGCGGGGTCCGGTATGAGTTCGAGTCGGGCAGTGTCGTTCATGTAGGGATATTGCGCCCGCCGCGCCACCGGTAAGCGAACCGGCTTCACCGGCTCCGAATTGACTTGCGGTCGAGCCACGCCCATCGGACGGGACATGAAAATAACGGGTTCGCAATGGATTGCTCTGGCGCTCGTCATCGCGATCGGCTTCGCGCTGGCCGTGTTAGGTACGACGCCGCAACCGGCCTTGTCGGACGATCGCGCCGCTTCGCGATTTTCGGCGGAGCGAGCCATGGCGCATGTCCGCGCTATCGGAAGCGAGCCGCATCCCACCGGCTCAACAGCGAACGCGGAAGTCCGCGCTTACCTGGTTGAAGAATTACGGCGATTGGGCGCGGATGTTCGCGAAACGCAGGGTGCGGTGCCGGATGTCGCGCTCGACAGGTTCGGACGGTGGAGCGGGGAACGGCCCGATGCCCTCACCTTGACCAACGTGATCGGCGTGCTGCCCGGAAAGCAGGGCGGGGGCGGGGACGACGCGATCCTGCTGATGGCGCATCACGATACGGTTTACGGCTCGCCCGGCGCGGCGGACGATAGCGCCGGCATTGCAGCCATTATGGAAACCGTGCGTGCGATTGTGGCGCAAGGGGGTGTCGAACGCGATATCGTCGTATTGTTTACCGATGGCGAGGAATTGGGGCTGCTCGGTGCCCGGCAATTTATCGACCGGAACCCGCTGTCTGACCGGGTCGGCGCAGTCGTCAATCTGGAGGCGCGCGGGGGCGGGGGGCGCACTACGCTGTTCCAGACGTCGCGCGACAATGGCGAAGCGGTAAGTTTGTATGCCGATGCCGTGGGGCGACCGGGCGGATCGTCATTGGCCACGTACATCTACGAAATACTACCTAACGATACCGACCTGACCCCGCTGCTGACGCGTGATTATGTCGCGTATAATCTATCGTTCATCGGCCGGGCGGAGCAGTATCATTCTCCCAGTTCTGTGCCCGACGTTCTAGATCGCGGAGCGTTGCAGGATATGGGTGATCAAACGCTGGCGTTGGCGACTGCGCTTGCCAATGTGAGTGCGTTGCCGGTCGCATCGCAAAGCCGCACGTTCTTCGACGTTTTCGGACTGTTCGTCGTCGATTACGGGACGTTGGCCGGTTGGGCGCTTCTAATCGGCACTATTGCCGTCCATGCCTATTATCTACGACTGACCCGCAGCGAAGGTTGGATGTCAGGTCTGATTGGTTCGGCAATCGTCATTTTCGCAGGCGGATTGGCGCTATATTGTGTGAACCAGCTATCCGGGGCGGGTGCGGGACCGGCAATCTATTACGACCGGCTTGCCGCTTTACCGCGATTGGAAATGCAGGCGCTCGCCATATGCATAGCTTCGCTGGTCGTTAGCGCCCCGCTCTGGGCGGGCAGAAGTTTCAGCATAATCGGTATCACCGCTGCCATCGCGCTTCAGATCGTCGCACCGACTACCTCTTTTATCGCGGTGTGGCCCATGCTGCTGGGCGGAACTGCCGGAGTTATCGGTAAGTCCAGCAATACTGCGATAGCGTTTGCGATCCGGATCGTTCTCGCCGCGATGGTGATCGGTTTTCTGCTGCAATTCGGGCATCAGTTCATGCAAGGCGCCGGCACCGATTTGCCCATGGTTACCGCTTTGTTGAGCGCTCTGGCAATACCGGCTCTGGCAGCGGTAACCCCGAAGACGCCTATCCGAAGGGTTGCTCCAATCGCCCTTATCGCACTCGTGATTGCTTTGGCATTGGCACTGTGGGTCCGGTTGGACCCGGTTTCGGATACCGTACCAGTCTATCCATCGATGAAAGGATAGACTGGGACGGAGAATACCCGAAATCTACTGATCGAGGAAGGACCGCATTTTCCGACTACGGCTTGGATGCTTCAATTTGCGCAAAGCCTTGGCCTCGATCTGCCGAATACGTTCGCGCGTAACGGAAAATTGCTGTCCGACCTCTTCCAGCGTGTGATCGGTGTTCATCCCGATGCCGAAGCGCATCCGCAACACGCGTTCTTCGCGGGGTGTCAGCGACGCCAATACGCGGGTCACAGTCTCCTTCAAGTTCGCCTGAATGGCGGCATCGACCGGAATGATCGCATTCTTGTCTTCGATGAAATCGCCGAGATGCGAATCTTCCTCATCCCCGATCGGCGTTTCCAAGGAGATCGGTTCCTTGGCAATCTTCATCACCTTGCGCACTTTTTCGAGCGGCATGGACAGGCGTTCGGCCATTTCTTCGGGCGTCGGTTCACGGCCCTGTTCATGCAGAAACTGACGGCTCGTGCGTACAAGCTTATTGATCGTTTCAATCATATGGACCGGAATACGAATGGTGCGCGCCTGATCGGCGATCGACCGCGTAATCGCCTGGCGAATCCACCAAGTCGCATAGGTGCTGAACTTGTATCCGCGGCGATATTCGAACTTATCGACCGCCTTCATCAAACCGATGTTACCCTCCTGAATCAGATCCAGGAATTGCAGGCCGCGGTTGGTGTATTTTTTCGCGATAGAAATCACGAGACGCAGATTGGCCTCGACCATTTCTTTCTTGGCGATACGTGCCTCGCGCTCGCCCTTCTGCACCATGTTCACGATACGTCGGAATTCGGGCAGGCTCATGCCGGTATTCGCGGCAATGTCCGCTATTTCGGTGCGAATACGCTCGACCGCATCGGCTTCCTTATCGGCGAAGGCAGCCCATTTCTTGTCCTTCTTGGCGTTCTCTTTCAGCCACGCATCGTCCATCTCGTTGCCGATATAGGCGTTGAGAAAGTCGATCCGCTTGACCTTATGCCGCTCGGCCAAGCGCAGCATCTGACCGCCCAATGCGGTCAACCGGCGGTTGAAGGCATATAGATTGTCGACCAGAAATTCGATCTTGGTCGCGTGGAATTGCACGCTCTCAACCTCGGCGGTGAGGTCTTCACGCATCGTTTCGTATTTTTTTTCCTTCGCAGCTGGAAAATCCTTGCCCGCTGCCAAAGTATCGACCCGCTCGCCTTGTAGCTTTTCGAACTTTTTGAACATCGAAGTGATGCGGGCGAAGGTTTCCAGCGCTTCGGGTTTTAGCGCGGCTTCCATTTGAGCAAGAGAAAGCGTGTTATCCTCCTCCTCGTCATCGTCGCGCTTGGAAGAGCTTTCTTCGCCATCTTCGTCGTCGTCGCTGTCGTCGTCCGCTTCGTCATCGTCTTCACGAATGGAAACGCCGGCATTCTCTTCGGAGATTTCGCCGTCGTCATCTTCGTTCTCTTCCTCCATCTTGTCGACGGGAGGTTCCTTCGACAACATGGCATCGAGATCGAGGATTTCGCGAAGCTGCATCTCCTCGGCATTAAGCGCCTCGGACCAATGAATGATTGCGTGAAAGGTGATCGGGCTTTCGCACAGGCCGATAATCATCGTATCGCGCCCGGCCTCGATCCGTTTGGCGATAGCGATTTCGCCTTCGCGGCTGAGCAGTTCGACCGCGCCCATTTCGCGTAGATACATTCGGACGGGATCATCCGTGCGATCGCCACTGGTCGTTTTCTTGACGGCGGCGGCGGGCTTCTTGGCTTCCTTGCCATCCTTGCCGACGCTGATTTCTTCGACCTCGGCGGCTTCCGCCTTTTCCGCTTCGGCTTCCTCGTCGTTCTCTACGATATTGACGCCCATCTCGGATATCGCGGACATAACGTCCTCGATCTGATCGGTGCTCATTTGATCCTGCGGCAGCGCCTCGTTCAGCTCATCGACGGTGATGTAGCCTTTGCGCTTGGCCTTGGTCAGCAGCTTCTTCACCGACGCTTCGTTGAGGTCGATGACGGGTGCGTCGTCTTTTTCGGATTTAGCTTTCGAGGCCATAAATCTGTATCAGTCCGTTTTTCGTGCCGCCGAGATCGGCAAAAGCCCAATCGGCGAATCAATTCCATTCGTGCGTCGTGCCGTAATGCCCGATCCCACTTACTCATACGCCACCCGGCGCAATTTGTATTGCAATGATATGGGACGTGGAGGAATGCGTTCAACCTCGAACGCAGCTATGCCATTTCGTCCACCCATTTGCGCCAGAATTCTTTTCGCTCGCTATCGAAATCCTCAAGTTGTTTTCGAGCTAATCTCTGATCGCGTTCCGTATCCTCGCACATATTCTCGATATAGCTGGCATTGGCGCGCTGCAACGCTTCTGTCAAAAGCGGTTTTTCGACTAGTAACCGCAGCGCTTCCACTAGCGAACCTTCGACATGGTCTGCCGATGCAGTTCGATTAAGAAACGGTAGCGAACTAGCCTTGGACCACGTCGCCATTTCAGAAAGCATTTCAGGCGGTCGTTCGCCCTCTTCCAACATGATGGCGGCAGCGTCCAACAGTTCCAATCCCTCGGCATATCCCGTGTCCTGCGGTTTCACCTTCCACAGCAGATCAAGATATTTCAGAATAAGATGCGGATGCCGGGCAAACCCCGCCAACACGCTTCGCGACAGGCTTTGTCGGCCTCCACCATCGACGAACTGCCGTAAGCTTTGCGAAACGTCCTGCCGTAACGGTTCCGTAAATCCCTTTCCCGGTTTGAAATTTCCCTGGCGCTTGGGGAATGCGAACTGGAAATAAAGGTCGAACAGGTGGCGGCGGTACAACGCGCGGATCGTATCGTCCCCGATCAATTCGATATATTCGATCAGCCGCGCCTTCAATCCGGCTTTCTGTTCGGGCGTGTCGAGCGCAGTCGCGTACCGTTCGATCTCCCAAATAGCGTCGATCAACGGAGTAGGCGTCGCGATCAGTTCGGCGAAACTGCCTTTCCCGTGCTTTCGAATGAGATCGTCTGGGTCCATGCCAGAGGGTAGCGAAACGATCGCAAGCGATTTGTTCGGCTGCAAATTGGGCAACGCCCGATCGATCGCCCGTTTCGCCGCCCGCTGCCCCGCCGCGTCGCCGTCGAAGCATAGGATCGGCGTGTCCACCATCCGCCACAGCAGCTCGATCTGCGTTTCGGTGAGTGCGGTGCCGAGTGGTGCGACGGCATCCTCGATTCCGGCATCGGCGAGAGCGATGACGTCCATATACCCCTCGACCACCACCAGCCTATTCGTCTGGCGGGAGGCGGGGCCGGCGCGATGCAGATTGTAGAGCGTGCGACCCTTGTCGAATAGCGGCGTGTCGGGCGAATTCAGATATTTCGGTGCTTTGGTGTCCGCTTCCAGGATGCGTCCGCCGAACGCAATCACCCTTCCGCGCGCATCGTGTATGGGCAGCATCAGGCGAGAGCGGAAACGGTCGTAGGGTTCCTTTTCGTCCACTGCGATCCGCAGCCCGCCTTCGATCAGCAACGCATCGTCATATTGCGAAAGCGCCGTCTGTATCGCCTGTCGCTCCGGCGGTGCATAGCCGAAGCCGAATCGCTCCATAGTATGCGCGCTGAAACCGCGGGTCGCGAGGTAATCGCGCGCGCCGGAACCGCTATCACTTTGCAAATTGGCGGCGAACCAGTCCTGCGCCGATTGCATGATCTCGTGCAGCCCTGCACGCTGTTCCGCCCGCTTTGCTGCCCGCGGATCGGGCGCGGGCATTTCCATGCCAGCCTCAGCGGCAAGCTCCTTAACCGCATCCATGAATTGCAGACCGCGCTGATCGGTCATCCAGCGAATCACATCGCCATGCGCGCCGCAGCCGAAACAGTGGTAGAAGCCCTTCTGATCGCTGACCGTAAAGCTGGGCGATTTTTCGTCGTGGAAGGGGCAGCAGGCCTTCCATTCGTGGCCCGCCTTCTGCAGCTTGGTCGTGCGCATGATGACGCTGGATAGCGTCACCCGCGCGCGCAGTTCGTCAAGCCATTGGGGACTGAGAGCCATTGCGCGCGCTTACCACAGGATCACGATCATAAACAGGCGTTCGACGATCCTTCGGTTTCCGCGGGCATCGGTCCGGGGCCGGTCGCGTCGGTATAGTTGGCCGTGATCTCATAAGCTACGGCCGGACCGGCGGGGGGCAGGGTGGACTGCCAGTAGAACGTCATCGGTTCCGCCTGTTCCCACTGATCGCCGCCATCGCCAGCATTGATAGTCCAGACCAATCCGCCATCCTTACAAGTGACGACGATATCCGCCTGCGGGCCGATAGCGGCCATGGCCTCAGCCTTGGAATAGCCGACTTTCCCCGTGAAACCATGCGCCGGTCGCAGCATCGCGAAGGACGTCGCCTGTTCGATGTCGGATGAATCGTTGCCCGCACCGCTGCCGGTGTCGCCTTCATTGTCTTCGCCAGGATAGACGACGTGAACGTAGGTGTAGACCGTCCCCTCCGGCGCGGTTACCGGGTCGCACGGGTCCATCCCATCGGGGCATGCGACGTAGGAACGAATATCGGCGAAGCTGCCTTCTGCCGTATCCATCGTGCCTTCGACTTCCGGCCCCTGCGGCCCGACGATCTTCGCGCCCAGTTGCAGATCCATGAAGTCGCCGGCATCCAACGCTTGCGCCAGCGCATCCGCTTCACCGTCGGTGGTCGCGGCTTCCAGATCGGCCGGGTCCGTATCGGGTTCCGCCGAACATGCACTTAAGGTAATCAAGGACGCGCCCAGCAGGGCGCCAGCGGCTTTGGTCCGTAATCCGGTCATGCGAAACTTCCTTTTACCATTGCGCTTGCCTTGGTCATGTCCAGCTGCGCGCCGTGCCGCTGTTTCAATTCGGCCATAATCTTTCCCATATCCTTAACGGACGATGCGCCGATATCGCTCTTGATTGTGTCGATCGCAGCGGCAGTTTCCGCCTCACTCATCTGTTTGGGGAGAAACTCTTCAATAACCGACAACTCGCTTTCTTCTTTCGCGGCCAGTTCCTCGCGCCCACCATCGCGGTACATGGTGATGGATTCCTTGCGCTGCTTCGCCATTTTCTGCAGCACTTCGATCACCATCGCGTCGTCATCGACTTGCTTGTCGGAGGTGCGCAGTTCGATATCGCGATCCTTGATCTTCGCGCCGATCAGACGGAGTGTGGCGGTGCGTTCCTTGTCCTTCGCCTTCATGGCGGTGACGGTTTCGGCTTTGATGGTGTCGCGCAGCATTTGCTTGGGTTCCCGTATTGGCTTGTGGCCGCACCGATAACCCACAATAACGGCTTGCGATAGCTTGACGATGATGCCCATGGGCTATAGCCGCCATCCCTTAGCAAGCATCGCCGGAAACTTACGAACGGAGCGCCCCTATGGCCCACGCCGCAACTCAGCCTGCGCAACCCAAAGGCGCGACCGGATGCTGCGTATTGGCCGATGGCACGGTCATCTGGGG
>JBAUIN010000221.1:0-6799 GCA_049682975.1 Pontixanthobacter sp. | reverse complement strand
CGACCGAAATCGTACAGCCTGAGCGATCGACGGTTCTGGCGCGGCCGCAGTCTGCGTCGACCGGTGAATTGCCCGCGATAAGCGGTGGGCAATCGGCAGTGCAAACGCCGCTTCGATCCACACCATTGACCATTTCGAGCAGTCCGGCCGCTCCCGCATCGCGCCCGGTCGTCCAAGACACGCCTACATCCGTAGCAGCGGCGTTTGCCGATTTCGAACTGTCCGATAAGCCCGCTCGAAATGCGCCCAGCGGCGGTGTCGATATCGCGGCGATCGCACCGCCGCGTGAAGTCGCAACACCGGCGGCAACCGAACCGCCCGCGCCGGTCGTCCCCCGCCGTTATTGGGTGCAAGTGGCCACCGGGCGCGACCGCGATGCGCTTGCATTCGACTGGCGCAGGATCAGCCGCGAGGCGGGCGATCTGCTGGAAGGCAAGGATGGATTCACGGCCCGTTGGGGGCAAACGAACCGACTGCTCGCCGGGCCGTTCGACAACGGCCGCGCTGCTTCGGCTGCCGTCAACGCCTTGAAAGAAAACGGGATCGACAGCTTCCCGTTTACCAGTGCGCAAGGCGAAGAAGTCGCACCGGTCGGGTAACGACATCGCGCGGCCATGCTTTTTGCACAGGGTTTGAACAGCCAAAGCAAGTTCTCCCCAACCGTGCTAACCATATCGATTGCGGGAACCGGAGCGCCACTTCATTTCACGGTTAATGAAAGCCCAATCGCAAACATATGCATTGTACGACGATGCGCCGCCGGTCGATATGCTGTCCGCACTTTTCGAAGCGCGCGGCTGGCCGTTCGAAGCGCAGTCGGCGGATGAAATGTCCGGCGAGATACAGGGCAGTTGGACGAAATATCAATTACGCGCGGTCTGGCGACGTCAGGACAAGGTGCTGCAATTGCTTTGCCTGCCCGACGTTCGCGTCGGCATGGATCGGCGATCTTCCGCATGCGACTTGCTGGCGCTCGTGAACGAACAAGTCTGGCTCGGTCATTTCGACATCTGGTCGAAAAGCGACGTTCTCGTTTATCGAAACGCCGCGCTGCTGGGGGATGACGGGCTGCTCAGTCTGGATCAGGCGCAAATGATCGTGGAAGCGGCGCTCGAAGAATGCGATCGGTTCTACCCCGCGTTTCAGTTCGTTCTATGGGGTGACAAATCTCCCGAAGAAGCATTGGAAAACGCCTTGATCGACGCGGCGGGGGAAGCTTGACCGATGGGTTTTGCGCGTATCCTGATCGTTGGCTTCGGCACCATGACCGGTGCGATGGTCGATGGCTGGCTGCGTGCCGGGTATGATCCCGGCCGGTTCGAGGTTTATCATCCGCACCGCACGCAAGTCGCGCATAGGCTGAAAGTGCATAATGAATGGCCGACGGGTGGCTACGATGCCGTGCTTCTCGGCGTGAAACCGCATATGCTCGACGATGTGCGCGACGGGTTGGAGCCATTGCTGGGCGCAGACACCATCTTGCTCACCGTACTCGCCGGGTTGGAATGGAATGCGTATGACGAACGCTTCCCGCGCGCGGGCGGGATCGTGAAGTTCATGCCGAATCTGGCATCTGCCCTTGGCAAAAGCCCTAATGCTTTGTTCACGCCGGACCTTTCTGCCGAGACGCGCACCAAGGTCACCGAGATGGCACAGGATATCGGCACGGCGGAATGGATCGACGACGAGGCGCAGTTCGACCTGGTTACGGCGCTGGCGGGTTCGGGGCCGGGCTTCGTCTATCGGTTTATCGATGCGCTAGGCGCCAGCGCAACCGAGTTGGGGCTCGAACGGGAACAGGCCGGGCGACTGGCGACAGCGATGGTGGAGGGGGCGGCTGCGCTCGCGGCGGCATCCAACTTGTCCGCCCGCGACTTGGCGGCACGCGTCGCCAGTCCCGGCGGTATGACACAGAAAGGGCTGGACGTGTTGGATCGAAAAAATGCGCTGAATGCCCTTATGACCGAATGCCTCGCCGCCGCGCGCGATCGGGGCGCGGAAATGGCGCGCCAATCGGAGGGAAAACGTTAATTTTCGTTAAGCGTTATTCCACCGGTTTTACTTGAAAAGTCATGTGGAAACCCCGATATTGCTTTCAGAGCCGATGGCTATTAGGGCATCGGCAAACAGGAGTGTATATCGAATGGCTAATTGGAACGACGGCCGCAATTCGCGCACCGGTTTCGGTCCGCAATCCGGCCTAAATGCAGGCGCACATAGCGGTGCGACGGGCATCGTACAGGATGCGGGCCTGCGCAAACACATGCTGTCTATCTACAATTACATGGCATCGGGCGTCTTGCTGACCGGCGTCGTCGCGATGCTGTTCGCAGCAAGCGGACTGGCGGCGCAGGTGCTCGGCGGTGGATTGCTTACCTGGATCATTATGCTGTCACCTTTGGGTTTCGTCCTTGCGATGAGTTTCGGCGCCAATAAGTTCAGCGCCGCGACCTTGCAGATCATGTTCTGGGCTTATTCGGCCGCTATGGGTCTGTCGCTGTCCTCGATCTTCCTGATTTACACGGGTGAATCGATCGCGCTGACATTCTTCGCAACTGCAGGTGCCTTCGCTGGCCTCAGCTTGTTCGGATATACGACGAAGAAAGACATCTCCGGTTGGGGCAGCTTCCTGATCATGGGCGTCGTCGGGCTGATCATCGCTTCGCTGCTGAATGCTTTCCTGATCGGTTCGCCCGGACTGGAATTGGCGATCTCCGCTCTCGGCGTGCTGATCTTTGCAGGTCTGACAGCTTACGATACCCAGCGGTTGAAAGCGGAATACAGCTACGTGCGGGGAACGCCGATGGCGAAGAAGTCGGTTATTCTGGGTGCGCTCAGCCTGTATCTAGATTTCATCAATATGTTCCTGTTCCTGCTGCGTTTCATGGGCAATCGCGAATAAGATCAGGAATTATCGTCCGGCGATATGTGGCGCCGGGGACTCACTTTATGATGCCCGGAATGCGAAATGTATTCCGGGCATTTTCTTTGCGACCTGAAGCTTTTACAGCTGCCCTTCAGATTAGCGTAAGGCTATGCACGCGATGATGCTTTACCGGTTCAGGAGGTCCACTTTCATGCTGCAGTCCAACACTGCCAAAATCCGTCTCGTTGCAACCAGTATGGCGCTCGGTCTGCTCGCTGGCTGCGTTACTCCACCGCCGCCACCGCCGCCGCCACCGCCGCCCCCGCCACCGGTGAAGATCATTCCGCCACGGCCGCTCCCCCCCGGCGGTGCGATCGTTACAATGTATGTCCCCCCCCGCGATGCGTTCGGTGTTCGGCAGACGGTGAATTACCGTCTTTCTACGCAGCAACAGGTGTGGAACCTGCGCTCCGGCTTGAACGTCGCGGCGCTGAATTGCGTGGCCCCGCGTTACGAACCGATTTTGGAAGCCTATCGCAGCTTTCTGGACGACAACAAATCGGATTTATCGGCCGTCAATCGTCAGTTGCGCGCCGATTACGTAAAAGAATACGGCAATGAATGGCGGCCGAATTTCGATCGCTACATGACGCAGGTTTACAATTATTACGCGCTTCCCCCTGCCCAATCGCAGTTCTGCAACAGGGCATTGGAAGTCGCGAATGCCTATAATTTCGGCACCGATCTGGAGCTGGAAAGCTTCGCTATGGCGCAGCTTCCGCGGTTGGAAGAAGTGTTCACGAATTTTTACGCATCGATGGAGCAATACCGCGTGAACGTCGCGGCTTGGGACGCGGAATATGCGCCTGAGCGCGCGATCTTTACGCCGAGCTATACGCAATCCGTCGACACGCCTGGACCGGCTTCGGCGCAAGCCGGGAACGGCGGGGCCATCCGCTCGGTATCCGTACCGCCATCCGATCTCCAACCCCAATCGGCGGCGCCGCCGGTTATAATGGCCACCGTGCCACCGACCGCATCGATCCAACCGGACATCGAGAATAGGCCGGTCGTGCAAGGATCGTCCGATAACGCGCCTATTCGAATGGGAACCGATCCGGTGGCGCCCGTTCCAGAGCAAACCGCGCCTAATTCGCCTGCTCCCATTCAATCGAATGGGCCAGGGCCGGTATTCGTCAGCAATCCGGTGGAACAAGTCGTAACGGAAAGCGACACGGCCACAGATCCGGATGGCAATTGACCGGGCTCCGGGCCGCTGGATAAACCTGCCGATGCGGACTAAGGCCGCGCTATGCACTTTCTCGATCAAGCTAAGATATATCTGAAATCCGGCGGGGGCGGCCCCGGTGCGGTCAGCTTCCGCCGGGAGAAATATGTCGAATATGGCGGTCCCGACGGCGGCAATGGCGGCAAGGGTGGCGATGTCATCTTCGAAGCGGTGCAGGGCCTCAATACGCTCATCGATTTCCGTTATGCGCAGCATTTCAAGGCGAAGCGCGGCAGCCATGGCATGGGCCGCGATCGTACCGGTGCCGGGGCGGATGACCTGATCGTCAAAGTTCCAGTCGGTACGCAGGTATTGTCGGAAGACAAGGAAACCATCCTCGCCGATTTTACCGAAGTCGGACAGCGCGTCACCTTCCTCGAAGGCGGTATGGGCGGGCGCGGCAATGCCAGCTATAAAAGCAGCACCAACCGCGCCCCGCGGCAACATCAGCCAGGCGAACCGCCCCAGGAAATGTGGGTCTGGCTACGGCTGAAACTGCTCGCCGATGTCGGATTGCTCGGACTGCCCAACGCAGGCAAATCGACCTTCATCAATGCCGTGTCGAATGCGAAGGCGAAGGTGGGGGATTACGCCTTCACCACTCTGATCCCGAAACTGGGTGTGGTGCATCATAAAGGCCGCGAATTCGTCATCGCCGACATTCCCGGCTTGATTGAGGGGGCAGCCGACGGTGCCGGTATCGGCGACCGTTTTCTGGGCCATATCGAACGGTGCCGCGCGCTCATTCATCTGGTCGATATTTCGGGTGACGATCCCGCCGAAGCCATGCAGACCGTTCGCGAGGAAATCGTGGCCTATGGCGCGGGGCTTGAAGACAAGCCGCAACTGATTGCACTCAACAAGATCGATCTGGCCGATGCGGAACTCGCGGCGGGTTTCGCGCAGGAATTGCTGGATGCCGGCGCGGACGAGGTGTTCGCCATTTCCGGCGCGACGGGACAGGGGATCGCGCAATTGCTGGACGCCGTATTGTCCTATCTCCCGGACAGGACATCGACCGAAACCAACGCGGCGGAACAGGAAACGGTGGACGCATCGCAGCCTTGGTCGCCGCTATAATGCCCTCTATAGAACGAAGCCGCCACTTACGCCGATCATGACGATCGACAGCATGCCCCAGTTTCGCGATGCGGATCGTTGCAGGACGCTGGTTCTGAAGGTGGGATCGTCGCTACTGGTGGATACGGGCGGACATGTTCGCCGCGAATGGCTACGCGGGTTTGCGGGCGAAATTGCCGAATTGCGAGCTCGGGGGCAGGACATCGTCGTCGTCAGTTCGGGTGCGATCGCTTTGGGTGCCGCTCGGCTTGGAATCGAACGCGCAGCCATCCAGAACCTTGCCGATGCTCAGGCGGCGGCCTGTGTCGGCCAGATCGCGCTTGCCGAAGTCTGGGCGTCGCTGTTTCAGGAACGCGCGATAAAGGCGGCGCAATTGTTGCTGACGCTCGGCGATCTGGAGGAACGGGGGCGCTATCTCAATGCTTGTTCGACACTATCGCGTCTGTTGGAATGGGGCATCGTACCCATCGTAAACGAGAATGACAGCGTCGCGACGGAGGAGATCCGGTTCGGTGACAATGATCGCCTCGCCGCAAGAGTAGCGCAGGCGGCACGGGCGGATGGCGTCATCCTGTTGTCCGATGTCGATGGATTGTTCGACCGCGCACCTGGCGATCCCACGGCAAAATTGGTACCGACCATACGCGGTGTAACCGA
Source organism: Pontixanthobacter sp. (assembly GCA_049682975.1). Lineage (GTDB taxonomy): Bacteria > Pseudomonadota > Alphaproteobacteria > Sphingomonadales > Sphingomonadaceae > Pontixanthobacter. The sequence goes on along the minus strand of JBAUIN010000221.1, from coordinate 908 downwards.
CAATGTCCGGGCAATGGCGGGCGGTGCGTCGGCCATCGGGGTCGGCACCGGCGGTATGACATCCAAACTGGAAGCGGCCCAGATCGCGGAGCGTGCAGGCATTCCCCTGGCGATCATCAACGGCACGCATGACCGCCCCGTCGGCACCGCTTTGACGGCTGGGATCGGCACGATCTTCCTTCCCACCCGTAACGACCGCGCCCGGCGCGCCTGGTTGGGTGGGCGCAAGGCCGCAAAGGGTACGCTGGTGGTCGATGCGGGCTGCGTGGCGGCGTTGCGAGAGGAAGCGAGCTTGCTGGCCGTGGGTATCGTGAACGTTCGCGGTGATTTTGCGAGAGGCGATCTCGTGGCGGTGAGCGATGCCGATGGCCGTGTTGTGGCGCAGGGTCTCGCCGAATATGGCGCGGGCGATGCGCGCGTCATTATGGGTCTGCCACAGGGGGATCAGGCGGCGGCGCTAGGGCATTCACCGCGGTCCGCCGTCGTGCATCGCGATCATTTGGTGCTGTTGTGACTGTCGCCATTACCGGAGGGACCGGCTTCGTCGGGCAAGCGGTGTTGGACATAGCCGCAGTATATGGCGTTAAGGTGCGCGCTTTGGCGCGGACTATCCCGAAAGACCGCCCGATTGTGGACTGGATTACAGGTAGCCTGTTCGACGAGGAGGCTGTCGCAAATTTGGTGCATAATTGCGACGCCATCATTCACATTGCGGGCCTGACGAACACCCCTGATCCGGCGCAATTCGACGTCGTAAATGTCGATGGCACGCGCGCGATTGTTGAAGCAGCCAAGGCAGCGGGCGTGACCCGGTTCATTTTCGTTTCGTCTTTGGCGGCACGCGAACCCGATCTGTCACGTTACGGCGCATCGAAAGCCCGGGCGGAAGCGCTGGTCCAGCAATCCGG
>JBAUIN010000220.1:0-2170 GCA_049682975.1 Pontixanthobacter sp. | reverse complement strand
TCGAAACCGATGTCGATGTGGTCCTCGATCTGGGCGAAGGGCAGCTCGCCGTATGCAAGGTCAGCCGCGCGTCGGACGACAGTTTCGCCGTCGAATTCGAAACCCCGTTGACCAGCGACGGATCGGGCGGATTGTGCACCCGTCACCGCGTGTCGCCCTACACCATCGCCGCCGCAGGCCTGCCCAAGAAGCCGGGTACGGCGGGCGCGACGGAGGGTAAGCGGGACCAGTCGCAGCCCAAATATCTCGAAGTCGCCTGACCGCACGCCTGACCGCCCATCTAACCGCAGCGCCCGACACCCTTCGCGCTTGCCCCGAACCGCATAATCCGCCACCCCTTCGCCGATAAGGAAGGGCGAATGCGATATGCAATATGACGAAGTGGTTATGGGCCGGCGCAGTATCCGGGGTTATCTCGACAAGCCGGTGCCGCGCGAACTGATCGAGGAAATTCTCGCCCTCGCCATGCGCTCCCCCACTTCGATGAATACGCAGCCCTGGTATTTCCACGTCATCACCGGCGAACCGCTGGACCGCATCCGCAAGGGCAATACGGAACGTATTCTAGCCGGCGAACCCGACAGCCGCGAGTTTCGCCGGGGCGAACCGTTTGCGGGCGTCCACCGCGAACGGCAGGTCGGCGTCGCCAAGCAATTGTTCGGCGCGATGGGCATCGAACGCGACGATAAGGACGGACGGCAGGATTGGGTCCTGCGCGGTTTCCGCCAGTTCGACGCGCCGGTCTGCGTCATCATCACCTACGACAAGGAACTGTCCGGCAGCGACGATACCGCCTTCGACTGCGGGGCCGCGACGACTGCTCTGGTCAACGCCGCATGGAGCCGCGGTCTGGGCTGCGTCATCAATTCGCAGGGGATCATGCAAAGCCCCGTCGTGCGCGAACATGCCGCCATCCCGGACGATCAGATCATCATGAAGGCCGTCGCGATGGGCTGGCCGGACGAGGATTTTCCCGCCAACGCCGTCGTCAGCGAGCGCAAGAGCGTGGACGAAGCCGCGCGGTTCGTGGGGTTCGGGGGCTAGGCACCCTCATCCAACTTCACCCAATTTGCAGGGGCTTATAACGCATCATATCCTTCTCCCGCCGGAGGGAGGAAAGCGCAGCTTGGCGCGAAACGGCTAATGTAGCTTGGATGAGGGTGCGCCCTTCTTCCTGCCCTTTTTCCGTTCCGCCTTCATCGCCCGCCGCCGCGCCGCCCGATTGTTGACACATGCGACACTGTTTTGAGCCTCCCTCGGATGACCGTCCAGCACCCGGTCGACCACCGCCGCACCTTCCGTATCCCACCGGTCCCAGATCGCCTCGGCATCGCGCGCATAGTCCGCCATGAAGCGCGCCTCCGTTTCCTCCAGCGTGGCCATATCCGGCTTCGCATCCCCGACCTTGCAGGCATCATACGCCGCATCCAACGCCACATCGCGGCGATACATCGTATATTCCCGGCGTGAGGGCACGGCATCGGGGCAGGTCGCCTTGGTCGCGTCGGCGAAATCCTCCGGCCGCTTATGCCCCGCCATCTCCGCCAGCAGACGATCGAAATTCTCCGCGCGCATTGCCACATCCTTGTCCATGTCGACCCGCCGGTCGAGCCGACCGAGATGGGCGAGCAGCAGCTGCGCATCCTTGCGGTGCCAGGTCGCGACATGCTCGCCGCGCACGAAGACGGGCACAGGCACCCCTTCCAGCGCGAGGTCGGCCAGCTCCGCCTCCGACGCAGCGCGCGCATGCACCAACGCCGCTTCCCACAATTGCGCGAAATCGCCATAACGCCGCCGTGCGCGATAGGCTGTTTCGCGGCTTATCCCGACCCGCGCCGCCGCCTTGCGCACATTGCCATGCCCCGCCAGCGCGTCGAGAAACCGGACCCGCTCCGCCGTGCCGAATTTGGTCAGCGGATGGGTGCGGTCATCGCCATCGTCATCGGCGGCGCCATCGGTCCGACAGTCCGCGGTGCCGCCCCGCGCCGCATCGAGGCGAATATCGAGCGGAGCATCCCCCGGATACCACCCATCCGGCCATTCCTCGTTCCCCGGCGCCCGTTTGAGCGACATCCCGAACTCCGCCAACCGCGCATTCACCTGCGCGTCGGACAAAGGCGTATAGGACAGCCGCGCATCGGACATTAGCGTAACGCCAAAGTCGGTATTG
>JBAUIN010000219.1:0-4620 GCA_049682975.1 Pontixanthobacter sp. | reverse complement strand
CAAGCCATCGGTCAGGGCGGCGAGTGCCCAACCGCGGTCGGGATCGGGTGTCGCACGTAGATATTGTGCGATCAGGCGCAGTTTCTCGTTGCGACTGCGGGTAAATACCAGCGAATCGATCAGAGTGGCGAATTCTTCCATCTATACGCCGCCCCTATTCATCCTCTTCCTCGCGACCGATCATGGCGAGCGCGCGGGCTTTGCGTTGGTGTAGCTGGCACCAGCGCAACAGCGCATCTTCACGGCCATGGGTGATCCAGCTTTCCTGCGGGTTCACGTCCTGGATCGTCTGAGTTAGTTCGTTCCAGTCGGCATGGTCGGAAATGATGAGAGGCAGCTCGACGTTACGTTGTCGCGCGCGTTGGCGCACGCGCATCCATCCGCTGGCCATGGCGGTAATCGGATCGGGCATCCGGCGGCTCCAGGCGTCGTTCATAGCCGATGGGGGGCACACCACCACGCTGCCGCGCATATCGTCTTTCTTGTAATCCGCGACGAGGCGCAATTCGCCAAGGTCGATTCCATGATCTTCGTACAAACGGCACATCTTTTCCATTGCACCGTGAAGATAAATCGGATCATTGTGCCCTGCCGCTCGCAATTCGGCGATGACGCGTTGCGCCTTCCCTAAAGCATAGGCACCGACCAAAATGCACGCATTGGGATAGGCCGCGAGACGTTCGGTGATCTTGGCGATCTCGCCCTTGATCGGCGGGTGGGTAAAGACGGGGAGGCCGAATGTCGCCTCGGTTATAAGGATGTCGCAAGACGTGACAGCGAATTGCGGACAGGTCGGGTCGGCGCGGCGCTTGTAATCGCCGGTGGCGATGATCCGTTCTCCGCCATGTTCGAGCAGGATTTGGGCGCTCCCCAACACATGACCGGCGGGGATGTAGGTCGCATCGACCCCGCCTTTGAGCCGCACCGTCTCTCCATAAGCGACAGGCGTCGTATCGCCACCCGACGGTCCTTCACCCGTTTGATAGCGCAATTTCATAATCGCGAGCGTTTCAGGGGTGGCGACCGTCGCCCCATGTCCACCACGCGCATGATCGGCATGGCCATGCGTCACGAGTGCATTATCGACCGGCTTGGACGGATCGATCCACGCATCGGCGGGCTTCACATAAATACCATGCGGATGCGGTTCGATCCAAGAGAAGTCGGCGGCCATAGGGGATAAACAAGAACGGGACGCGAACCGTTCCCGATCCGCGCCCCCCATAGTGTTTTACTGCGATCGTCAGTCGGACGCAGTTCCCTTATCCGCTCTATCGCCGCCATCCGCGCTTTCTTCGGACTTGGCCACCTTGGATTTCTTCGCCGCGCTCTTTTTCTTGCGCGGCGTTTTAGGGGGGGCGGGGGTCGTTTCGAAAGCGGGTTTGCCGTCCTTCATACTGACCTGAACTTCGCCGCCATCCGCCAGTTTGCCGAACAACAGTTCTTCCGCCAGCGGCTGTTTGATTTTGTCTTGGATCAACCGGCCCATCGGACGGGCGCCATATAACTTGTCGTAACCCTTATCACCCAACCAGGCACGCGCGTCGTCGTCGAACTGGATATGGACGTTCTGATCGGCCAGTTGCAGTTCCAGCTGCAGGATAAATTTGTCGACCACCCGGCTAACGGTGCTTTTGTTGAGATAGGCGAAGGGCACGATCGCATCCAGGCGGTTGCGGAATTCCGGCGTGAACATCTTCTTAACCGCCTCGCTCCCCGCATCGGCCTTCGACACATCCCCGAACCCGATACCCTGGCCAACCATGTCGGACGCACCGGCATTCGTGGTCATCACCAGCACGACGTTGCGGAAATCCACCGTCTTGCCGTGATGATCGGTCAGGCGGCCATTATCCATCACCTGCAACAGGATGTTGAACAGGTCGGGATGCGCCTTCTCGATCTCGTCAAGCAAAAGCACGCAATGCGGGTTCTGGTCGATGGCGTCGGTCAGCAGTCCGCCCTGATCGTAACCCACATAGCCTGGAGGCGCACCGATCAGGCGCGATACCGAATGGCGTTCCATATATTCGGACATGTCGAAGCGTTTGAGCTCGATACCCATGATGGACGCAAGCTGCCGCGCGACTTCGGTTTTACCGACACCGGTCGGGCCGCTGAACAGGAACGAACCGATCGGTTTATCGGGATCGCGCAGACCGGCGCGGCTCAGCTTCATGGCCGTCGAAAGCCGGTCGATCGCTTCGTTTTGGCCGAATACCACATGCTTTAGATCGCGGCTAAGGTTCTGCAGCGCGGTCTTGTCGTCCTTCGACACGGATTTCGGTGGGATACGCGCCATCGTCGCAATGACCGCCTCGATCTCACGCGCGGTGATCTTCTTCTTGCGGCGGCTGGGTGGGACCAGCATTTGCATCGCCCCAACCTCGTCGATCACGTCGATCGCCTTGTCGGGAAGCTTACGGTCATTGATATAACGCGCCGAAAGCTCGACGGCGGTTTTGATCGCATCGGGCGTGTATTTGACCTTGTGGTGATCTTCGAACGCACTGCGCAAACCTTTGAGGATCTTCACCGTATCTTCGATCGTAGGTTCGTTGACGTCGATCTTCTGGAACCGGCGCAGCAAAGCGCGGTCCTTTTCAAAATGATTGCGGAATTCCTTGTAGGTGGTCGAACCTACGCAGCGGATCGTGCCACCCGACAAGGCCGGTTTCAGTAGATTGGAGGCATCCATTGCGCCGCCACTGGTGGCACCCGCGCCGATCACCGTATGGATTTCGTCGATGAACAGAACTGCATGGGGCATCTGCTCCAACTCGTTGACAACCTGTTTCAATCGCTCCTCGAAATCGCCGCGATAGCGCGTGCCCGCTAGCAACGCGCCCATATCCAACGAATAGATGACCGCTTCAGCCAACACTTCGGGCACGTCGCCTTCGACGATCTTACGCGCCAGACCTTCCGCGATCGCAGTTTTTCCGACGCCGGGATCACCGACATAGAGTGGGTTGTTCTTGCTGCGGCGGCACAGGATTTGGACCGTGCGGTCCACTTCCGGACCACGGCCGATCAAAGGATCGACCTTGCCGTCCTCCGCTTTCTTATTCAGATTGACGGTGAACTGATCGAGCGCGGTTTCCTTTTTGCTACCGCCCTCACCCGATTTTTCGTTCCCCTGGCCATCTTCAACCGTTTGGGCAGGGGCACCTTCCATCGGTGTGCCGCCCTTGCCAATGCCATGGCTGATGAAGCTGACCGCATCCAAACGGCTCATATCCTGTTGCTGCAGAAAATAGACCGCGTAGGAATCCCGTTCGGAGAACAGCGCCACCAGCGCATTCGCACCCGTTACTGTATCTTTGCCCGACGATTGCACATGTAGAATCGCGCGCTGGATGACCCGCTGAAAACCGGCGGTCGGCTGTGGATCGGCATCATCCTGCGTCTTCAAGGACTGATATTCCTGATCGAGATAGGTTTTTACCACCTCGCCCAATTCAGCGAGATCGACGCCGCATGAACCCATCACCTGCGCCGCGTCTTCATCGTCGATCAGCGCCAGCAACAGATGTTCCAGCGTCGCATATTCGTGCCGCCGGTCGGACGCATGGGTCAACGCGGCATGGAGCGTCTTTTCGAGGTTCTGGGCAAAGCTGGGCATTCGGTGATCTTTCGGTCTTTGGGGGTCGGATATACTTTATAGATGGGAGGCGTTACAAAAATTACGATAAGCGTTTGGTTTGTGCGACATCAGCCGTTCTTCCTGCCGAACAATGCGTCGGCAGCCGCCATATGCGCGGCGCCTTGGTCGCGATGCGCCGCAACGCGGGCTAGTTCCGCTTCGAGAAGTGCGATCCTGTCGGACAGTTCCGTTTGCGAGTAAGGGGCAAGGTCTTCCGTCGCGAGCCTGCTCGCCGCATCGCCTTTCGGTCGGGGAAGATCGTGATCGTCCATTAAGCTAGCAGTCTCGCAAGCAAGCACGCTTGCTGTCAACTCTTCAGCGCATTAGGGAACGGCGGAATTGTTGGGGCATGGATTGGGGGAAAGATCGATGGCGACTGCGGGACCGGCGACGATGGAAGCGATCGGGTACGACGCACCGGGCGGGCCGGAAGTGCTGCGCCTCGAGACCGTCAATGTGCCAGCCCCGGGGCAGGGGCAGGTGCTGATCCGCGTATCGCATGCCGGAGTGAACCGCCCCGATGTTATCCAGCGCAAGGGACATTACCCGCCGCCGCCCGGTGCCTCTCCCATTCCGGGGCTGGAAATCGCCGGGGAGATCGTTGCGACCGGCGGCAATGTTCCCGTCGAAATGGTCGGGCAGACAGTATGTGCGCTCGTCACCGGTGGCGGATATGCGCCCTACTGCGTGGCGCAATATGGTCATTGTCTCACGGTTCCGAACGGTATGTCTCTTGCGGAAGCCGCAGCGATGCCGGAAACGCTGTTCACCGTGTGGCACAACGTGTTCGAACGCGGCTGGGCCTCGCCGGGAGAAACGCTGTTGGCGCATGGCGGGACCAGCGGGATCGGGACGATGGCGATTAAGCTGGCCAAACTGTTCGACATGACCATGATAGTTACCTGCGGCAGCGACGAGAAATGCGATGCCGCACTGCGAATTGGTGCCGATCATGCGATCAATTACAAATCCGC
>JBAUIN010000218.1:0-9476 GCA_049682975.1 Pontixanthobacter sp. | reverse complement strand
ATTCATGTTCCGCAGCAGTTTCCGCGTGCAATCGCACCGGCTTTCCTGGCGAGTAATGGCGCGCTAACTGCCCCGGCGCTTCAACTTTCTGTTTGATGTCGCCCGATCTTATCGGCACCCCGAACAGTTTATGATGAAGTGCCTCGCAATCGATCGGTCCAGGACGAAGTACATCCCAACTGCCGTCATGACGGATAGCCAAGATCGTTGATTCCAAACCGTTTTGCGTCGGTCCATCATCAACGATACAGTCAATCCTACCATCCAAACTCGATAGTACATGTGCGACAGTCGTCGGGCTGATCCCATTGCTTGCATTGGCCGAAGGGGCAGCCAACGGCACGCCGCAGTCACGGATGATGCCCAGCATGACTTCATGGCTGGGCATACGCAGTGCAATCGTCGGCAAATCCGCGCTGACCCCGGCGGCGATGTTCGCGTTTGCCTTTCGTTGCAGCACCAGTGTTAACGGTCCAGGCCATGTTTCACGTGCAACAATCTCCGATCGTTCACTAAAATATGCGAGTTCTCGCGCCTGTTCCAACGAACCGACATGCACGATGAGGGGGTTGTGGTTTGGGCGCCCTTTCGCGGTATAAATCGAATCTACGGCACCGGCACTATCCGCTCGTGCCGCCAAGCCATAAACAGTTTCGCTCGGCAATGCGGCCAATCCCCCCGCCAGCAAAATTTCTGTAGCGCGAGCGCAGCCAGCGCCGTTCGCTGTCAGGCATTCCGTAGCGTTCTTGTCGTGCATGAAACGGCCCTATAAAAGAACGACGATAACCGACCGATCTATACCCCAATCTATATAGTGCGTCGTTCCGCCGAAACAGGCCGAATTGTCGCGATAAGGATATGATGTGATACCTTACAACGCGCCCACACAGGACCAGCTGCTGGCGATTACCGTGAATGCCGGCATCGCCGAACTGGCGAAAACGGAAAAATTCGCGGCGGCAGAACCGGATATGATCGAGGCGATCGTCGAAGGGGTAGGTGCGTTCGCAGCCGGCGAGTTTGCGCCACTAAACCGTGTCGGCGACATTAAGGGTGCCAAGCTGGAAAATGGCGTCGTTCGGTTACCGGACGGCTTCGAAGCCGCCTATACGCAATATGTCGAACAGGGCTGGAATGCGATTGCATCGCCTGCGGATTTCGGAGGCCAGGGCCTGCCTTTCACGCTCGCCTGCAATGTCATCGAAAATCTGGGCGCGGCGAATATGGCTTTTACGCTGCTACCAATGCTCTCCGTCGGCGCGATCGAATCGCTCGAACATCATGGCAGCGATGGGCAAAAGGCAAAATATCTCCCCAAACTGGTCAGCGGTGCATGGTCCGGCACGATGAATCTGACGGAGCCGCAGGCGGGTAGCGATGTCGGTGCCCTACGCACGACGGCGGAACCGATTGCCGACGGCGAGCATGCCGGTAAATATCGCATCAAGGGTCAGAAGATCTACATCACCTGGGGGGAACACGATCTTGCCGACAATATCATCCACCTTGTGCTCGCCCGCTTACCCGATGCGCCGAACGGGAGCCGCGGCATATCGCTGTTTTTGGTGCCGAAAATCCATGTGAAGGACGATGGCGAATTGGGCGGCCGAAACGATGTGCGCTGCGTAAGCCTGGAGCACAAGCTGGGCATCAATGCGTCGCCAACCTGCGTAATGAGTTACGGCGACAATGACGAATGCATTGGCGAGCTGGTCGGCGTGGAAAATCGCGGCCTGGCCGCCATGTTCACGATGATGAACAATGCGCGGATCAATGTCGGCAGCCAAGGTGTACAAATCGCCGAGCGCGCTCTGCAACAGGCCAATTATTACGCAAAAGACCGTATTCAATCCGCCAGAGCGGGTTCCGATGACCGGGCACCGGTGTCCATTGCCGAACACCCCGATGTTCGCCGCATGCTTCTGCGGATGAAATCTCTGACGGAAGGGATGCGTGCGCTTCTCTATTACACGACCGGTCAGGTCGATCGCGGCAGTCTGGGCGAACGCGATCCCGGCCTGCGCGGTGACGTCCTGGTGCCGATGATCAAGGCATGGGGCACCGATACCGGTATCGAAGTCGCGAGCATCGGCGTTCAGGTTCACGGTGGGATGGGTTTCGTCGAAGAAACCGGCGCGGCGCAACATTATCGCGATGCGCGAATTGCGCCGATTTACGAGGGGACGAACGGTATTCAGGCTGCCGATCTGGTAACCCGCAAACTCGGGCTCGAGAACGGCGAAGTCTATACGAAGCTAATGGCTGACATTGCCCGCGATGCTGCGGAAGAACCGACCCTGTTCGCATTGGCTGGCGAATGCGCAACGATAGCGCGCTGGATGCGAGACGAGGCGTCGCTCGACGACCGACTGGCAGGCAGCGTGCCCTTCTGCACTATGTCAGCCGTTGCCGTAGCCGGCTGGCAGATGTTGAAGCAGATGCGGGCGGTTGCCGCTGGCGAAGCACCAAGTCTAGCCGACGTGAAGCCGGTAACGACGCGCTTTTTTCTCGACCACATCGTACCCGAAGCCAGCGGATTAAAAGCGGCCGCGATGGACGGCGCCGACATTCTTTATGCTTTGAGTGCCGAACAGTTGCTCGGCTAGTTCCTCGTTAGCGAGGTGTATCGCCGAACGCCTGACGTGGATCGCCGCGCAACTCGCTTCGCGGCGGCAATGGCTCGGATTGCGTACGGACATTGGCAGCAGCCGGTTTGGCGCCGGGCGCAATGACACGCCAGATGATGCCGGCCGTGTCGTCCGTAACCAACAAGGCACCGTCATCCGCCCATTCGACCCATGTCGGGCGACCACGCGTTTGGCCGGTGCCTGTTAGAAAGTCCGTCAGGATCGGTTTGGGCTTACCCTGCGGATTGCCACGCGCATCGAATGCGACGAACACGACATTATAACCCGATGCTGGTTTGCGGTTCCAAGATCCATGTTGTGCGACAACCGCCCCCCTTCCGAAGGCAGCGCCCAACCGATGGCCTTTGTTGGTAAAACGGAATCCCAACGCCGCCACATGTGGGCCAAGTGCGAACTCCGGCGTTCTTGTGTAACCCACAATCGATTGCGGCATCTGCGCATCCACACGCTTATCGACGACATCGCCGTAATAGAACCACGGCCAACCGTAATTCGAACCCAGCGGCACATTGGTCAGGTAGTCGGGCACTAAATCGGAGCCGAGCATATCGCGTTCGTTTACCGTGGTCCACAATTCCCCACTCCAGGGATTGAAATCCAGACCGTTGGGATTGCGTAAACCGCTGCCAAAAATGCGCGAGCGACCGGATTCCAAGTCGTATTCATGAATGGCGGCGCGCCCTTGTTCGACATCCATACCCTTTTCACCGATATTCGATACCGATCCGACCGCTATATAGAGTTTGTCGCCTTCGGGACTGAGTTCCATATTGCGCATCCAATGACTTCCGCCCGCGGGAAGATCCATCAATTTCGTCGGAGTGCTGCCGATCTTCGTCGCGCCGATCTCGTAATCGAACGATACCACTGCATCGTGATTCGCGACGAACAGCTTCCCGTCGGCATACGCAATCCCTGATGGGGACGACAGGGCATCCGTCAACACGAAGCGTTTATCGGCAATACCATCGCCCGTCGTATCACGCAAAAGGACCAGCTCGTCGGCGGACGTGCCGCCGGCTCCCGCCCGGCTCATAAGCAGATCGGCAATCCAAGCGGTAATACCCCCGCCGTCCTCGCTATCGGGCGATCGCGTTAAAGTGACCAGTATATCACCGTTCGGCATACGCTGCATGACGCGCGGATGATCGAGCCCTTCGGCGAAACGGGTCACCTTCAGCCCCTCCGCCGCCTTGGGCACTTCATCTGCCGCCCAGCCGATCGGTTCGGCGATGTTGACGGTCGGGATGGCTTCAGCATTGGGTTCGTCTAGCAACGGATCCGTTCCGGCGACGCGTTGGACGGCATAATCCGCTGTGTCGCCGCGGGTTGCCCAATACGCTCCGGCTGCCATAAGTATGATAAGGACGATTAACGCCCAGAGAATTTTGCGTTTTACACTCATGTATTGAGAGATAAGCCGCATGTGGCCTTGCGGCAATGGCCCATCGCTCTAGGAAAAGACTATGTACGATTTCTCTGCCGATCCCACCCTGTCGAAAGCCGAGAATTATGCATCCTTATGCGATGCGGCCGCTGCGTTGGTGGCGGGTGAAACGGATCGCGTTGCCAATATGGCGAACATCGCCGCGCTGCTTTGGGATTTCCTACCGCACGTTAACTGGACAGGCTTTTATCGATTGATCGACGATACGCTGGTACTTGGACCATTTCAGGGCCGCCCGGCTTGTATTCGCATCGCCATCGGCGAGGGAGTCTGTGGAACCGCGATTTCCAGTAAGGAAACCCAGCTTGTCGCGGACGTTCATGCCTTTCCGGGCCACATTGCCTGCGATGCGACAACCCAGTCCGAACTCGTCGTTCCGGTGTGGAGAAGTGGCGTTGTTTGCGGTGTCATCGATCTGGATAGCCCCACAAAAGGACGCTTCGATCGTGAAGATGCAGCAGGTATCGAAAAATTGGCAAGGGCGCTAGATGGCTTCGTCTAACCGGTAGGTTCCATGCTTTCAGCGAGCGGTATTGAAACTTGCGCCGCGCGACTTTCAGACGTTTTGCCGATCTTTAAATATCGCCGCCGGTTAAACGCTGGCAAATTAAATCGAGCTGATCGAGGGTGCGGTATTTTATGGTAACGGCACCTGCACGAAGGTCGTCCTCCGCTTTGATGGCAACGGCAAGCCCTAGAAATTCCTCAAGATGATTTTGTACCGCCGCAATATCGGCATCTTTGGCCGGGTCGCGTGATGGACGAGCCTGACGACGTCGTTTCTCCCCGCTGTCATCAGCTGGTCTGGCGAGTTTTTCGATTTCGCGCACGGAAAGATTGTCGTTAACCGCCTTGCGCGCTAATTTGCTGGCGTCATCATGTCCGATCAGCGCCCGCGCGTGACCCATCGTCAATTTGTCGGCTTGGACCAGATCGAGAACATCATCCGGCAATCCGAGCAGCCGCTGCATATTCGCTACATGACTGCGTGATTTATCAACTAGCTTCGCTATGTCGGCCTGGGTCATGTCCTCCGAATCCGCCAATCGGCGATAGGCGCGAGCCTCCTCGATCGGGTTCAAATCTTCGCGTTGAAGATTCTCGATCAGGGCTACCGCCATGACTTCTTGCGGATCGAGTGTACGAACGATCGCTGGAATGGTGTGCAGTTGCGCTTTTTGTGCGGCACGCCAACGCCGCTCGCCGGCAACAAGCCGGTATTTGCCGCCGGACCGTGGCGTTACGATGACCGGCTGAATAACACCACGCGAAGCAATCGATGCGGCCAATTCGCCCAACGCATCTTCATCGAATACCGTGCGTGGTTGACCGGGAAGCGGTTCGATGGCCGATATTGGAAGCGCCATCAGACCATTGTCATTGTCGGTAGGCGTAGTTGCCCCCTTCCCCGACACGGTGCGGTTATCGCTTACAAACGGTTCCTCTTTGCGGATTTCCCCCATCAAAGCACCCAATCCGCGTCCCAATTTACGTTTATTGTTCGCTGGCTGCATCGGCGGGTTGCCGGAATCGGTATTCAATGAAGCGGCACTCATGCAACTTTCCTTCGTTCAGGCAGGCGTCCGATCAATTCGCGCGCCAAAGCAATATAGGCGCGACTGCCGGTACAGGAATGATCATACACCAAGGCCGGCAATCCATGACTTGGGGCTTCCGATAGGCGTACATTGCGGGGAATAACCGCGTCGAACACCAGATTACCGAGGCAATCGCGTACGTCATCGGACACCTGATCGGTAAGACGATTACGACGGTCGAACATCGTCAGAACCACCCCGACGATACCCAAGTTGGGATTGAACCGTTGTTGCACCCGTTCGACTGTTTGTAACAATTGACTAAGCCCTTCCAACGCGAAAAATTCGCATTGCAATGGTACCATTAGCGTATCCGCTGCACCCAACGCGTTAAGGGTAAGAAGACCCAGAGAAGGTGGGCAATCGATAAAGCATATTTGATGCCCGGTATGATTGGACAATGCCGAACTTAATCGTGCCGTGCGGTCCTCCACGGATACCAGTTCGATTTCGGCGCCCGAAAGATCGACGGTGGCGGGGACGACATCGAGTTCCGGAATGGAGCTCGGCTGAATACATTGGGTCAGAGGTACTTGATCCACGAGTAAATCGTAGCTCGATTTAGGACGATTCTGGCTGTCGATGCCCATTCCGGTCGAGGCATTCCCCTGAGGATCGAGATCGACCAGTAGCGTTTTCCATCCTGTCGCCGCCATCGCAGTGGCGATGTTGATCGCGGTGGTGGTCTTCCCCACCCCTCCCTTTTGATTAGCAATCGCAATCGTTATCATAGGATATTAGTCCTTACGGTAATCCTGTGCCGACAATGATGCCTGCATCGCCATCCGTCAATGATTGTTCCACGTGAAACATTTCTCGTTGATGGTCGGGTAGTGCAGCAAGTTCCGCATTTGCAGAACGACCTTTCGGTAAGACGTAAACTGTATCTTGTCGGGTGAAGCGCTTGGACATTTTGAGGAGTTTTGGTAGCGGCGCGAACGCCCTGGCTGTCACCACAGATGCTTTAAATGTGTCGGTATTCTCCACACGCTTGCCGATTACGATGCAATGAGACAATCGTAAACTTTCCTTTTGCGATTGTAGCCACTGCACTCGGCGCGCACGTGTCTCTACAAGGAAAATTGGACCGTCGGATTGGATTATCGCGACGACAACACCGGGAAACCCCGCACCCGAACCCAGATCAAGCCATGGAAATGTTCCACGTGGAACAAATCGTAATAATTGGGCACTATCGGCAATATGCCGCTGCCAGATATTCGCTAAGCTGGATTGGGCGATCAAGTTTTGACGTTGGTTCTCGGTTGCCAAGTTGGCGGCGAGGCGATCAAGCCGATCCATTGCCACACCGTCGCACAGGCTGGCAACATATTCGCGTGCATCCTTCTCGTTCTGAATCACTTGATCGGTTGCTCATACCGTCTAGCATGCACCAATAGCGCCGCCAGAGCGGCCGGCGTGATACCGGGCATACGACCCGCCGCCGCAAGATCGGATGGCTTTGTGCTGGAAAGCCGCTCGACCATCTCGTTCGAAAGCCCCGGCACCGATCGATACGGAAAGTCGCGCGACAGGACGACCGATTGACTTGATCGCAGATCCTTCAATTCGGCTTCCTGCCTGGCCAAATAAGGCGCGTAAGTCGCGTCTTCAGTTAGCTCAAACACCAAGTCGTCATCACTTTCGAAATCAGCATTCAACCACGGCTTCAGTGCTTCGATCGATATTTCATCGAAACGCAACCATTCTCCTACTGGTCTATGCCCTGCATCCCGTTTGATCGGTAGCCCGGCATTGGCAAGTTCCGTTGCAGCGATAGGTCGGTCCAAATCAAGAGCCCACCGCTCGCGCTTTTCTTCGCGCTTCTTAAACCATTCTGCGCGCTTGGCGCCTACACACCCTAATTCGCTAGCAATACCTGTCAGCCGTGTCGACGCATTGTTGGCACGCAACCGCAGACGGTATTCGGCGCGGGATGTCAGCATACGGTACGGTTCGGTTACCCCGTGTAGAGTCAGATCGTCTATCATGACCGCCATATAGGAATTGGCGCGATCCAGAGCCGGTGGCGCTACATCCAACACTGCACACGCCGCTGAAAGTCCGGCGATGAGACCTTGCGCGGCGGCTTCCTCATAACCGGTAGTACCGTTGATCTGTCCCGCGCAATACAGCCCAGGCATCTCGCGTAGTTCCAGGCCGGTAGTAAGTGCGCGCGGATCGATATGATCGTATTCTACCGCGTAGCCCGGTTCCAACATCACGACTTCGGAAAGGCCGGGCATGGCTTTGAGCATGTTCTGCTGTACATCGACCGGCAACGATGTGCTGATTCCATTTGGATAGACGTAATGTGAATTCAAACCCTCCGGTTCGAGAAATATCTGGTGCCCATCCCGATCACCGAACCGGTGAATCTTGTCTTCGATAGACGGACAATATCGCGGCCCCTGCGCATCGATAGCGCCCGAAAATAGCGGCGACCGATGCAAGTTCGCGCGGATGATATCATGGCTTTCTACATTCGTTCGCGTCACCCCGCAAAAAACGGCACGGTTTGCCCGCCCCCGTGTCATTGGTGACAAGGTCCAGCTTTCGCCGTCCGATGGCTGCTCTGGCAAGGCCGCCCAGTCGATGGTTCGCCCATCCAGGCGCGGCGGTGTACCTGTTTTCAATCGCGCCATTGGCAGTCGCGCAGAACGCAGTTGCTCGGCGAGCATATGCGCGGCATTCTCACCGATACGCCCTCCGTCAAGACGCTTTTCCCCGCGGTAGAGTGTTCCGCCTAGGAAAGTGCCGGTACATAAAATTACGTTGGCTGCGCGTAACTCGGTGCCGTCGCCCAGCGTCAAACCGACCACGAGGTCCCCGTCGAATATCAACGCGCCTGCTTCACCTTCGATCAGCGTAATGTCGGTATGTCCACGCATGTGCGTCTGCACGAACGCTTTGAACAACTCGCGATCGGCTTGAACTCTCGGACCCCAAACCGCGCTGCCTTTCGACCGATTAAGCATACGATAATGAATAGCTGCCGCGTCGGCAGCACGTCCGATCACGCCATCGAAAGCGTCGACCTCGCGCACCAAGTGACCTTTGCCCAATCCACCGATGGCCGGATTGCAACTCATGGCCCCCAATTTGCCCATGTCGAAACTTACCAAACCGGTACGCACGCCCATCCGGTCGGCCGCACAAGCAGCTTCGACGCCGGCATGACCACCGCCTACGATAAGAACATCGAATTGGCTCATATGTAATCGTTTACGCCTTATGTCGTTTTTGCAAAAAAGCAATGTTTCACGTGAAACATCATTTACCGATACAAAATTTACCGAACAGCGTATCTAACATATCTTCCGTAGATGTACGACCAACCAATCGGTCGAACGCAAGCCGCGCCAGTCGCAAATGTTCGCCGATGACGAGCATATCGGCATCTATGCGGGCATCACATAGAGCAATATAGGCTTGCTCAATTAAAGATACCTGCCGGGCATTCAGAGCAAGAGCCCCCGGTTTCGGCATGGCTTCGCGAGCACGATGAATCAATAAGGTTTTCAGTCGCTCAATACCCTGCCCTGTTTTTGCTGAAACACGGAGCGCTCCGTTCTCATTCATTGCTTCCGTGTCGAGCAAGTCCGACTTGGCCACGATTTCGATCGACCCATCGGGCCCCTCACCTTCCGCGCCGAGCCACAAGACGGTATCGGCCCTGTCAAACTGCTGCCTAGCGCGATCGATCCCGATAATTTCAATGGCATCGTCGCTGAAATCCCGCAAACCGGCCGTATCGACGAAAGCGAACGGTATCCCTTTTAA
>JBAUIN010000217.1:0-2812 GCA_049682975.1 Pontixanthobacter sp. | reverse complement strand
TGCCCGCAAACCGCTCCGGCGCGCGGTTTCTCAGCATGAACATCAGCAGCCGGTCATTATACACCGTGCGTTCGCCGACATGCTTGCCGTAGGAATAGACCGGCACCTCCACCCCGTTCAAGGCGCGGTCCATCGCCACATCCTCGATCTTCTGCATGCCGATATCCAGCGCGACCTGCCATGCTTTGCGAAACTCGGCTGCGTCCGGGTGGCGGCGGAGCAGATAGGCGCCGTGATCCGCGCGGTTCACCCGCTTGCACGCGGCGCGCACGCTGCCGGTGTCGGCCAGCGCCTCGATAAAGGCGCGCTGCACGTCGGGCTTCCACCCATTGCTGCGCTCTTTTGCGCGCGGGACGGGGGTGAATGTGGGGAGGGCGTGGGCGGTTGTCGGCTGTTCGGTGCGTTTGGTCATGCGCGCGGTAGGAGCAGAATGCGGCAATGTAGGACAGGGGGCGTGGGGAGGGTACGACGGGGAGGCGCGCGCCTTTCACTTGGCGTTCAGCCGGGCGGGGGTTATAGGCGGGTGCATGACGACATTCCTACGCGCCGCCGGTCTCGCCATTCTTGCCCCCTTGACACTGGGCGGCTGTGCCGCGCTGGGCGGTGGCGGCGGGGGAACGGACGACACCGCTTATGTCGCGCGGGATGTGGAGACGCTGTATTTCAGCGCGAAGGACAAGCTCGATCGCGGCAATACTCCGCTGGCCGCCGCGTTGTTCGACGAGGTGGAGCGGCAGCATCCGTACTCACCCTGGGCCCGCCGTGCGCAGCTGATGAGTGCGTTCAGCTATTACACCGGGCGCGATTACAACAAGGCGATCGCCAGTGCGCAGCGGTTCCTTTCGATCCATCCGGGCAACAAGGATGCGCCCTACGCCTATTACCTGATCGCGCTGAGTTACTACGAACAAATCAGCGATGTGCAGCGCGATCAGAAGATTACCGATCAGGCGAAAATTGCGCTGACCGAGGTCAATCGCCGCTTCCCCACCACCGAATATGCCGCCGATGCGCGGTTGAAGCTGGACCTGGTGAACGATCATCTGGCGGGTAAGGAAATGGAGATCGGGCGGTACTACCAACGTTCGGGCCGCTGGCTCGCCAGCCAGATCCGGTTCCAGAACGTGGTCGACAATTTCCAGACCACCAGCCACGCGCCCGAAGCCTTGTATCGCCTGACCGAAAGCAGCCTGGCGCTGGGCATCCCGGCGGAGGCGCAGAAATACGCCGCCGTGCTGGGCGCGAACTATCCGGGCAGCGATTGGTACGACAAGGCTTACGATCTGATCGGGGACGAAGCGCCTGCGCTGACCGGCGGCTGACCCAAATTACCGGTCCGCCCCATTCGGGAGCGTGACGAGGCCATTCGGTTCGGTTAAGGCTCGGCATCGATGCTGACCCAGCTTTCCATCCGCAATATCGTATTGATCGAGGCGCTCGACCTGACATTCGCGGGTGGGCTCGGCGTGCTGACGGGTGAGACGGGTGCGGGCAAATCGATCCTGCTGGATGCGTTGGGTCTGGTGCTCGGCAATCGCGCCGATAGCGGTCTCGTGCGCGCTGGCGAACCGCAAGCCAGCGTCACGGCCACATTCGAATTCGCCACTCTGCCGAAACCACTGACCCGCATTCTCGACGATGCCGAGGTCGAGATCGAGCTGGGCGAACCGCTGATCCTGCGCCGCCGAGTCAAGGCGGATGGTGGTTCCAAGGCGTTCGTCAACGACCAGCCGGTCGGCGTGGCGCTGCTGCGTGAAATGGCGGGCGCGCTCGTCGAACTGCACGGGCAGCATGACGATCGCGGCCTGGTCAATCCGTCCGGCCATCGCCGCCTGCTCGATCGGTATGCCGGGGCGGATACGACGAAGCTGGCCGCGACGTGGAACGATTGGCAGCACGCTAAGGCGCGATTGGCATCGGCCCGGTCGGGCATCGAACAGGCACAACTGGATCAGGATCTGCTGATCGCGCATCTGGCCGAACTGACTGCGCTGGAACCGCTGGCGGGCGAGGAGGCGCGCCTGGCCGCGACGCGATCGGACATGCAGAAGGGTGAGAAACTCACCGGCGATCTGGAAGAGTTGCGGCACATTTGGGAAGGATCGGATTCTCCGCTTGCGTCGTTGCGCAGCGCCGCCCGTCGGCTCGACCGGATCGCGGACCAACATGCCTTGCTGAAGGATGCGCTGGATGCACTGGATCGCGCCGTCATCGAAGCGGGCGAGGCGGAGGACAAGCTGACTGCGGCGGGCGAGGCGCTGGTGCACGATCCCGCCGCACTCGATGCCGCCGAAACGCGCCTGTTCGAATTGCGCGCGTTGGCCCGTAAGCATCGGTGCGAAGTCGATGAACTGCCGGAACTGATGCGGAGCATGCGCGCGCAACTGGACGCAATCGAGGGGGGCGAAGCGGAACTGGGTTCACTCGAAGCGGCGGCTAAGCAGGCGGGCGAGGCGTATTGTGGGGAAGCGGAGAAAATGCACACATTACGCGCCGAAGCGGCGGCCAAGCTGGACAAAGCCGTTGCGGCTGAACTGGCTCCATTGAAACTCGATGCGGCCCGGTTCCTGACCGACATAACCCGACTGCCCGAAGATCGCTGGGGCGCAAACGGGATCGACAATGTCGAATATCTCATCGCGACCAACCCCGGCGCGGATTTTGCACCGCTCGGCAAGATCGCATCGGGCGGCGAATTGTCGCGTTTCATCTTGGCATTGAAAGTCGCGTTGGCGGAGAAGGGCGGCGCGGCAACGGTGATTTTCGACGAGATCGATCGCGGCGTCGGCGGCGCGGTGGCCAGCGCGATTGG
>JBAUIN010000216.1:0-7682 GCA_049682975.1 Pontixanthobacter sp. | reverse complement strand
CTGGAAGACAATGAGGATATGGTTCGCGAGATGATCCGCGAACGGGCGAACGGCCTGATCCGCTGGGCCGGGCTCGACGGACGGCTTGCCAATACGGTTCTGGACGGTCTGTACAAATTGCTTGCCGAAGTGTTGGTGGATCCCAACCATCCTTTGCGCGACAAGATACAAGAAGGGCTGGATCAGCTGGCGGATGATCTGATGCATGATCCGAAAATGCAGGCACGGGTCGAGCGGATGAAGGCCGAAGTGCTGGAAAATGCCGCCGTAGGCCGCTGGTGGGAAGGGGTGTGGGAACGTATGCGGGCCGGGATGATCCGCATGGCGCGCGATCCTGAAACCACACTCGGCGGGCAGATTGGCGACAGTCTGGCCGAATTGGGCGGCGCACTGCGCGACGATCCGCGTTTGCAGATGCAAGTCAACCGGTTCGCCCGGCGAACGGCGGTCGGCGTGGCGACCCGTTACGGCGATCAGATTGTCCGGCTCGTATCGGAAACGGTGCGCCGCTGGGATGCGCGGACTTTGACCGACCGGGTGGAAGGCGCCGTGGGCCGTGATCTTCAATTTATTCGTATCAACGGAACATTGGTTGGCGGGCTGGTCGGGGTGACCATCCATTTCCTCACGACGATTTTCTGATCTACAGCATGACGAAGCGTATGGTACTGCGATAATAGGACGCGATCGGCGTTCCGGTAGCATCCAACGCGGGTTCGAAGTCGGCACGTTTCATCATAGCCCGGCATACTGCGCGATCGAACCCTTCAGGCCGGGTAGAGCGTTGAATGTGACAGTCGGTCGCATTTCCGTCGGTGTCGACCATTAAGCGAAATTGAACCAAGCCCTGTTCGCCGCTGCGAAGCAATCCTATAGGATAATCGCGCGACGACATCCAATTTCCGGGGTTTTCGGTGGGCTCGACCGAACGCATGAGAGTTCGATGGGCTTCGACATCGATGCCCCAGCGAGCGACCATGTCATCCGTACATGCGCGCATAGCTTTCATGGGCTCTCCCATCGGACCGAGTATCAAACGGACAGGTGCCTTTCCACCGCGCTGCACCTGAATCCATGAAACGGACCGTTCCTGATCCTCGGTGAGATATTGCGAGAACGGTGCCGGTGTTTCGAACGCGTTGAATGATTTAGCCGCCTTACCGGATCGATCTACATCATCGCCCGGCTGTTCTGTCGGCAAGGGTGCCAAGGACATATTGCTAACGAAGATTGCAGGGCGGAAATTCCCGAACTCCCCATAGGGTCCGGTTTGTTCACGCGTCCTCCCTTCCGGTCCGAACGTGATCTTAGTCGTTCGCCTTTCACTTCCGTCGAACGGCTTACCGGCAATGAGAAGGAAGAGGCCGTCGCCCGGCACATATCGTTCGATATAAAAGGCGGAGGCATCGTCTCCTTCGCCGAACAGGCGCGCCAAGCGACAACTGTCGTCCGCATAGTTCATTTGCCATGGCATCGACGGTTGCAGCACGATCGGCGCTTTTTCAGCAGCGATTGCGGGCGAAAAGGAAAGGGAGGCCGCCGCGAGGCAACCTCCCCGATATAAAAGGCGGATCGTACTTTCCATATCGCGAAGCCTGACGCTTCTCGATATTAATTCAATTCGCTACAGCTTCTCGGTCAGTTCCGGTATCGCTTTGAACAAATCCGCGACTAGGCCGATATCCGCGACCTGGAAGATTGGCGCATCTTCATCCTTGTTGATCGCGATAATCGTTTTGGAATCCTTCATGCCAGCCAGATGCTGGATCGCTCCGGAAATACCGATGGCGATGTAAACCTCCGGCGCGACGATCTTGCCGGTTTGGCCCACCTGATAGTCGTTCGGCACGTAACCCGCATCTACCGCGGCGCGGCTGGCACCGATGCCCGCGCCCAGTTTGTCGGCAAGCGGCGTAATCACTTCTTCGAATGTTTCACCATCCTTGAGCGCACGACCGCCCGATACGATGATCTTCGCGCTCGTGAGTTCGGGACGTTCGCTCTCGGCGATTTCCTCGCTCACAAAACTGGACAGACCCGAATCGCCTGGGCCGGAAACGGCCTCGACCGTCCCCGAACCGCCTTCCGTTGCGGCCTTGTCGAACGCAGTGCCGCGAACGGTAATGACAAGCTTCGCATCCGAACTCTCGACCGTCGCAATGGCGTTGCCGGCATAGATCGGACGCGTGAAAGTCTTGTCGCCTTCGACCGACAGAATGTCCGAAATCTGCATCACATCGAGCAAAGCCGCCACGCGCGGCGCGACATTCTTGCCGGTGGTGGTGGCAGGGGCCAGAAATGCGTCGTGATGATCCATCAGTCCTGCAATCAACGGCGCCATATTTTCCGCCAACTGATGCTCGTAAGCGGCATCGTCGGCCAGATGGACCTTGCCCACACCGCCGATCCTGGCGGCTTCATCCGCAACCGCGGAGCAATCGGAGCCGGCAACCAGCAGATGCACTTCACCCAGTTTGGAAGCGGCGGTGACGGTCGCTAATGTGGCATCCTTGACCGCGGAATTGTCATGTTCGACCAGTACGAGGGTTTTCATTATGCAACTCCCATAGCTTTGAGTTTCGCGACCAGCGCATCCACGTCTTCGACCTTTTCACCGGCCTGACGGACGGGCGGTTCGCTGACATTGGTGGTGGTGAGCCGCGTCGCAATATCGACACCGAAATCCTCCGGCGTTTTCGTATCCAGCGGTTTTTTCTTCGCCTTCATAATGTTCGGCAGAGAGGCATAGCGCGGCTCATTCAAGCGAAGATCGGTGGTTACGATCGCCGGCATATCGAGCTTGACCGTCTGCAAACCGCCATCGATTTCACGCTTGACGGTAACGCTGTCGCCTTCGACCTCGACCGTATTGGCGAAAGTGCCTTGCGGACGCTCCATCAGGGCGGCAAGCATCTGTCCGGTCTGATTACTGTCGTCCGAAATGCTCTGCTTACCTAGCATGATCAAACCGGGCTGTTCGTCGGCGGCAATCGCTTTCAGAATTTTCGCAACTGCAAGCGGTTCGACATCCTCGTCAGTTTCGACCAGAATTGCACGGTCGGCACCCATGGCGAGAGCTGTGCGCAATGTTTCCTGCGCCTTTGCGGGGCCGATGGAAACGGCAACGATTTCTTCGGCCTTATCCGCCTCTTTCAATCGGATCGCTTCTTCAACGGCGATTTCGTCGAACGGGTTCATGCTCATTTTGACATTGGCCAGATCTACGCCCGAGCCATCCGCCTTGACGCGCGGTTTCACGTTATAATCGATAACCCGCTTTACGGGTACGAGGATTTTCATGAAGCTTCCTTCCTCTGCATTCTGTTTGAAACCGACCTAGCTTACATTTACGTAAACGTCAACTTAATGGCGGTTCGTGTCTATGCCGGTTCAACGCAGCAGCGGCGGGATGTTTCCATACCCGCCGCTGCCATTTTGATCAGGAATGTCGAGGCGAATTGCGGTTAAGCCGCTTGCTTAACCTCGGCCACGATCTTCTTTGCAGCATCGCCCAGATCGTCGGCCGCAACGATCGGCAGGCCGGAATTGGCGAGGATGTCCTTACCCTGCTGGACATTGGTGCCCTCAAGGCGCACGACCAGTGGGACGGACAGGTTCACATCCTTCGCCGCCGCGACGATGCCATCGGCGATAATGTCGCATTTCATGATACCGCCGAAAATGTTCACCAGAATGCCTTCGACCGCATCGTCGGATAGGATCAGCTTGAATGCCGCCGTTACCTTTTCCTTCGTCGCGCCGCCGCCGACATCGAGGAAGTTTGCCGGAAACGCCCCGTTCAACTTGATGATGTCCATCGTCGCCATCGCCAGGCCTGCGCCATTGACCATGCAGCCAATATTGCCATCGAGTTTGATATAAGCGAGGTCATGCTTGCTTGCCTCGACTTCGGCGGGGTCTTCTTCCGTCTCGTCGCGCATCGCTTCGACATCCTTGTGTCGATAGAGCGCATTGCCGTCGAAGCTCATCTTCGTGTCCAAAACGAGCAGCTGGCCGTCCTTCGTTTCGACCAGCGGGTTGATTTCCAGCATCTCGCAATCGAGATCGGTGAAGGCGGTATAAAGCTGCTTGCACAGTTTCTGGCACGCCTTGTTCAAGTCGCCCGTCAGTTTGAGGGCAAATGCAGCAGCGCGGCCGTGATGCGGCATGAAACCCTGCGCGGGATCGATCGTGATGGTGGTGATCTTTTCGGGCGTGTTGTGCGCCACATCCTCGATATCCATACCGCCTTCAGTCGATGCGACCATGGCGACCTGTCCGCTGGCCCGATCGACCAGCATGGCGAGGTAATATTCCTTCTCGATATCGACACCATCGGTCACATAGAGACGATTGACCTGCTTGCCCTCGTCGCCCGTCTGGATGGTGACCAACGTATTGCCGAGCATGTCTTTCGCATCGCTTTCGACATCCTCGATCGACTTAGCGAGGCGTACGCCGCCCTTAGCATCCGCGCCCAGTTCGGTGAACGTGCCCTTGCCGCGACCGCCCGCGTGGATTTGTGCTTTCACAACGTAGAGCGGGCCGGGCAGCTTTTTCGCTGCGGCCACGGCATCCTCGACCGTTTCGGCGGCATATCCGGCGGGAATGCCGATGCCGTATTTCGAAAGGAGTTCCTTGGCCTGATATTCGTGGATATTCATGAAACGCTGTCCGTCCTTTGAAGGGGAGAAGAATCTGCCGCCCGCATAAGCATGGATAAGGCGGCTTGAAAAGTGCGATCGCGCGCCGCGCCATATTGCAAAAGCGGCTGCTACACCCCAACAGCGTCAACGATGATCGATCGTTCCCGCCTGGAAGATATTTGCGATGAAGCCGGCAGGATCGCCATGGGCCTATGGCCGGGCGACGGGCATGCGGTCGATAGCTGGCAGAAAGACGAAGGCAGCCCGGTCTGCGATGCGGATATCGAGGTAGACGGGTTTTTGCGGCGTGAATTGGGCCGATTGCTGCCTGCGGCGGGTTGGCTGTCCGAGGAAACGGCGGACGATCCCGATCGGCTGGCGCGCAATCTCATCTGGCTGGTCGATCCGGTAGACGGAACGCGCGATTTTCTGCGGGGACGCAACGGATGGTGCGTGTCGGTCGCGCTGATCAGCGATGGTCGCCCGCTTCTCGCCATGCTGGCGGCCCCGGCGCGCGAAGAACGCTGGATTGCGGAAGCGGGGAAGGGGGCGTTCCTCAATGGCAGGCGCCTATGTGCATCGGGCTGCCAGGAGTTCATCGGGGCGCGGGTTCCCGCCAATTCATTGCAGAAAATCGATCAAATCCTGACCATGGTCGATCAACCCAATTCCATCGCGCTCCGCATCGCGATGGTAGCGGACGATCAGGCGGACCTTCTGGCGACCCTACGGTGGAGCAACGAGTGGGATATCGGCGGTGCGGCGTTAATTGCGCGGGAGGCTGGCGCCCGCGTGACCGACGCGTTCGGCAAACCTTTCGCTTATAACAAACGCGATCCGCGCGCGTTCGGCCTGTTGGTCACCGCACCGGACATTCACACCGACGCCGTCGATCATTTGTCGGACCGTGCAAATGCCATCGTGGCGAAGCAGTTGACATAAAAAAAGGGGCAGCCGAAGCCGCCCCTTTCGTAATTCGGTAAAACGACCGTTTACTGCGCAGCCTGCGCCTCGCGAACGTCTTCTTGCGAAATCGGAATGATCTTGATCTCAACCCGGCGGTTGAGCGCACGGCCTTGCGTGGTGCTGTTGTCGGCCACCGGAGAGGTTTCGCCAAAGCCCTGCGAACGGATCCGCGAACGGCTTACGCCACGCTGGACGAGATAATTCGCCACAGCCTGCGCCCGCTGTTCGGACAGACGCTGATTATAGGCATCCGCACCGGTCGAATCGGTGTGTCCGTACACATCGATCAGACTGTTGGGATAGGTTTGCATGCTGTTCGCGACAACATCCAGCGTATTCTGGAACGTCGGGTTGATGTTGGCGCTGTTGACAGCAAAGGTCACGCCATCGGGCAAGTTCACGAGGATCGCATCGCCGCCGTCGACTTCGGTAATGTCGACGCCCGACCCGGCAGTCTGCTCTTTCAGTTCCTTGATTTGCTGATCCATCTGGTAACCGACGACACCGCCGGCAACGCCGCCGACGCCCGCGCCGATGATACGGCCCGTTTTCCCGCCAATCACATCACCCAACAGTCCGCCGAGTACCGCGCCGCCAACGCCGCCGATGGCAGTGCGCGAAATTTTCTGTTCGCCGGTATTGGGATCGGTCACACAGGCCGACATGCTCATCAGCGATACCGCCGCCAGGCTCGAAACGAATATACGTGAGTTCTTCATAAAATGTCCCCTCTTGGGTTTGCTCGGCAAGGGCTACTTCGCCATGCCGCTGGATAGTAACTCCACCAGGCACATAACACCTGAACGACTTGCATGTTCCGCAACTGCGCGGGAATGGGATGGCGTGCCTGCGCAATTATGCTAGCGGCTGGCGCGTGACGCCTTTTCCCTGGACAGATTTGCTCCTCATCTTCGGCTTGATCGTGCTGAACGGTGTCTTTGCGATGTCGGAACTGGCGATCGTGTCGGCACGGACCACGCGGCTACAATCGGCGGAACAGGCAGGCAGCGGATCGGCCCGTATCGCCATGGATCTGGCCGCCGACCCGGGAAAATTTCTCTCCACGGTACAGATCGGAATCACGCTGATCGCGATTCTAACGGGCGCGTTTTCGGGCGCCAGTCTGGAAGGGCCGGTAGGCGAGCGACTGGCGGCGCTCGGCGTGCCTGGGGATGTCGCGAGCGAAACAGCCTTCGTCCTGGTCATCGCGCTGACCACCTATTTCAGCGTCGTGGTGGGCGAACTGGTGCCGAAGCAGCTGGCCTTGCGGGCAGCGGTGCCGATTTCGCTCTTCATGGCGAGGCCGATGGCGATCCTCGCCAAGATCGCGGCGCCCGTCGTTTGGATACTCGATACGTCGTCGGGTCTGCTCATCCGCCTGTTCGGGCACCAGCCGGATGGGCAATCGTCCGTAACCGCCGAAGAACTGCATATGATCTTTGCCGATGCGACCAATTCGGGCGTAATCGAGGCGGATCAGCACCAGATCCTGACCGGCGCGGTGCGTCTGGCGGAGCGTCCGGTGCGCGAAGTGATGACGCCGCGTACCGAAGTCGACTGGATCGACGTGAAATCGGATGAGGCGGATGTCCGAAAAGCGATCGAAGGCAGCCCGCATTCGTTGCTACCGGTTGCAGATGCATCGCCTGATCGCATTCTCGGCATCGTCAAAGTGCGTGAGATCATGGCGCTTCTGATCGCGGGCAAAAAAATCAATCTGAAGCGATTGATGAAGAAGGCGGAAATCGTTCCCGATCAGCTGGATGCGATGGATGCCCTGCGGGTGTTGCAGCAGGCCGAGGTCGCGATGGCGATGGTGCATGACGAATACGGCCATCTCGACGGCATCGTCACGCCGATCGACCTGCTCACCGCGCTTGTCGGGCAATTTGTGAGCGATCAGGATGTCGGCGATACGCCCAGCGTTATCGAGCGGGGCGACGGATCGTTGCTCGTTTCAGGCAGTATGTCGGCGGATGAACTGAGCGACCGCCTGAGCCTGTCCTACGGCGACGATCGCGATTTCGCCACGGCAGCCGGATTCGTATTGTCCGTGCTGAAAAAACTGCC
>JBAUIN010000215.1:0-1554 GCA_049682975.1 Pontixanthobacter sp. | reverse complement strand
AACAGGAACCGCATGGGCGCATATGTGCTCTGACTCCTGCGGAAGTGCTGACCGTACCGATCGAAGATCTGCAGAAGGCGATGCGGAAGGACGAGCCGCTGATGCTGAACTTCATGCAGCGTCTGATTGCGGAAACCGACTGGCTGCGGGAGGCGGTGATGGGGCTGGCCCGCCTCAATTCGCGCGACCGCATTATCTATTATTTCGGCCAGATGCGCCGTCGTCAGATCGCCTTCGGTAAGCTCGATCCACAGGCTTCGTCATACGAAATGCCGATCACCCAGCGGCATCTAGCGACAATGGTGGGCATATCCGACATTCATGCAAACCGCCTGACCCGCGATCTGGACGATTCCGGATTGCTTACTCTACGCAGCAAGACTATCACGATACCCGACGTCGAACTGTTCGAAGAGACGTTCGAGACGCTGACCGTTCCTTTATAGAACGCGATCGCTTACAGCCCGGCATGGTCGAGCAGTCTGCGGGTACTTGCATCGAAATCGCTGGTGCCCCCTTCGATCGCTTTTGCCATCTGCTTGCCCAGTTCCACGCCGAACTGATCGAACGGATTGATCCCCATCAGCATAGCATTCGCAAAGGTACGATGTTCGTGAAAGGCGATAAGCGCGCCTAAGGTCGAGGCATTCAGATCGTCGCACAGGATCGTCGCACTGGGCCTGTCGCCATCGAAATTACGCGCACCATCCGCGTTATGCTCACCCGCCATCAAGGCGGCCCCTTGCGCAAAGCAGTTCGTCAGCAGGATACGGTGATGCGCCGGGTCCAGATCGTCGCCGGGCGCGATGCTGGCGATGAAATCGACAGGCACTGTGTGGGTACCCTGGTGCAACAACTGAAACACCGCATGCTGTGCGTCCGTCCCCACTCCGCCCCAGGTGATTGGCGCGGTCGGCGCGGTAACGGACTTCCCCGACGCGGTCACACTTTTGCCGTTGCTCTCCATCTCCAATTGCTGAAGGTAATCGGGGAACAGCGCGAGCCGCTCGTCATAAGCGAAGACCGCACGTGTCTGGCAGCCCCGAATACGGGCATAGTATTGATCGGCAAAGGCGGCGCGCAAGGGCAGGTTCGCCCGCCCGTCAGTGTCGCGAAAATGTTCATCGACCGCACGGGCACCCGCCAGAAATTCCTCGAATTCCGCCCAACCGATTGCGAGCGCGACGGGAAACCCGATACTGGACCATAGCGAATATCGTCCGCCTACGCTTTCGCCAAAAGGCAGAACGCGCGTTTCATCGACACCCCATTCCACCGCCTTTTCCGGACTGGCGGTCAGCGCAACGACGCGGCCATAGGGGTCGGACACGCCGCCTTCGATCAACCAGTCGAGGGCGCTCTGCGCATTCGTCATCGTTTCGATCGTGGTAAAGGTTTTGGATGCTACCGCGATGAGGGTGGTCGCAGGATCGCAAGCGGCTATTGCCTGTTCCATCGCGACACCATCGATGTTGGACACCACATGCACGTCCACTTTCGCAAGATCGCGGGTAAGCGCATCCACCGCCAGCGCCGGACCCAGCGCCGATCCGC
>JBAUIN010000214.1:0-14458 GCA_049682975.1 Pontixanthobacter sp. | reverse complement strand
GTTGAACGATGATGCTTCGATCGACGCGGAAGCTTTGACGCAATGGCTGAATGCCCGTGTAGGCAAGCATGAGCGGGTAAAAAAGCTCGTATTCCGCGACGATCTCCCCAAAACGATGATCGGCAAGCTGGACCGCAAGGCCCTGCGTGCGGAAGTGGGGCGATAGATAAACGCGCTGGTCCGCATTCGCCCCGGTGTTAGCTGATCTAGTTTGCGATAGTGAGCTTCGGTTCGTCACTCGTCGACATTGTCTTCGTATCCTCGTCGGCAGCATTCGGCGACCCGATACCTTTCGCGGAAAAGCGACCTTCGACCACGGCCCCCTGTTCGATGGTGAGCGCTTCGTAATGTACATCGCCATAAATCTTCGCGCTTTTCAGCACGACCAATTCGCGTGCACTGATCGATCCGTTCAACGTACCGGCCAGTCGTGCGCTTTCAGCCGTGACTGCGCCATTGATGACGCTATCGTCACCCTGCACGATAGAAGCGCAGGCAATATCGCCTTCGATCCGTCCGTCGACATGCAATTCTGTTGTCGCATGAATATCGCCGGTAATAGTCACGTCGGTGCCGATGACCGAGAATGTCGAATTGCCCCCCATCGCTTTATCGCCGGTTCGCCGACCGGGGGTTCGCATGGGAGACTGAGTGGTCCGTTCGGGCTTTTTCGAGAACATGGGGGGCTTTCTCCAGGAAAGGTCGTGGATTTACGGCGCGGCCATTGATCCGCACTTCGAAATGCAGGTGGGGGCCGGTGGATCGACCGGTGCTGCCGATCCCGCCGATGACCGCCCCGGCTTCGATCGACTGGCCGACCTGTATGTCGAAACGCGACATGTGGGCGTAGCGGGTCATCATGCCGTTGCCATGCGTGATCTCTACCGTTTTGCCGTATCCCGATTTCGTCCCGACGAAGCTTACGCGTCCTTTCGCGGCGGCATAGATCGGCGCACCGCGCGGGCCACGAAAATCGAGCCCGCTATGCATCGCAGCCGCACCGGTAAACGGGTCGCGGCGGTAGCCGTAGCTGGAAGTGACCATTTTGACATGTGCCGGCGCGACCTGCGGAATGGCATCCAGTCCGCGTTCGAGGGCCGACATGCGCGCCATACTTGCGCCCAGTCGCTGGAACCGGGGATCGATCGCCCCATCGACACCGGCGGCCAGCATCTCCAGTGGACCACCCATCGCCGCGCCATCGGCATCGCGTGCAATCGTATCCGGATTCAATCCGAGTTCGCGAATGGCACGAACGGCGCGTGCGGCACGGCGGTCGGCATAACGCGTCAGGCGTTCGGTGAACGCTATCTGCCGGGCTTCCAAGCGCGCCAGACCGGCTGCTTCCGGGATCATCGCGCTGATTTCCGCAACCGCGCCTTCGTTCTCTTCGGCCGAATCGCTGACGGTTTCATCTTCGCGCACGTCGTCGGGCAATAGAGGCGCCATCGCTTCCAGAAATTCCTGCCGCTTGACGAGATCCTGCGTGACCTGATCCAGACTGGCAGCGTATTTCGCCTGCCGCTCTTCCTTGGTCGCGATACGCGCCTGGCGTTCGAGCAATTGGTTGCGTTCCGAATCGGCGCTATATTGGTTCCACGCCATGATGGCCATGGAAACCGCCCAGACAATCAGAGCGAGACTGATGACCGACACCGCGACTTTCTGAAAGCGCGAAGATACCTTTATAAAGCGGACCTGCCCCTGTGATCGCATAAAGAATTCGCGATCGGGAAAGAGATTGGCAAAACGATCCGCCCAACTGAGAGTTGGCTGCTTATGTTCCAAAACGACCCCGTGATCTGTTTCTTATTGGGACGCCCCTACCCACCAAATGTTAACCAGTCGAATAACGAAACAGCGCAAAAGGGGCGAAACGAAGCCATTGCGCGATGAACCGATAATTATTTTGACGCCATGTACGATTTTCGGGAACCGGATCGATTCTCGAGAGTGTTGCTGGTTCGTCTTGCTGGACTTACGACATCGTCCGTCGGATGATAGATGCGCGTTATGGCCGATCAAACTCTTTCACGACAAGAACCGATGACCAAGCAGCAGGCCGGTGCGTTCATCCGCGATCGTGCGCTATGCGCGCGACGCGAACAGGTCGTGCTCGCGGAAATGGATGGACCGGCAAAAGCCCGGGTATTGCTATCGGCTGCGGATGCGATCGACCGTGCGGCTGCCGATGTTCTTAGCCAAAACGCGCGCGATATCGCGGCAGGGGAAAGAAACGGGCTGTCCGCTGCGCTTCTCGATAGGTTGCGTTTGACCGATAATCGATTGGCCGGCGTCACGGCGTCCATTCGCGCTGTCGCCGCTCTCCCCGATCCTGTGGGAGCGACCATCGATAAGGCAACCCGGCCGAACGGGCTGGACTTGCGACGCGTCCGCGTGCCCATTGGCCTGCTGGGAATTATCTATGAAAGCCGACCCAATGTAACTGCGGATGCGGCGGCGCTGGCTATCATGTCGGGGAATGCCGCAATCCTGCGCGGCGGCAGCGAGGCAGTGCATTCGAACCGAGCCATTCATGCCGCATTCGTGGCCGGGACAGAGGCAGCGGGCTTGTCTGGGGAATGCGTGGCTTTGGTACCATCGCAGGATCGCGTGGTCGTAGGCGCTATGCTGACCGGCAGCGATATGATCGACATGATCATACCGCGGGGCGGCAAGAGCCTGGTTGCGCGAGTCCAGGCCGATGCCCGTGTACCCGTATTGGCCCATCTCGACGGTATCTGTCATTCCTACGTGCATCACGCCGCGAACCCCGAAATGGCGCGCGCCATCGCCGTGAATGCAAAGATGCGGCGTACCGGCATCTGTGGAGCGATGGAAACTCTGCTGTTGGATACGCGCTTCCCCGATGCAGCGGGACTTGTGAACGATCTGATCGAAGCCGGCTGTACCATTCGCGGGGATGCGCGATCGCGTGCGCTGAATGCCGGCATCGAACCGGCGACGGAAGCGGATTGGGGCACCGAGTATCTGGAACCCATCGTCTCTTTACGCATGGTCGACGGCGTGGATGAAGCGATTGCCCATATCGCCGAACATGGATCGGGCCACACCGATACAATCGTAACGGAGGATACGCGCGTCGCCGAAATATTCCTGAAGCGCGTCGATTCGGCGATCGTCATGCACAACGCCTCCAGCCAGTTCGCCGATGGGGGCGAATTCGGATTGGGCGCGGAGATCGGGATCGCCACGGGACGATTACATGCGCGCGGTCCCGTCGCATTGGAGGGGCTGACGACATATAAATGGCAGGTTCGCGGATCGGGCCAGGTGCGCGCGTGATTCGTACCGGATTGCTGGGGGGCAGTTTCAATCCGGCGCATGGCGGGCATCGACGGATTTCGCTGTTTGCGATGGATGCGCTGGGGCTCGATGAGGTGTGGTGGCTGGTGTCACCCGGTAATCCGTTGAAATCCGATGCGGGCATGGCCCCTTTGTTAGCGCGTGTTAAATCTGCACGAATACAGGCTCGACGAGCGCCGATTGCGGTT
Organism: Pontixanthobacter sp.; assembly: GCA_049682975.1. Taxonomy (GTDB): domain Bacteria; phylum Pseudomonadota; class Alphaproteobacteria; order Sphingomonadales; family Sphingomonadaceae; genus Pontixanthobacter. The sequence continues at coordinate 10,943 of JBAUIN010000214.1, read as the reverse complement.
ACGGCGATCGAGCAAAGCCTAGACACTCGATACACAATCGACACTCTTCGTGCGATCACGGTCCGTTATCCCAAACGCAGTTTCACCTGGTTGATGGGTTCCGACAATCTGGCGCAATTCCATCGCTGGCACCGTTGGCGTGACATAGCGCGCACTGTGCCGATCGCCGTCATTGCCCGCCCCGGCTATGATGCTTCCGCAATGGTTGGCCCCGCCATGACATGGCTGCGCGCGTATCGTATTACCGCAGCGCAATACCGGGAGGGGCCAAACGGGTGTACACCGGCGCTGGTGATGTTGCATTTCGATCCCGACGGGCGTTCGGCCACGGCGATTCGGCAGGCCGACCCCGACTGGCCGTCGCGCTTTTCCGATGCACCTGTTCGCGATGCGGTAACGCATCACATTGTGGGATCGGCTCACAAATCGCTCGCATGATGGGCCTGTGCTTCCTACCTTAGTTCCGGCAACTAAGCATTCATATTTGCCGCCATACCCACAACGCCCGTGAAAGAGGGTTTTGCTACCTATGACTGACATTTCGACGGATCCAAACGAGACCAATACCGCCATACCCGAAGTCGTGCCGGATAAAGGTTCGCTGTTGGCATTGGTATTGGATCGTCTGGACGATGATCAGGCGCAGGATATCGTGACCATTCCGCTTGCGGGAAAATCTAGCATTGCGGACCACATGGTGATCGCATCGGGCCGTTCGACACGCCAGGTCGCGTCGATGGCGCAAAAAATGTCGGAAGACGTGAAGAAGGGCGGCTTCGGCCCGGTCCGCCTGGAAGGTCTGCCGGCTGCGGATTGGGTGCTGATCGATGCCGGTGATGTGGTGGTCCATCTGTTTCGCCCAGAAGTGCGTAGTTTCTACAATCTGGAACGGATGTGGGCGTTCGGCGATGCGCCGCCCGTTGCGGCTGGTACGGCGTAAACCCGCCCGTAAGCGAAGCTGACGATGCTGTTGCATGTTTTGGCCCGCGGGAAGATGGGCCGATCGCCGGAATCGGATTTGGTCGAACGTTATAAAAAGCGGATCGATTGGCCATTCTCGCTCACCGAATTGCCGGAAACGGGTGGCCGGATTCCCGAGCCGCGCGGCCCGCACAAAACCATCCTTCTCGACGAGCGTGGCCAGCAGTTTGCGTCCGACAGTTTCGCAAAACTGCTGGGCGATTGGCGCGACGCGGGAATGCGGGAGGCGCGCTTTATCCTTGGTGCAGCCGATGGCCATAGTGCGGCTGAACGTAAGGCTGCCGACATTCTAATAGCGTTCGGACCTGCAACATGGCCGCATTTGTTTGCCCGCGCGATGCTGGTGGAACAGCTCTATCGTGCCACGACCATATTGAGCGGCCACCCCTATCACCGCGCCAATTGATCGGGCATAACGACGTCATGACGCGGATTTCGATGTCGATCGGACTGGCTATCACGTTGCTGTTGTCGGTTGGCGCATACGGTACGTTTGCAACGGCTCAGCTTGGGTCCGGCTTTGACGAACCTGCCGCCATCCGTGCGGCAATGGAGAAGGCCCTGTTGCAAGGGCGCGAGGCGGAGCGGCGCGTGGCGCGCTTGGAAGCAAAGGCACGCGCTGCCACCGAAAGTCTCGATAAAATATCCGCGCTGACGGCGGCTTTGGCAGCGCGAATTCAGCAATCCGAAGCCGGCATCGCTGCGGCCGAAGCGCGCTTGGAATTGATTGGTGCGGAACGTGCGCAGCTCGATCGCAAGCTGTCCGACAGGCGCCAACCCGTCATACGGCTGACCGGAGCATTACAGAAAATGGCGCGCCGTCCGATAGCATTATCGGCCCTAAAACCGGGTAGCCTGCGCGAAACGGTGTATCTGCGTGCCGTACTGGAAAGTACGGTACCACAAATTCGCGACCGGACGGCGGCCCTTCGTGTCGAGGTACGGCGGGAACGCGCGCTGGAACGCGAGGCCGCACAGGCTCTCACGCAGTTACGCGATAGCGAAAGCGCGCTGCAGCAGCGCCGAAAGCGGCTGGTAGCGCTGGAAACGCGGCAACGTTTGGCCGCCCGTCAGGTCGGTGGACAGGCGGCGCGTGAGAAGGAGCGCGCACTTGCGATGGCAGAAGAAGTACGCGATTTGGATACCTTTCTCGGCGAATTGGGCGAGGCTGGCGATCTGCGAGAGGAATTGTCCGCTTTGCCCGGACCCGTCCTGCGTCCACGGTCGAACCGGCAAATTCCGATCGTACCGCAAATGGAAACGTCGAAATCAGCGCCGCCCGCCATTAGCCTGCGTTTTCAGCTGCCCGTCACCGGTCGAATCGTCACGGGTTTCGGCGCACGGTCGCAGGGAGGCGTTGCAAGTGACGGCATTGTCGTTGTCCCGGTTGACGGGGCGCAGATCGTCGCCCCCGCGCGCGGCCGTGTGGCGTTTGCTGGCGCCTATCGCGGATATGACCGTATCGTCATCATCGAACATATCGATGGCTGGACCAGCTTGGTCACCGGCCTTGCCCGAACCGATGTCGCGGTGGGTGAGCTGGTAGGACGCGGCGCGCCGATTGGCACCGCAAAGGTTGGATCGCCGCGAATTGCGCTGGAATTGCGGCAGGACGGCGGTCCGGTCAATCCGCTGGAATATGTCGATTGATCACCTATTTCGAATTGATCGTGTGTCGCGCGGACGTTGCAGGCTCATCTTTCATTAACCCGCCGCCCGCGATAGGATACGCGAACTGAAAGGCATTCTCGTCCCATGAAATTTGCAGCCATTCTCCGCTCCGCCGCATTGGTATCCGCCGTTGCACTAATTCCTGCAACCACCGCGTCCATGGCGCAGGTCGATGGGAAGGCAGGACCGGAATTCGCACGCCTGTTCGCCACTTATCAGCAGATCAAGGCGAATTACGTCGAGGATGTCGATGACGAGACGCTGATTCGTGGCGCGATCGACGGAATGCTGGCCTCGCTCGATCCGCATTCCGCATTTCTCGACGGGTCCGATCTGCAACGCCTCAATACAATGATCGACGGAAATTATTCGGGACTTGGCCTATCGGTCGTAATGGACGATGGCGCGGTGAAGATCATCTCGCCCTTTCGCGGCAGCCCCGCGGACAAGGCCGGTATCAAAGCTGGCGATTACATCACGCATCTCGACGGGACGCTGATCTATGGCGGCGATCTCGACGATGCGGTCAGCCAGATGCGCGGGAAAGCAGGCACATCGATCGTGCTTACCGTATTCCGCCCCGGTCGCGACGAACCTTTCGACGTATCGGTGACGCGCGGCGTCATCGAGTTGGAGCCAGTGACGCATTCGCTGATGGACGGCAATGTCGGCGTAATTACCGTCAATGAATTTTCCCGCGATGTCGGGGCCGACGTTTTTGCGTCCTGGCAGGCTTTGGAACGCGAAGCCGCCGGACGGATGAGTGGATTGGTGCTGGATTTGCGATCGAATCCCGGTGGCTCGCTGGATGAAGCCGTTGCCCTATCCGATTTGTTTCTGGAAAAAGGGCGCATCGTTTCGCAGCGCGGCAGAGCGTCTGGCGAAACAATTTACTATAACAGTGAAAGTGTGTTCCGTGGCAAGATCGCGGGCGATCTGCCGATGGTTGTGCTGATCGATGCCGGTTCCGCCTCCGCTTCCGAAATCGTGGCCGGTGCGCTGCAGGATCATCGCCGTGCCGTTATCATGGGGCAGCAGAGCTTCGGCAAAGGCAGCGTACAGACATTGCTACCGCTGACCCGCGATTCGGCACTGAAATTGACGACCGCGCGATATTACACCCCGGCGGGCAATTCTGTGCAGGAAGGCGGCATTCGCCCCGATATCAAGGTACCTCAGCTTTCCGACCCCGATCTGGAAAAGCGGGCCAAATTCCAGATGCGCGAAAGCGATTTGCGCGGACATCTGGTTAATGAACTGGCATTGGAAGACGAGGCTCTCGAAAAGGATGCGTCCGATGATCCTCGCTTCAAACTGACAGCCGCGGAATTGGAAGAGCAGGGCGTGGAGGATTTTCAACTGCATTACGCGCTTGAAACTTTGCGTCGCACCAAAACTCGCGCCGTGGCGCGAGCACGTTAATTTTAACTCGCGGCCCTGTCATGTTACGGTCGGACCGATTGGCGCAAAAGCTGACGATCGGCATTCCCGCATTGTTGCTTGCGGGCGCGTATATCGGTGAACTTGCTTTCGGCCTGTACCCTTGCGAAATGTGTTGGTGGCAACGCTGGCCCCATTTTGCCGCGCTTGCGCTCGGTTTGATATCGGGAGTGGTAGCATTTCCGCGCTTGGTGATCGGTCTGGCGGCGCTTTCGATATTGGTTTCCGGCCTCATCGGCGGTTTTCATGCGGGCGTCGAATATGGCTGGTGGGAAGGGATTACCGGCTGTGCGACGGCTATCGCAGAAGGCGAATCCGCATTGAACGCGATTCTAAATGCACCCTTAGTCCGGTGCGATCAGGCACCATGGAGCCTTTTGGGCGTTAGTCTGGCAGGTTGGAACTTTTTAGTCTCCTGCGGCAGCGCGATCGCGATCGTCGCATTGCTCGGCAAGGGGCGCAAGGTAGGTATCGAATGAACGGCACGACACAAGGACCGCGGACGGACCGGATGATTCGTGTCGATCAGGCGGGTGAATTCGGTGCGACCCGGATATATGCAGGCCAGTTGGCCGTGATGGGCAATCGCCACCCTATGTCTGCCGAAATTCGCGCGATGGCCGCCGAAGAGGATCGTCACCACGAACAATTCAATGCGCTGATGGCCCGGCGCGGCGTTCGACCGACTGTGCTTCACCCGTTCTGGTCGGCGGCCGGTTATGCCTTGGGGGCTGGTACGGCGTTGCTCGGTCCGGAAGCAGCGATGGCTTGTACCGCCGCGGTGGAGGAGGAAATCGACCGGCATTATTCCGATCAACTGGACACACTCGCCGAAACAGATAGCGACCCCGAACTGGCCGGCATGATCGAGGATTTCCGCGAAGACGAACGCAATCACCGCGATTCAGCGCTGGCGGCTGGAGCTGAAAAAGCACCGGGTTACGCGATAATGTCCGGCGCTATTCGTTTGGGGTGCCGGGTGGCGATCAAACTGGCGGAGCGGATTTGACGCGCGCTGGCTTCAGCGATCATTCACGGGTCGGCAGGTTAAAATCCCCGAATAATGTAAACGCAGGATATTCTGTTATGAACCGTTCCATCTCATTGGCCCTAGCCGCCGGCACGATTGCTTTCACCGTACCTGCTTCGGCGCAAGACACCTCCGATCCGACCACGGTGACCGACGATGTGTGTATGGCGATCGTATACGGTAACGACGAGGCCCCACAATGCGATGCGAATGAAATCGTAGTGATTGCGCGTTTACCGGAGGCGGACCGGTTTCGTATTCCCGAAACGTTGCGGTTCTCGGACGATCCGGAAAATACGGCCTGGGCGCAGCGCGTAGAATCGCTCGAAATGATCGGTGCGTTCGGGGCGTTGTCTTGTTCTACCGCCGGTGCGGGTGGCTTCACCGGTTGTACGCAGCAATTGATCGAACAGGCATATGGCGAACGCCGTACCGGATCGAATGTGCGTTTCAGTGAGCTGATCGCCGCCGCGCGTCAGGACCGTTTGAGCCGGATCGACGAGGATGCAGCTGACGAGCAAGCGCGCGTCGAAGAGATCGAGAACGAGTATCTCGAACGCCTAGAGCGCGAACGCGCCGGCCCGGTCGGCGATGAAGTCGTCGATCCCGACCCCTTGCCCGACGCGATCGCAAATTCGGATGGTCTGCCTGCTGCGAACCCTTCGAAAGACACCGAGTTCGATGATGGCGACGAGGAAGTTTTGCCGCTGCCGGAATAAATTCGGGAAATCGTTGATTGAGTTTCAACAATACAGATTACGCTGCGCTATGGGTTGAGCGATGATACGACCCATTACGATTGCAACGATATTCGGTACACGGCCTGAGGCCATAAAGCTATTTCCGGTGATCCATGCCTTACAGGTGGACAGCAGGTTCGATTGCCGTGTTTGCGTAACGGGGCAACACCGCGATTTGCTCGATTCCGTTCTCGCTTTCGCCGATATCGTGCCCGACTACGATCTTGACGTAATGCGGCCCGATCAATCGCTCGACGCACTGACTGCTTCCCTTTTGACAGATATCGGAACGATGCTCGACCGTGATCGGCCAGATTGGGTGATTGTCCAAGGCGATACGACGTCGGCGTTCTGCGGGGCACTGGCCGCCTATTACCGAAAGATTCCGATCGCCCATGTCGAGGCAGGGTTGCGCAGCGGAGATAACACTAGCCCATGGCCGGAAGAGGGTAACCGTAAAATCATCGCCGCTATCGCTGCGCTGCATTTCGCGCCAACCCAAAGCGCAGCTATCGCACTGCGGAGCGAATCGATTGCATCGGATACGATTCACGTTACCGGAAACACCGCGATCGATGCCCTTTACGAAGCGTCGGATCGATTGCATTCATCGACGATCTACGGGGCGTTGGAAGATGCGTGGAAAAGCTACGTTGATCGCAAGATTATCGGTGTAACTTGCCATCGACGAGAAAATTTCGGCCCCGGCTTGGCCTTGATCGCCGATGCGATCGGCCGGATCGCGGAACGTGAAGATGTCGCAATTATCTTCCCCCTTCACCCCAACCCCAATGTTCGCCGGGTCATGGAAGAAAGATTGGATGGGCTCGACAATGTCGTTCTACTGGACCCGCTCGATTATCCGCAATTCGTCCATTTGCTGCAAAAATGCACGTTCATGCTAACCGATAGCGGTGGTGTTCAGGAAGAAGCACCGGCTTTCGGCAAGCCGGTACTGGTTATGCGTGACACCACGGAACGACCGGAAGGGCTGGCGGCCGGCACCTCGAAACTGGTCGGGACCGATCCTGCCATTATCGTCTCTGCATGCCATCGATTGCTGGACGACCCTTTTGAATATCGCGCGATGGCAAAAGCGCACAGTCCGTTCGGTGATGGCAAGGCGGCCGCGCGCATCGTCGAAGTGCTGGCGAATGCCGGTATTGCAAAAGCAGCAGATACGCCGTCCGCGGCAAGCTATCCCCGACCGATACTGGAATAGGCAAATCCGGCTTCGCGCATCGCGTCGGACTGATAGACGTTGCGCAAATCGACCATGATCGGAGTATTCACCAGTTCCTTGACAAGCTTCAAATCCAATGCGCGGAACGCATCCCATTCGGTCACAATCACGACGGCATCCGCCCCTTCGATCGCGCCATAGGGATCGTCTTTCATGACGACGCCCGGCATCATCGGTGCAGCCAGTTCCATACCCTCGGGATCGTAGGCAGCTACCTCTACACCGGCATCCTGCAGCGTCTGCGCCACCGCGATCGCCGGGCTGTCCCGCATGTCGTCGGTATTGGGTTTGAATGTCAGGCCGAGCAACGCGACCTTTTTCCCGCGTGCTTCATCCGATCCGCCAAGCGCATCCACGACCTTCCGTCCCATGGCGCGCTTGCGCGTGTCGTTCGTTTTCACGACTGCTTCCACTATGCGGACGGGACTTTCGTAATCCTCCGCCGTTTTAAGCAAAGCCAAGGTATCTTTCGGAAAGCACGACCCGCCATAGCCTGGCCCGGCATGCAGGAATTTCGGCCCGATCCGGCCATCGCTGCCGATCCCGCGACTGACATCCTGCACATCGGCACCGACTTTTTCGCACAGATCGGCCATTTCGTTGATGAACGTAATTTTCGTGGCAAGAAAGGCGTTGGCCGCATATTTGATCAGTTCCGCACTACGACGGCTGGTGAACAAAATCGGCGATTCGTTTAGGAATAGCGGCCGGTACACTTCGCGCATGATATCCCGGCCAAACTCCGATTCGCTTCCGATGACAATCCGATCGGGCCGTTTGAAATCGGCAATGGCCGCGCCTTCGCGTAAAAATTCAGGGTTCGAAACTACCGCGACTTTATGCGTCGTTCCGCTTTCCTTCAAAATGCGTTCGACGGCATCGCCGGTACCGACGGGGACGGTCGATTTCGTCACGATGACAGCATCGCCCGACAGGTTCTCGCCCACTTCCTGCGCCACGGCATGCACGAAAGACAGATCGGCGTGTCCATCACCCCTACGGCTGGGCGTGCCGACCGCGATGAAAATGGCCGACGCCCCTTCAATCCCTTCGGCTAGACTGGTGGTGAACGATAGCCGACCGGACTTAACGTTCGCGCCAACCAGTTCGGCCAGACCGGGTTCGTAGATCGGCATGATGCCTTCGTGCAGACGGTCGATTTTGGCCTGATCCTTGTCGATGCAAACCACTTCGTGTCCGAAATCGGCGAAGCATGCACCCGACACCAATCCGACATATCCCGAGCCGACCATTGCGATTTTCATAGTCATCGTCCTGTATTCATTATTCTGTGTGAAAATTCATTCGAAGGGTGCAAGCTTTGCACCACGAAGCGTTTAGAAATATTGTCAAACGGCGTGATAATCGCGGTACCATTCCACGAAATTGGGTACGCCGATTTCGACCGATGTGGTGGGCTCATAGCCTAGATTGTCGCGAATGGCATCGATATTGGCATATGTCTTGTGAACGTCACCATCCTGCATGGGCAGCAAATTGGTTTGTGCCTTACGCCCGCAAGCATCCTCGATCAGGCCGACCACTTTCATCAGCGGTTCGCATTTGTGATTGCCGATATTGTAAAGGGCGTGCGGTTTGGTGCTGCCACCGGCTTTCGCGCTTCCATCGTCCGCCGGCGCGTTATCCAGCGTCGCGACCACACCCGATACGATATCGTCGATATATGTAAAATCGCGGAACATATCGCCGCTATTGTACAGATTGATCGCTTCTCCCGCCAAAATTGCCTTGGTAAACAGCCACATCATCATGTCGGGCCGCCCCCACGGCCCGTAGACAGTGAAAAAACGCAAGCCGGTGCAGGGCAAGCGATAGAGATGTGCGTATGTTTCGCTCATCAATTCATCCGACTTTTTGGTCGCGGCATAAAGCGACAATGGATGGTCGACGCGATCTTCGACGGAAAACGGCATTATCTCGTTACCGCCATAAACGGATGAGCTGCTGGCATAAACGAGATGCTCGATTTCGCGATGGCGGGCAATTTCCAGCATGTTGAGATGGCCCATCAGATTGGCGCTGGCATAGGCATGCGGGTTCTCGATCGAATAGCGCACTCCGGCCTGGGCGCCAAGATGGACGATACGATCGAATTGCTCGCCATCGAGCGTCGCTGTAAGTGCCTCCATGTCGGCAAAATCCGTCTGCCGAAACGCAAAGCGTCCATCCGCGGCCTCTTCGATCCAACGCAAACGATCTTTCTTCAGGTCGACGGAATAATAATCGTTCAGCGAATCAATACCGACAATTTCGTCGCCCCGCGCAAGCAACGCACGACAAAGCGCCGAGCCGATGAATCCGGCGGCACCGGTAATGAGAACGCGCATTACGATATCCAGCCTGTCTTTGTGAAGGATGCCATATTTCGCGTGAAGTCAGAGCCGCGTTTTAGGATAGCACCTATGCCCGGCAAATCACCGGTCGAAATGTTCTTTATGATTACCGTCGTGTTTTTCATGAGAACAATTGCACGAGAACAATGGAAAAATACGTTGAAATGAGCGGAGCCGTTAACGCATATTCAATTCAAGTTAAACATAAACTCCGTGTTATCGTATGGCTCAAGTGCCGATGGGCGTTAAATAATTCGATCCGGCATAAAATATTGTTACCTGTCGTACCTGGCTCAGCGGTAGCGCCTGCCGCTGTAAGCCGTTTACCGCGTATCACAACGAACGGACCTTCTTCTCATGCCCAAACAAACCCGCGACCCGTATGATCGCCGTCGGATACTGGTGACCGGAGGCGCAGGTTTTCTGGGGTCTCATCTGATCGACCGTTTCATTGCCGCCGGTCACGAAGTCCTATGCGTGGATAATCTGTTCACCGGGGCGAAAAAGAACCTAGATCATCTGGCGAACGAACCGCGTTTCGAATTCATGCGGCACGACGTATGCTTCCCGTTATATGTCGAGGTGGATGAAATCTGGAATCTCGCATGTCCAGCGTCGCCTGTGCATTATCAACACGATCCGGTGCAAACTACCAAGACAAGCGTGCATGGCGCCATCAATATGCTGGGGCTGGCCAAAAGGCTCGATTGTCCAATTTTTCAGGCATCGACCAGCGAGGTTTATGGCGATCCGGCAATCCATCCGCAAACCGAAGCCTATTGGGGGAACGTCAATCCGATCGGTATTCGCAGCTGTTACGACGAAGGCAAGCGATGCGCGGAAACGCTATTCTTCGACTATCACCGGCAGCACGGGTTGGAAATCAAGGTCGCGCGCATCTTCAACACATATGGTCCGCGGATGAACCCGTCGGATGGCCGTGTCGTATCCAATTTCATCGTGCAGGCGTTGCAAGGTAAGCCGATCACCATCTACGGCCAAGGCGAACAGACGCGCAGCTTTTGCTATGTCGACGATCTGATCGACGGGTTTTTGGCGCTGATGGCGACACCGGCCGATTTTACCGGCCCGGTTAATATCGGAACGCCGCGCGAATTCACGATACGGCAACTTGCCGAGCTGGTGATCGAAATGACCGGATCGCAATCCGAACTCGTATTCGAGCCTCTTCCGCAGGACGATCCGCTACAACGCAAGCCGGACATTTCGCTGGCCCGCGAGAAATTGGATTGGGAACCGAAGGTCAAACTGGAACAGGGGCTGGAAAAAACGATCGCCTATTTTAAAGACGTTGTCGCCGGCCGTTAACGGTCGGCTTTATCATCAATCCAATGCGGTGTCGGGCGCATCTTCCTGCTTCATACCCACCACGTGATAGCCGCCATCGACATGGTGGGTTTCGCCCGTCACGCCGGACGACAGGTTCGACAGCAGATACACGCCCGCACCACCGACATCGTCGA
>JBAUIN010000213.1:0-16835 GCA_049682975.1 Pontixanthobacter sp. | reverse complement strand
GCTAGGGCCTGCAACCGCCACGGACGGAACGAAGCATGGTCGTAAGCACACCCTTCCGCATGGACCATCAAAGCACTGCACAGTTCGCCAGTATATTTATGAAAGGTCGGTTCGAACCAGCATTCGCGGAGAACGCAGCCTTTCGTCCACGACGCAGAAAGGCGCGCCATCTCCCTGGCAATATGCGCGGCATCCATATCGGGCGCACCGAACAACACTTCCAGCGGACGGGTCGTCCCCCTGCCCTCGCTCAGATTGGTACCTTCCAACATGACGGTACCAGCATAGGCACGGGCCATATTCACGTTCGCGGCATTAGGACTGGGATTGATCCATATACGATCTCGCGGCCATCCGAAACCTGGCGACTTTTGCGGTTCCCAACCTTCCATTTCGACGACTTCATAGGACACGCGCAGATCGAAATGATCGATAAACCAACGCCCCATCTCACCCATGGTCAAACCATGTCGCATCGGCATCGGTGCAGCACCGACGAAACTTTCTTGCCCGGGTTGCAGTAACGTGCCCTCTACCGGACGCCCGGCCGGATTGGGGCGATCTAAAACCCACACTTCCTTACCGTGTCGATCCGCCTCCTGGAGCAAATATAACAGAGTAGTGACAAAGGTATAGATGCGGCAGCCGAGATCCTGCAGGTCAAACAGAAATACGTCCGCGCTCGACATCATTGCTTCGGTCGGGCGGCGCACTTCACCATACAGGCTGAAAACAGGAATGCCGTAATTAGGATCGATCTCGTCGGCAGTTTCGACCATATTGTCTTGCTTATCGCCTTTCAGCCCATGCTGTGGACCAAAGGCGCTGGTGATATTGATGCCGGCAGCAATTAGCGCATCGAGCGAATGCGTTAGATCCTGCGTTACCGAAGCGGGATGCGCTATCAGGCTAACCCCCTTACCATCGAGCTTTCCGCGCAGTTGCGCGTCGTTCAGCAGCCGATCAATACCGAATTTCACCATTACAATCGCCCAGCAAGATGTTTCGCACGACAGGTCGGGCTATGAAATTCCGGTGCGCACTCATCGAATTTCAGCGCCCAGAACTGCAACATTCCGTCCGTAGTTTCGATAACCGCATTCAGCGCAACATCGGCGGGGACCGATAAGTCCGCGCGAATGTTCGCGCGCAGATGCAATGCCCCATCGGCCGTGTTACATTCGATCCCAATTTCCTCGACCGCCCCGTCGCGGCCGTTGCGACGAACATCGTCGAAGTCGTAGCATGCCCATTGCTGCGATGGAGACAGGTTGAATTCACGATAGGCGCTGTCCCCATGTGGCTGCCAGAAGATTTCAAAACAGGTTGTCTTCCACAAATCATCCTGCCGCGCGGGCGCTTTTTGTTCGGGGATGACGATTTCCCCCAAATCGCCGTTCACGTAAAAATCGGCCGAGCAACCGTTGGATGTCGGCTTGATTGCGGCAGAGATCGTATCGATCGGCCCATTGGCGCAATCGGGATGAAGAATAAGTGGGGTCATGTTCGCCCTATCGCTCACCGGAAAAGCGGCGGCAACCCACTTACGAACCGGAATGTTCGTTGCTATTGCACTTGCCCTATGGGCGAACACACATCCGATCTTTTGCGCGTGCTGGAACAGCGCGGCTATATCCATCAGGTTACAGACATGGCAGGGCTGGACAAGCTGGCCAAACACAGAGTCATTCCGGCTTATATCGGGTTCGATGCGACCGCCCCTTCGTTGCATATCGGCAGTCTCGTTCAGATCATGATGCTGCGCCGATTGCAGCAGACAGGACATAAACCGATTGTCTTAATGGGTGGCGGTACTACGCGGATCGGCGACCCGACCGGGCGCGACGAAAGCCGTCAAATGCTGACCGATGCGGTAATCGATGCGAATATCGCGTCGATCCGTACGGTATTCGAACGCTTGCTGACATTCGGCGATGGCCCGACCGATGCGGTGATGGTCAACAATCACGATTGGTTGAGCGAACTTGGCTACATCGAAATGCTGCAGAAAGTCGGTACGCATTTTACGGTCAATCGTATGCTGACATTCGATTCCGTTCGGTTGCGGCTCGATCGCGAACAGCCGATGACGTTTCTCGAATTCAATTATATGATCCTGCAAGGATACGATTTCCGTCATTTGGCGCAGGAACGCGGTGCACGTCTGCAGATGGGCGGTAGCGATCAATGGGGTAACATCGTGAACGGCGTGGAACTGGGCCGGCGAATGGATGGACAGGAACTGTTCGGCCTCACCACTCCGCTACTGACCACCGCGGATGGTGCAAAAATGGGCAAAACGGCGGCGGGTGCCGTTTGGTTGAACGAAGATCAACTGTCCGCTTACGATTTCTGGCAATATTGGCGCAATGTGGACGATCGCGATGTCGTGCGCTTCCTCAAGTTGTTTACCGATCTACCGATCGACGAGATCGAACGGTTTGGCGCGCTGGAAGGCGGTGAGGTGAACGACGCGAAAATCGTGTTGGCGAACGAGGTAACCAAACTCGTTCGTGGGGACGATGCCTCGCATTCGGCCGAAGCCACCGCCGCGCAGACCTTCGCCGATGGCGGGATGGGTGGTGATCTGCCGGCGCTTGCGGTCGGCGCCGAAGGGAAGCGGATCGGCGCCGTGCTTACGGAATTGGGGTTCACGCAATCCAACAAGGAAGCGAAACGCAAACTTGCCGAAGGTGCGATCCGATTGGATGACACGGTCATCGACGATCCCGGCTTTCTTGTGCTTATCAAAAAAGATGCGCAAGCGCGCCTAAGTTTTGGCAAAAAGAAACATGCGCTGATTACGCAATAACGACAGAAACTTAGGGTTCGTCCCGTTCTGACACAACGAATTTTACCGAATGTCAGCCTTTACGGACCATAACCGTCTTTCCCGGAAGCCGAATGGACAAGGCGGAATATATGAGTGTCGGAGCACAGCTTTCAGTAACCGATCTGCGCCGCGCCGCGCGTCATCCGGTAGACTTCCCGGTCATTGCCGAACATCACGACCGCGGCGACGTTCCTTTCCATATCTGCAACATCTCCGCCCATGGTTTCATGGTCGACGACAGTAACGATCTACAACGCGGTGAACGGGTAATCGTGCGTCTGCCCGTGGTGGGACGGATTGAAGCCTATGTTATATGGACCAGGGACACGCGGGCGGGCCTTCAATTCGAACGGATCATTCGCTTGGACGATTTCATGGAAATGATCGATACGCTGCAACCCAATCCACGGCTTCGTAAAGGTCGCTGAAACGCGCTTTACAACCTGGCTTGGTTTTCCGGGTTACCCCTGCCAATAGCGGCATGTGACCGCGCCCACCCATCCGTTCCGCGTTGCCGATTTTCGCGCGTACTGGGTCGCGCGACTTACAATGACACTAGCCCAATATGCCATGCTGCTCATCATCGGCTGGCAAACCTATAATATAGCACGAGATGCCGGGTTGAGTGTCGGTGAAGCGTCCGGCCAACTCGCGCTTATCGGGTTGCTGCAATTCCTGCCGCTGTTCGTTTTGACGCCTTTTTCCGGTTTGGTTGCCGATCGGTTCAATCGGCGCGTGGTCGCTCGTTTGACCGTGACGTTGCAGATGTTTTGCGCTGGCCTGCTTGCTTACCTCACCTGGTACGACGCGATCGCTTTACCCGGCCTATTCGCAGTGGCTGTCTTACTGGGGATCGCGCGCGCTTTCGCCGGACCGGCACTTTCGGCTTTGGCCCCCAATCTCGTGCCTCAGGCGATCTTGCCTAATGCGATCGCTCTATCGTCCATCGCGTGGCAGGTAGGCATGATCGTAGGCCCGGCGATCGGCGGCTATCTTTATGCAGAGCTAGCCGCTGCACCCTATATTGCATCTTTTGTTCTGTTCCTGATCGCCATTTTGGCCTTGTCGCAGATCGGCGACGTACCGCGGAGCCCTATCGTGGGATCGCAACGACCGATCGGGCAAATCGTCGAAGGGCTACGCTATGTTGTGCAGAATAAGATGGTTTTGGGTGCAATAACTTTAGACTTGTTCGCAGTGTTCCTTGCAGGCGCGACTGCGCTCTTTCCGGTCTATGCACGCGATATCCTGGAAGTCGGCGAAACCGGCTTGGCGCAATTGGCCGCAGCCCCTGCTGTCGGTGCTGCGTTGACGGCGTTATTTTTCTCGATACGTCCGTTAAAAACCAATGTCGGCCCGAAAATGCTATGGGCGGTCGCAATTTTCGGCAGCGCTACGATCGTTTTCGGTGTGTCGAAGGCTATGCCATTATCGCTAGCGATGCTGTTCATCGTCGGCGCCGCAGATATGTTCTCCGTCTATATCCGCCAATCGCTCATTCAGCTGCATACGCCGGACGACAAGCGCGGGCGGGTATCGTCGGTATCCATGATGACCATTTCGGCCTCGAACGAATTCGGCGATTTCTTTTCCGGATCGCTGGCGTTCCTAATCGGTCCGGTTATGGCCGTTGTCGCGGGCGGAGCCGGGGCGTTGGTCACCGTTGCACTATGGAGCCGACTGTTTCCGGTATTGCGGACGACGCGGACCTTTGACCCGCCCGAAGCGTTGATGGACGAAACCCCAAAACATAATTCTTCGGGAGAACCCTTATGAAAGCCAATTCCGTCCTCGAAACGATCGGCAATACCCCGCACATCCGTCTTTCGCGCCTTTTCCCGGATCATGAGGTTTGGATAAAATCGGAACGCGCCAACCCCGGCGGATCGATTAAGGACCGTATCGCGCTGGCGATGGTCGAAGACGCGGAGAATTCCGGTGATTTGAAACCGGGGGGAACCATCATCGAACCGACCAGCGGTAATACCGGCATTGGGTTGGCGATGGTTGCTGCGGTGAAAGGGTACAAGCTGATATTGGTGATGCCCGAGTCCATGTCGATCGAACGGCGCAGGTTGATGCTCGCCTATGGTGCGACATTCGACCTGACCGACAAGACAAAGGGTATGACGGGCGCAATCGATCGTGCGACCGAACTGACCGAACAAACCGAAGGCGCATGGATGCCGGCGCAGTTCGATAATCCGGCGAATGTCGAAGTGCATGTTCGCACCACATCCCAGGAAATTCTGAAGGATTTCGCCGATACGCCGATCGACGTAATGATAACCGGTGTCGGCACCGGCGGTCATATCACCGGCTGCGCGCAGGAACTGAAAAAGCATTGGCCGAATATTCGGTCATATGCCGTCGAGCCTGAATTGTCGCCAGTGATTGGTGGAGGTAAAGCCGGGCCGCATCCTATCCAGGGCATCGGTGCCGGGTTTATTCCGGGAAATCTCCACACCAAGGATATTGATGGCGCCGTTCAGGTCGACGCGGAAGAAGCGAAGAACATGGCCCGTCGATGCGCGACCGCGGAAGGTTTGCTGGTCGGTATCTCAAGCGGTGCCACGTTGGCAGCAATCGCAAAGACTTTGCCCGATCTTGAAAAGGGCATTCGCGTTCTTGGCTTTAATTACGATACGGGCGAACGGTATCTATCGGTGCCGGACTTCTTACCAAGCGAATAGGCTCCAAAGTGCGTAAACAAATAGGGCGCGCGGAATGCAAAATTGCACTCCGCGCGCCCTTGTTAAAATTACAACCGATCAGGCCGCTGTCAGGAACGCGTCTTCTTCTAGCGCCATCATCGATTCCGATCCGGTTTCAATCTTACGTCGCAGGGCTCCCGCGTCCGGCATGAAGCGATCTGCGAAGTAGTTGGCAGTTGTGATCTTGGCTTCGTAGAACGCCTTATCGTCTCCATCGTTGGCTAACGCCTTTTGCGCTGCCGATGCCATCCGCAGCCACATCAGACCAAGCGACACGATCCCCATAATGTGCATGTAGTGATGGGCCCCTGCCCCTAAGTGATCGGGGTTTTGCATGGCATTTTGCATGAACCACATAGTCGCGGCCTTCTGTTCGCCCAACGCCTTATCGAGCTTCTCGGCATATGGAGCCAACGCTTCGACCTTTTTCGCTTCGGCAATCTCTTCATCAACCGTCGCAAAGAATGTTTGGATGGCAGCCCCGCCATTCTGGGCCAATTTACGTCCGCAAAGGTCCATCGCCTGAACGCCGTTGGTTCCTTCGTAAATCATCGCAATACGGCTATCGCGCACATATTGCTCCATGCCCCATTCCTGAATGTAGCCATGGCCACCGAACACCTGCTGCATGTTAACCGCAATATCAAAGCCCTTGTCGGTTCCGTAGCCTTTAATGACCGGGGTCAATAGGCTGAGAATTTGATCGGCTTTTTGCCGGTCCTCTTCGCTCTCACCTTGATGCGTCAAATCGACTTGAAGCGCACCCCACAACGCCAATGCCCGCATGCCTTCGGTATATGCCTTGGCATCCATCAGCATCCGACGCACATCGGCGTGAACAAAGATGGGATCGGCTTTCGCTTCGGGTTCCGCTGGGCCGGTAAGAGCTCGCCCTTGACGGCGATCGAGCGCGTAGGCGACGGCGTTTTGATACGCGATTTCAGCCTGCGCATAGCCCTGAATACCCACACCGAGCCGGGCTGCGTTCATCATGATGAACATTGCGGCCAGCCCTTTGTTCTCTTCGCCGACCATGTACCCGGTTGCGTCATCGTAATTCATCACACAGGTCGAATTGCCGTGAATGCCCATTTTCTCTTCAATGGCACCACATTGCAGCGTGTTGCGTTCACCGAGCGATCCGTCATCGTTCACCAGCACTTTGGGTACAATGAAAAGTGAGATGCCTTTCGAACTGTCCGGCGCACCGGGTGTTTTGGCAAGAACCAGATGAATAATATTTTCGGTCAGATCATGCTCGCCGGCCGAAATGAAAATCTTTTGCCCGGTGATTTTGTACGATCCATCGGCCTGTGGTTCGGCCTTAGTACGGATCATGCCCAGATCGGTGCCGCAATGCGGCTCCGTCAGGTTCATAGTACCCAACCATTCGTTCGAAATCATTTTGGGAAGGAATTTCTCCTTCTGCTCGTCCGACCCCTTGGCCACGATCGCAGCCGCAGCACCGGATGCCAGCCCCGGATACATGCCGAAAGCCTGATTGGACGTGCTGACGAACTCCTCGACCAGCATTCCAAGAACGTGGGGCATGCCCTGCCCGCCAAACTCTTCCGCTGCGGAAATGGTGCCCCAGCCCGATTCGCGATATTTGTCGAACGCTTCCTTGAAGCCCGTGGGGGTTGTCACACTGCCATCATCGTGGCGGGTACAGCCTTCCTGATCGCCGGTCTGATTTAAAGGCGCGAGCACTTCGGAACAAAACTTGCCCGCTTCGTTTACGACCGTGTCGATCATGTCGGGAGTCGCGCTCTCGAACCCCGGCAGATTGTTATAACTCGCCAGATCGAGCACTTCATTGATGATAAAGCGCGCATCGCGCGTCGGTGCGTTATAGGTCGGCATTGTGCTTCCTTCGGTTCACATAATCGGTCGGTTTTGAATTCTGTATCAATCGCTTTTGCTGTCGAGATCAAGCTCTTCGATATGTTCGATGAATCCCGTCAACTCCTTGATCGACGAATCGATATCGGCGCGCTGGCTTTTCAGCTTCGCAACGTGGGTTCGGCATTTTTCGATCGTTACGCGTCGTTGCTCCACTCGTCCGTCGCCCAGATCGTATAGGTCGATCATTTCCCGGATTTCCGTCAGGCTGAAGCCCACGTTCTTAGCGCGCATAATCCAGGCAAGCCGAGCCCGGTCGCGTTGCGAATACACACGTGTAAGCCCGGACCGCCGTGGTGCAACCAAACCTTCGTCCTCGTAAAAACGCAACGCGCGTGCGGTACAATCGAATTCGCTGGTAAGGTCCGAGATGGTGAATTGTTTGCGGGCCAGACGATCCGGACGGTCGAGATGGGCACCGGCATGAGCCTCCTTGCCCTTGCTACCATTCTTCATGTTCGATGCGGTCGCCATGCCTATTCCGATAGCTGCCCTTTACGTAAACGTCAAGATAATATGGTGGTTACAATGGCGCAAGCTTCCCATCTTTCAGTTCTCTGTAGAAGCAGTCTGACGCTCCAGTATGGCAGACCGGACCTGCCGGTTCGCATTCCAGAACCAACGCATCCTGATCGCAATCGACGAGAATGCGTTTTACGCGAAGGACGTTCCCGGACGTTTCCCCCTTGCACCATTGCTGCTGTCTGGAACGCGAATAGAAATGCGCCAATCCGGTGTCACGCGTTGCCGCAACGGCCTGTTCGTTCAGAAAGGCCACCATCAGCACTTCTTTCGTAATGTAATGCACCACTACGCCAGTGAGCAGCCCATTCGCATCGTATTTTGGCGCAAATGATGCGGTCGCATCTGCCCTATCCGGTTCGGTCATCGGCAATTTATCTCTGTTTTGAAGGAACGGTAATAATTGTTGCTGAATAACCACATTCTCGATTGATATTCCATACCTCCCACCAATTGCTCTTTCCTGCCGCCACGATGAATGGAAAGGGATATAGCGTGGCCCTTATGGGGCTGACTACTGAGCAAAGGCGCAACGATAGCGCCAGGTTCAGGGGAAGGTTCGCAGCCGATCGGATGATCTGGCGCACCTACATAACGATGAGGGATCGGATCCCGACAACCATCAAGGGGGAGGTTGTCCAAGCTGTAAGGCGGATCCAAAAGAATTCGTCACGTGGCGCCCGAGGTTTCTTACCTCGGGCGTTTCGCGTTTCAGGGGTGCTCGCGCAGCGTATTTATTACATACTGTCCTGCCCTACCCGAGCGAAGCAGCTGATTATTACCTTGTTGGCGCCGGCACTCTTCAGCGCTTGCACACAGGCATTACTGGTCGCGCCGCTAGTCAGAACATCGTCGACGAGGATGATATTGGCGCTACGGATAGTTTCTCGCCTGCGGGGGTTGATGGTGATAGCCCCTTTTAGCGTTCGCTCACGCGTTTTGCGCCCTAGCCCACCCAGCGTTCGGGTCGCTTTACGCCGGAACAGACCATCGACGACCACTTGCTGTTTGCGTATTCGTGCGATCTCTTGCGCCAACAATGCGGCCTGATTGAAACCCCGATACCACAGGCGAAAGCGATGCAATGGTACTGGCACGAATATCCAGTCGTCGCCAAGCTCTGTCAGCCGACCTGCCATCAGGCGTCCGAACATTTTCGCGAGCGCAATACGACGTCCATGTTTGAAAGCGAGAACGAGTTTACGCGACGCATCGTTATAAACAGTCGCCGAGATGATCCCGTCATGCTGTGGAGGATTGGCCAGGCATCGCGCGCAATGCGGCGATCCCACTGCATCATAACCGTCGATAGGTCTGCCGCAGCTTGCGCAACCGGTTTGAGTAGGAAGTTCCAGTTCCGACCAGCACGCCACGCATACGCCGTTCTGCGCGCCAATCGCATCGCCGCAGATCGGGCAACGCGGCGGATAGATCAAGTCTACCGCCGGTTTGACAATCTCCGCCATGCGTAGTCCCGTCGCCATATCGCCGCATGTCCCACTTGCGCCATAGGAACAAGAGCGGCACGGATTGGATATGCACAAGGATACACTTCCCACTATCTTCGCCCCCAAGCGGCGAAGGGCCGGTTGGCGACGATTAGTGTCGCGTCAACATCGCGATAATGCAGCGGTCTGGATGCTTGACGACGCGATTGATGAGATAATCGAACGGATGGCGTTCATGCGCTTCGTTCCAGAAAGTACTTTGGTTGTGGGGGATTGGACGGGGAAGCTTGCAAGGCATCTCATAGCGGAAGGTTGCTCCGTAGTATCGCAAGGCATAGGCGAAATCGACGAGGAGCAGCCGTTCGGCGACATGCAATTCGACGCGATCGTCCATCTGCTGGGAATGGGAACGCTCAACGACTTGCCTGGTGCCCTACTCCATTGCCGGAATGCTCTGAAGGACGATGGGCTGCTATTTTCCGCCTTTCCGGGTGCGGGCACACTTCTGCAGCTTCGCCAGATCATGCTCGCCGCAGATGGAGCGCAACCGGCTGCGAGAATACATCCGATGATCGATCAAAAAGCAGCTGCCGCTCTGATGCAACGCGCCGGATTTCGTAAGCAGGTGATCGATTCCCAGAGTCTGATTGTTCGTTTCTCGTCATTGAACCAGCTGATCGACGATTTGCGCGATCAGGGAATGGGGAACATGCTTCGCGATCCAGGCCCGTACGTCAAGCCGTCCCAATGGAGAGCCGCCAAACAGAAATTTTCGCAGCTCGCCGATGCGGATGGAAAACTTAAGGAAACCTTCGAAATGATAACCTTAACTGGTTGGAAATAGTAATTATTTCATCTGTAGCGAAGACTGTGCTGCAGCAAGACGCGCAATCGGTACACGATAGGGCGATGCGCTAACATAATCGAGTCCGGTTCGGTCGCAGAACGCGATACTGGCAGGGTCGCCGCCATGCTCGCCGCAAATCCCCAATTTAATGTCGCCACGCGTTTTTCGTCCGCGCTCGACTGCCATTTCGACGAGTTGGCCGACCCCATCGATATCGAGACTGACGAAGGGGTCGCGTTCGAAAATACCATGATCGACATAGGGCGCCAGGAAACGCGCGGAATCATCGCGCGAGACACCCAAAGTGGTTTGCGTCAGATCGTTGGTCCCGAACGAGAAGAACTTCGCTTCGGATGCGATTTCGCCTGCCATCAGCGCCGCGCGTGGCAATTCGATCATGGTGCCTACCAGATATTCGAGCGTAGTTTTGCGTTCTGCGAACACCTCACCCGCCACCCGGTCGATTAAACTGCGCAAAATTTCCAATTCTCGCTGCGTTGCCACGAGGGGCACCATGATTTCCGGTACGGGCGCCTCCCCGGTTTCCCCGGCGATATCGCAGACCGCCTCGAATATTGCACGCGCCTGCATCTCGTAGATCTCGGGGTATGTGATCCCGAGCCGACACCCGCGGTGCCCAAGCATGGGATTAAATTCATGCAACTCCCCGGCTCTGCGCTTTAACTGTTCAACATCGATCCCGGTATTGCCCGATAGGTCCGCGAACTCGGTATCGGAATGCGGCAGGAACTCATGCAGCGGTGGATCCAGCAAACGGATGGTGCAGGGAAGCCCCCTCATAACCTCGAATATTTGCCGGAAATCCGCGCGCTGCTCGGGCAGCAGCTTCGCCAACGCGTCGCGCCGACCAGCTTCGTCGTCGGCGAGGATCATTTCGCGGACTGCGCTGATCCGGTTGGCATCGAAAAACATATGCTCGGTCCGGCATAATCCGATCCCTTCCGCCCCGAACTGGCGGGCGACCCGGCAATCGTTCGGCGTTTCCGCGTTGGTGCGCACCCGCATGCGCCGATGCCGATCGGCCCATTCCATCAGCGTGCCGAAATCGCCCTCCATTTCCGGTTCGATCGTGTCGACTTTACCGGCCATCACTTGGCCCTTGCTGCCATCCAGGGTCAGCGTATCACCCTCTTGCAACTCGCGATTGCCAATGCGAAGCGTGCGGGCTTTCATATCGATCGAAAGTGCGGACGCGCCCGACACGCAGGGTCGCCCCATACCCCGGGCCACGACTGCAGCATGTGACGTCATGCCGCCACGGGCGGTTAGAATGCCCTGCGCAGCATGCATTCCGTGAATGTCTTCCGGGCTGGTTTCGACCCGTACCAGGACAACCGTTTTCCCCTCTTGCGACCAGCGTTCCGCCGTATCGGCATCCAATACGATCACGCCGCTCGCGGCACCCGGCGATGCTGGCAGGCCGGTAGTCAGAATGTCGCGCTTCGCATTCGGATCCAGCGTCGGATGCAGCAATTGATCGAGCGCCATCGGATCGACGCGGAGAATGGCCTCCTTCTCCTCGATCAGCCCCTCGTCCACCATGTCGACGGCCATTTTTAATGCAGCCTTCGCCGTGCGCTTGCCCGTGCGGGTCTGCAGCATCCACAGCTTATTGTCCTGCACCGTGAATTCGATGTCCTGCATATCGCGATAATGCGATTCAAGTAGAGTAAAGACCTCTGCCAGTTCGGCGTAGGCGGCAGGCATGGATTCTTCCATGCTAAGAGGTTTGGCACCGGCAGCTTCGCGCGCGGTCCTCGTAAGATATTGCGGTGTGCGTATGCCGGCGACGACATCCTCGCCCTGCGCGTTGATAAGATATTCGCCGTAGAAGCTTTTTTCACCCGTTGCCGGATCGCGCGTGAACGCAACGCCGGTGGCGCTGGTATCGCCCATATTACCGAACACCATCGCCTGCACATTCAGCGCAGTGCCCCAATCTTTCGGAATGTCGTTCAATCGGCGATAGATCTTGGCCCGGTCGCTATCCCAGCTGTCGAATACTGCGGCGATGGCACCCCAAAGTTGCGCCTGAACATCCTGCGGAAACGCCTCACCCAGTTCGCGCTGCACGATTGCTTTGAATTCGACAACTAGCGCCTGCCAATCTTCAGACTGCATCTCCGTATCGTTGTATAACCCCTTATCTTCCTTGGCGATTTCTAACGCCTCTTCGAACAATCCATGATCGACGCCCAACACCACATCGGAATACATCTGAATGAACCGCCGATAGCTGTCCCAGGCAAAGCGTTCATCGCCCGAACTGGTGGCAAGGCCGTTTACCGTGGCGTCGTTCAGGCCAAGATTGAGGACGGTATCCATCATACCGGGCATGGATACTCGCGCGCCCGAACGGACAGATACCAGCAAGGGATCGGCCTCATCGCCTAGCCTTTTGCCAACCGTTCTCTCGATATGTTCGAGGGCCGCCTGAACATCGCCGCGTAGTTTGTCGGAGAAGTCGGCGCCGCCCGCGAGATAGTCGACGCATTCCTCGGCGGTAACGGTGAAGCCGGGGGGCACTGGCAGGCCGATCTTGGCCATTTCGGCCAAATTCGCGCCCTTGCCGCCGGTAACGGTCTTGTCCTTCTGTCGTGGATCGGAATGGTCGGCATCGCCGCCGAAAGGATAGACAGTCTTCACGTAAGGAAACTCCGGTTTATTCGTTTTATGCGACAGGCCGATCAAGAGACTTGGACCGCTTGGTACACGGTCCTAGACGCAAAACATCATCCTTCGATCTTGCTGAAATCGGCGACGCCATGAACGGCATCGCGAAAGCGGGCGAGCAGGTCGAGCCGTGCGGCGCGTTTGTCCCGATCCTGGTCATTGACGGTAACCTCCTCGAAGAACGCATCGATCGGCGCGCGCAGACTGGCGAGCGCCGACATCGCTGCGGTGAAATCTTCGCGCTCGATAGCGGCAGTCGCTTCGGGCTCCGCCATATCGAGCGCATCGATCAGTGCCTTTTCTGCAGGTTCGGGGGTGTAGGAAAGTCCTGACTGTGATCTTGCCTGCTCCGCAACAATATCCTTGAGAATCGGATCGTCGACTTGCGCAAGCGGGTCTTCTTCGCCGGTATGCGGCGGCTCGGTAGCGCCACCCTCCTTCTTCAGAATATTTGCCGCTCGTTTATATCCAGCCAGTAAGTTCGCACCATCCAGACTGTCCATGAAGGACTGGAGGGCCCGAACGCGAGCGAGTATCCGGACAAGATCGTATTCACCCCCGAGCGCAAATACGGCGTCGATCAAATCGTGGCGAACGCCCGCGCCGCGCTGTTGAACCTTGAGTCGGTCGGCGAAGAAATCCAGCAGCTCTTGTAAGCTCATTCGATCCGAACGTATCGAAGAACTGCGTTTCTCCTCTTGGTCGACTAGCTTCGCATGAACATTCGTCAGATTGAGCCGGACGTTATTGGCTTGTATTGTTTGTATTACGCCCAATGCAGCACGTCGTAACGCGAACGGATCTTTAGATCCCGTGGGCTTTTGATCGATAGCAAAAAATCCGAACAACGTGTCCAACTTGTCCGCCAAACTGACCGCCACCGTGACCGGCGCGGTGGGCACCTCATCCCTCTGCCCGACCGGCTTGTAATGATCGCGGATGGCGTCCGCGACCGCATCCGGCAGCCCCTCGGCTCGGGCGTAATAGCCGCCCATAAGGCCTTGAAGTTCAGGGAATTCCCCGACCATCTCAGTCACGAGATCGGCTTTGCACAAACGCGCGGCAAGTTCGGCCTGATCGGCGAGCTTTTGTACCTCCTGGTTGTTCTGAGCTCCCGCTTCCGCGGGAATAACAATATGTTCCTCCACCAACCATCGCGCCAGTTTCGCAACCCGCTCGGCCTTGTCGGCCACGGTTCCCAGTTTCTCGTGGAAAGTAATCCGCGCCAGACCCTCTGCATGTTCTTCGAGTGTTTTCTTCCGGTCCACGTCCCAGAAGAATCGCGCATCGGACAGGCGCGCAGCCAACACCTTGCGGTTGCCATCGACAATCGCCGCACCGCCATCCGCCGCTTCGATATTGGCGGTGCAGATAAAGGCGTTGGTCAACGCGCCGTCTTTCTCGCACACGAAGTATTTCTGGTTCACCCGCGCGGTAAGCTGGATGGTCTCGGGCGGCACCTCCAGAAAATTATCGTCGAACCGGCCGAGCAACGGCACCGGCCATTCGGTCAAACCGGCGTTTTCAATGACCAGTCCCTCATCCTCAACGAGATCGAGCCCGGCGTCGCCTGCGGCTTTCTTCGCACCCTCCCGGATCAGCGTTTCGCGGTCGTTGTGATCGACAACGACATGCGCCGCACGCAACTTCAACGCGTAATCGTCCGCCCCGCCGATGGTGATGTCGCCCGAATGGTGAAAGCGATGACCCAGCGTGACTGCGCCGCTGGTAACGCCATGCACTTCGCATTCGACCACTTCGCCGCCCAGCAGCGCCACGATACCGGACAATGGGCGAACCCAGCGCAAACTTTCCGTACTCATCGACGCCCCGCCCCAACGCATCGATTTGGGCCATGCGAAGTCGCGGATGATAGCGGGGATCGCCTTTGTCAAAAGCTCTTTGACCGCCCTGCCCGGCGTATCGAGTACTGCGAAATAGGTCGGACGGCCTTTGACGTCGCGCACTTCCAACTGGTCGCGCGAAACGCCGTTTTTGCGGCAGAAGCCATCGACCGCTTGATCGGGCGCTGCCTCGGGCGGACCCTTGATCTCTTCCGATATCGCTTTCGTTTCGAGCGGCATATCACAAGCGATCAGGGCCAGCCTGCGCGGCGTGGACCATACGGTCGTTTCGCCGAACGCTACCCCGGCCGCGTCCATCTCACGGCGGAACAGTTTTTCCAGTTCCGCCCGCGCACCGGCCTGCATGCGTGAGGGGATTTCTTCAGAGCGCAGTTCCAGCAGGAATTCGGTCACACCGACCACTCCGGGAAGCGATCGGCCCACATATCCTTGTTCAGCGCCATATGCGCTTCGCACGATCCACGGGCGAGATCGCGGACCCGGCCCATATAGCTTGCGCGTTCCTGCACGCTGATGACGCCGCGCGCCTGCAACAGATTGAAGATGTGGCTGGCCTCGACAGCCTGTTCATAGGCAGCAACGGGAATTTCGGCGGACAGCGCGTTCCGGCATTCCGCCTCCGCTTTATTGAACAGATCGAACAATGCGTCCGTGTTCGCGACTTCGAAATTCCATTTCGACATCTGTTTTTCGTTTTCGAGGAAAACCTGGCCGTAACTTACGCCGCGACCGTTGAAATCGAGATCGTACACGTTGTCTACGCCCTGAATATACATGGCGAGGCGTTCTAACCCATAAGTCAGCTCGCCCGAGACGGGCTTGCAGTCGAAGCCGCCCATCTGCTGAAAATAGGTGAACTGCGTGACCTCCATTCCATCGCACCAGACCTCCCAGCCCAGACCCCATGCGCCCAGCGTGGGGGATTCCCAGTCATCTTCCACGAAACGAATATCGTGTTTCAGCGGATCGACACCGATGTATCGCAGGCTGTCGAGATAGAGATCCTGAATGTCAGGCGGGCTAGGTTTGAGAATAACCTGATATTGGTAATAGTGCTGCAGCCGGTTCGGGTTCTCGCCATAACGACCATCGGTCGGCCGACGGCAGGGTTGCACGAATGCGGCATTCCATGGCTCCGGACCCAATGCGCGCAGGGTGGTCGCCGTATGAAACGTGCCCGCCCCCATCCGCATGTCGTAAGGCTGCAGAATGAGGCACCCCTGCGTCGCCCAAAAATCATGGAGCGCCAGGATCATGTCCTGAAACGAGGTTTGCGGCGAGAACGTCATTGTCCGCGCGCTTTGGCGGATGACCGGGGGAGGGTCAATGAGGAGAAACGGGGGCATTCCATTCCGTTCACGAAATGTCATGTTATACAGACTCTATGTCAGGTAGTGTTGACAAAGCGTATAACTACGGACATATAGTCAACATAACCTGACATAAGGACAGGTGAGGATGACTATGAACAACAGGCTGAAAGTATTGCGGGCCGAACGCGATTGGAGCCAGGCCGAACTGGCTGGTCGGCTCGACGTGTCACGGCAAGCGGTCAATGCGGTGGAGACGGGCAAGCACGATCCCTCGCTTCCCCTGGCCTTTCGTATCGCACGCCTGTTCGATATGCCGATCGAGGAGATTTTCGACGATGGATACTGAAACAAACGCTCCGGGCTATTCCGGCGAAACAAGGCATAAGAAGCGCAGGCGGGCATTTTGGCGGTATAGCGCGATCGCATTTCTCTTCGCGCTGATTGCGGGATTTCTAAGCGGCGTAACCAACGAATTGTTTATCGATGGCACTATTCCCATCGCTGTACCGCTTGGGCTGCTGGCGGCTGTGAGCATAGCAGCGGTCTGGTTCACCATCGATTATTTCAAACGTATCGATGAACTCGATTTGATGGACAATCTTTGGGCGCATATGTCCGGTCTTTACATCGGCGTCTGGGCTTTCGGAGTTTGGTACATCATCGCCCAACTCGGCATCAGCGAACAGCCGCAGGCTTT
>JBAUIN010000212.1:0-7899 GCA_049682975.1 Pontixanthobacter sp. | reverse complement strand
GCGTACGGCGTTCTTCGAATGAGAAATATGTGTTGGCCGTAAGTTGGCGTATTTGATCGTATGTCGAACTGTTTCCCGGAAGATACAGCGTTCGCCTGACGTCGGGTTGTCTCAAATGATTATGAGCGATCTCCGAAGGATCCCAACCGAAATGCTTGCCAAGTAAACTTGCATGAGAACCGATGGCTGGCGTACCCTCGGCGACGTAGAAAACCGCCAGCAGGTTCGCGGCGTCCCCATAAACCCGTAGATCATCGGGCATGGCCAGCAGCACCACAAAACGACCGGTAAGTTGAGCGAGCGCCGAATGGAATTCATTAATCGATATGTCCGCTGCGGTAAGGAGTTTTCCGGCAATCTCAGATGGGTTATGCAGCACTTCGAATGGATCGACGACGATCCCGATTATTGCAATCTGATAGGAAAGACCGACGTTCATAGTCAGGCGGGCTTCAGGGTGAACGGACAAGATCTGTCCACCAAACGGTCGTTCAGTCCAATCGGGTGAGACTTGCAGATTCGAACGGGTAAGTGCGAACCCTCGAAGCCAGCTATTCTGCGTATTACCCACTTAATATCACCTTATGACAGAAGCCTGCATTACGTTTTGCGAACAAGCCGGTTCGAAAAGCATGGGTTTTTCGAGAATGTCTCAGCGGTTAGTGCCAAGGTCGCATTGCCTTGGAGCCTCATCGTTCAATGCTGTAAGTGCGCCGGCTGTAACTTCCCGTTCGGCAACATATGGCGCACTTCGCAACTCAACCAAAATCCCGTTAGTTCATGTACTTTATCACGCATGAGATGGATCAACGCCAATACGTCCGTCGCGCGTGCATGTCCCAAGTTCACTATAAAATTCGCATGCAATTCAGAAATTTGCGCATTCCCGATCCTGTGTCCCTTTAATCCAGCCGCCTCGATAGCATGTCCAGGCGGCCCCACGGTTTCATACATTTTTGGATTGCTAACAAAAACCGATCCGCAGTTTGGCAAATAACGGGGGAACTTGTTCTTTCGCTCGATCAACGTCGCCACAGCACGCCGCCGCATCTCGAAAGCCTGGCCGGCCTCATACTGAAACTCTGCCTCGGCGACTACCAGGCCAGAATTTTGAAGGGCAGAATGGCGATAGGAGAAATCGCACTCATCGCGAGACATTGTGACAATCTGACCCATCTTATTTAGAACTTTTACGGAAACCAACTGCTCACCGATGCCCCTGCGCTGGCTGCCGCCATTCATAACGATGAGACCACCCAGCGTACCGGGAATTCCTATTGCGTGCTCTGCTCCAGTAAGACCAAGAGAGATTAGCTTGCGAACAAAGGATGGAACCCAATGGCCTGCCCCCACTCTAACGCGGCCATCACCCAGATAATCGAAACCACCCAAAGCATTTGATATAACAAGCATAGGAATTCGCAGACCAGCATCGTCGAAAAGAATGTTCGATCCTTCGCCGACAACGACATAATCCACATTTTCTACATAGAGGATCTTAAGGGCAGCTGCAGCTTGCTCAGAAGTTGTCGGCCGTATTACCAAATCTCCGAGGCCACCAATCTTCCATCGGGAGAGCGAAGCCAAAGGAACATCTATCTCGGTCGGTACATGATGTGACAATTTGGCGTAAAGTCGCTGGCGGCCCGACATGTGCTTTGATTCAATCAGGGCCTGCATCGATCCGCGCTTTAATACGAAAGAATTGAAAAACTTAATCTTGAACTATAAACTTTACCTTGATGCGTCAATCGGAACGACAGGTTTGAAACCGAGGAACGTCTTGCGGAATGGATAGGCAGGCCTTACATGCCGCACATAGCAAGCTGCATCATAGATTGCTCTTGGGCCTATGCATCCTCCAGAAAAACCTCCCGAAACACCCAGCCCACAAAGACGTGCCTACGGTTTTTTTCTGGATGTCCGATCAGTTTTCACGACGCGTATTGCCACGCTGTCCTTGAAGTTCGGAGCAAGTATATTGCTGGCCCGAGCTCTCGGACCTGACGACCGCGGCCTTCTAACCGCTATCATCTTGATACCATTTTTGTTGGTTAGCATTACCGAAGCTGGAATACGTCAATCCGCGGCATATCATATTTCTAAGAAAATATTCTCTGACCCGCAAGTTTTTGCCGGCCTTGTTTTGATATTTGTGACCTTCAGTACTGCAGGTGTAATGCTAAGCCTGTATGTATTCGACAATTTCGGGTTTGAAGAAGTGCCATTATCCACCCGAATTTTGGCATCAATGATCATACCTTTAGGACTGGTTCTCTCGTATTCGTCCGGTATATTTTTGGGTAAAAGGCAAATTGTGCGGTTCAATCGTACGTTTTGGATACCGGAAGCGTTACGAGTTACATTGCTGCTTTCCATTTTTTTGACGATCAACCTCACCGTAGAGCTAGCCATATCTGCCCAATTGGTCGCCTCAATTTCAATATGCTGCTATGCAGTTCATCTTTTATCGTCAATAATAAAACTAAAATTGAGCATCAATTGGAAGGTCATCAAATCCCTTTTAAATATTGGGATGGGGTTTGGACTTTCTCTTTTCTTGATAATTCTAAATTATAAGATAAGCACACTTATACTTCATAGATTCAGCACTTCGGAGCAGGTTGGCTATTTTGCCGTCGCGCTAACCTTAGCAGAGTTGATTTGGCAGTTGCCCACGGTTCTCAATAGCTTACTGTTCGAACGCTCCGCTACTCGCACGAAGGGGCGGGATTTTTCTTTTAAAGTACTGGCTTTGATGAGGCTGACGGTTGGAGCGGCTGCGATCGCATCTATTGGAATGATCAGTGTAGCCCCTTTCTTAATACCGCTCGCGTTCGGCACTGAATTTTCGCCGAGTATCCCGGTCTTGGCTGCCCTGCTGCCGGGGATGGTGCTGATGTGTGTGTTCAAAATTCTCGTTAGCGAAATGGGCGGTATGGGGCATCCGTGGTTGTCGTTGTTGGCGACGGTGCCAAGCATTATCATTAACGCCGCTATCGGCTTCATGTTGGTGCCATCGTTGGGTGCGATTGGGGCGGGGGCTGCCACTAGCATTGCCTATTTTTTCTCAAGTGCGATTTACTGTCTTGTCTATTCTCGGGTCGTCGGGATTTCCTTGTTCAAAATCGTGCTCCCGCGTAAAACAGACTTCGCGTTTCTAGCCGAAAGCGTGCCGGGTATGTCGCGGTTCCTATCGGCAAAATTCAACATTAAATTTTGATAAGGCGAGCATATGAAAGCGATAATTTCCGGCGGAACGCGACCTAAGGGAACAGTACAGGTCAGCGGAGCGAAAAATAGCGCAACACGCTTGCTTGCAGCTGCATTACTTTCCGACGAAACGGTCACATTGTCCAACTTCCCAACCCGTTTGGTGGATGTCGGTCATAAAGTTCGATTTATTTGTGCAATGGGCGGTAAAGTCGAACTGGACCACGACCGGAATGAGGCGATAATCGACGCTTCGAGCTACAGCGCGTCCGAATTGCCGACTTTCGAAGTTCCTATTCGCACTACATATCTTCTCGCTGCTGGCCAGATCATGCGTTCTGGCAAGGCCGTGATACCTTACCCGGGAGGGTGCAAGATCGGCAGTCGTGGTTACGATATGCATGTCCTCGTCTGGGAGCAGCTTGGTTGCAAAGTCACCGAAACCGAAGAGTGTATTAAGATCGAGGGAAAAGGTTTTCAGGGTAATACAATATCGTTTCCAATTTCGACGGTAGGAGGAACCGAAAACGCATTGATATGCGGTGCAATCGCCTCTGGCACGACCGAAATCGTCAACGCTTACATCACGCCTGAAGTAGAAGACCTTATCAGTTTACTAAAGCACATGGGAAGCGAGATCGTCGTTTCTGGTAATAGCCATATTTCGATCAAAGGCCGAACACAATTAATGGGCGCACACGCCCGCGTAATGCCTGACCGTATCGAAGCGCTGACGTGGATCGTTTATGGAATTCTATCTCGCGGTAATATTCTGATTGAAGACGTTCCTTTCGATACGATGCAAGCGCCTTTTCTATATTTGCAAAGCGCCGGTCTGGACATGTTGGCGAATAGCAATTCAATTTATATTCGCTCGGACGATTCCGGTAACAATCTGGTGAAGCCGGTAGAAGTACCGTGTGGTGCATACCCCGGCGTTATCTCTGATATGCAGCCGTTTTTCGTGCTACTGGCTATGGCGGCTTCAGGCATTTCGCGAATTCACGATTATCGATATCCTGAGCGGATCGGATATATCGACGAACTTTCCAAATTCTGCGAAACCGGCAAACTTCAATCAGAACATGGAAAGATTTTGGTAGAGGGGCCCATAAAGTTTCAACCAGCGACAGCGCGATCAACAGATTTGCGTGGAAGCATGGCCCTCATACTCGCGGCGCTCTGTGCGGATGGTAAATCTAAGGTGCATGACGCGGAAATGGCTTTGCGCGGATACAATGACCTGCAGGGAAAATTGGCCAAGCTCGGCGTCACCATAGAAGTGGTCGAGTAAATCAACCTCGCGCGATTTTCTTTCGCAAAGCAGGCTTGATCATAAGCGACCATATTTTTGGTATTTTATGTGTTGCCCCGAGATAATAGTAAAACGCTATTTTCGGCGTTGATGCTTCTTGTTTCGCACGACGGAGCAATGCCCAACCTTCCGCTTCGTCACGCAAAAGCATCCAGCGTATGCCGATAGAAGCAAACCGTAAGGCCAACGGCCGAGACCGTGATCGCAAGAATGGCGCGAGATGGTGATTGACTTCGAGTAGGTCAGGTCTCCCCTGATCAATCTCGATCGCACATTGTACTGCGAAATCGGAAAGATATGCCTGCAAGATCAGTTTTTTCAATGTCGATCCGACCCCTTCATCCAGTATTTTTCGCTCGTACAGGATTTCGGGCACTATACTGTAATCGCAGTACCGGCTCATTCGCAGCCACAAATCCCGATCTTGAGCAAATTTGAAGAATTCGCGATAGCCGCCCACTTGCTCATAGATAGATCTGCGAAACATAACTTCGCCATGCGAAAACAGGTTTCTTTGAATCAACGTTTTTCTGAATGCTAAACCGGGTTCGGGTTTGACCACGCTACTCAATGCTCCGAAGTTTTGAGCATTCAAAATATGAGAGCCGATCACCCCGACATCGGTGTGTTTGGATAGTATTGCAGCCTGTTTTGATAGCCGTGCCGGATAGCTGATATCGCCTGACCCGTGAATCGCAATGTATCGACCTGAACTGTTTCTAATGGCGGCGTTTATCGAACGAACGAACCCAACATTTTTATGAGAAACAATCTTCACGCGATCATCTTCAGCAAACTGTCGCAAAGCTGCTAGAGTATGATCGCTAGATCCATCATCGACGAGAATAATTTCTAGATTGGAGTAATCCTGATTTATCAAACTTTGTACGGATTTCGCAACGTACTCAGCTCGATTATAAAAAACGCTTATTACCGAAACGAGGGGATTTGGATCGATGCTCATACGTTCCGCGAGTTACTAAGGAAAAGCTACTAAATATTTCTACATCATTATTGAGCCTAATTATAGGCGACCTTCAGATGATACAGCAATCACACACCCGCCGACGGACTAACGTTCGCCTGGCCGAGAACCTAACGGCATTTTTGGCTCAGAAAGTTGTTTTGGTGTCCATCTAATACCCTACATTCAGTTTGCCCAGCTTTCAAACAAAGCGTGAATTACAGGTTTCAGGAGACCTTGAATTTCGCGTACGACTCCATCTTGCTATTCCCAAGGCAAGAGCGTTGACTTCGACTGGTCTGCTAGCCAAGGCGTTCGAGTGATCAACACCTTGTATTTAAGCCGTACAGGCATGTTGGAACCGTTAGGTCAAAGTCAGGTTTTGTCGTACCTGATGGGCCTTTCCAAACAGTATCGAGTTACATTGATATCATTCGAACGCGCTGATGATTTGCGAAATACCGATCATGTCGCTTACGTAGAGCGGCTTTGCGAACAGCATGGTATCATTTGGATCAAGCGCCGCTTTCATAATCGACCTCGATTACTCGCGCAGTTATGGAATCTACTGGTTCTTTTCATGCTCACCATCCGGGAAGTTTGGCGGAATAAACCGGCATTGATCCATGCGCGGTCCTATATTCCTGCTGCTGCAGCCTGGAGCGCAGGGCGGCTGTCGAAAACCCCTTATGTGTTCGATATGCGTTCTTTGTGGGCCGAAGAACTGGTTACGTCCGATCGTATCAGTCGAGGGTCATGGTTGCATAGGACAATCGATTGGTTCGAACACCGCATGTTGAAAGACGCAGATGCGATTGTTTCATTAACGAGGGCGGCCGTCGGCTGGCTTTCCGACCGCCATGGCGATGCGATCGAGAACCGGCGTATGTTTGTAATTCCCACTTGTACCGATCTCGCGCGGTTCGAGTCCCGGAACGAAGTAGCAACCGGTCCCTTGATTTTTGGTTGTCACGGGTCGGTCTTGAACCGCTGGTTCGATGCTGATTTACTGGGTCGAACCTTTGAAAGACTTGCAATCCAACACCCGTATGCACGGTTCGAGATAATTACGCGTGAACCGCCGCAATCGGTCCTGGTCGCACTTCGAGGAGCCGTGAGCTATCAAGACAGGCTTGAAATTTTTGCCGAGTCGCCACTTCTTATTCATGATCGCCTGAAACTACATGATCTTTCGATATTTTTCTACGCTTCGGGCTCCGCTTCTGAGCTTGGGCGATCCCCTACCAGAATGGGTGAAGCATTGGGGTGTGGGATACCGGTCTTAACCAACGGACAGATCGGCGACGTAGAAGAACTCGTCATCACCCACAATGTCGGCGTAGTACTGGCGTCGAGGGAAGACGAAGCAATCGATATTGCGATTGAAAGAGCTTTGGACCTGGCGCGCAATCAAGAAGCTGCAAAGCGATGTCGGTCAGTTGCGGAAAAGGTTTATTCCTTGGAAGCGGGTACGAACGCTTATCATACAATATATGAGAATGTGCGCACCGGCGCTATTCGGCCGTCCTAATCATGGCAATTCAGATATTATCCCGTTATAGCCGAAACGGTGCCTCGAGCCGGTTACGGTTTCTGCAATATCAGAATGCCCTAACTGACGCCGGTATTGAATCCAGCTTTTGTCCACTATTTGGACAAGAATATCTACACGCGCTGTATGGCGGGCAATCGCGCTCTTCGGCTGTGATTACAGCGTATATCGACCGCCTCCGCGAATTGATGTTGCACCGCTCCGCCGAACTATATTGGATACAGTCCGAAGCTGTGCCGTGGGCCCCATGGCCAGTGGAGCGCGCAATGCTTTCCTTCTCAATCCCTCGTGTGGTCGATTGCGACGACGCAATATTTCATCGCTACGATCTACATAATCGAAAGGCCGTTCGCTCAACGCTTGGCAAGAAAGTCGATCGGCTGATGGCAAGTTCCAGGCTTGTTACAGCTGGGAATGCTTATCTTGCCGAACGCGCGCACTCCGCTGGCGCCCCATGGATCGAAATCGTACCGACGGTAGTAGATGTCAATCGTTATCCAATGAAACAGCAGAATGACGACGATCAGAGGCCGGTGATTGGTTGGATCGGTTCACCCAGTACCTGGCGCGAGTACATGCTTCGATTATTGCCGGACCTTATCGGCACTGCAGAAGCCGAGAACGCGATCATTCATGCAGTCGGTGCCGAGAATTACGATCATCCTTCGATTGAAATCATACCTTGGACGGAAGACAGCGAAGCTGCGCAGATTCTTCAAATGGATATTGGCATCATGCCATTGACCGATACTCCTTGGTCGCGAGGGAAATGCGGCTATAAACTTATCCAATACATGGCATGCGGCCTACCGGTTATTGCCTCACCGGTTGGCGTAAACAGCGAAATCGTAGAAC
>JBAUIN010000211.1:0-7403 GCA_049682975.1 Pontixanthobacter sp. | reverse complement strand
GCCTTCTCGGCACGCGGCGACAGGCGTTGCAACCGCCCGCGATCGGTATCGCTTGCAATCAAGGTGCCGCGGTTCTCCATCATGGCCGCTAAACCGAGCGTTTTGCCGCCCGCGCCTGCACATAGATCGACGATCGTTTCACCGGGATTGGCGTTTATGGCGCGGCAGGCCCATTGGCTGCCATGGTCCTGCACCTCGATCCGGCCATCCCGATATGCGGCCCATTGTTCGACCTGCGTTCCCGAAGGATAACGTAGGCCATTGGGCGACAGCAGCTGCTCGCCCTGTTCAGGAAGGGCGATCGTCGCGCGGTCCGCCTTCAACGTATTGACGCGGATGTCGAGCGGTGCGCGGTCCAGCAACGCCGCCGGTTCGGGGCCGCCGATCTCGGATTTCAGTAAGTGTCTTACGACCCAAGGGGGCGCGACGCCGCCTTGTGCCGCATGCTCGCTCGAACCGATTGCCGGTGGGCAATATTGCGAACCGTCGAACAGCGGCAAAATGTCCGAGTCCACTTCGCCATAGCGCAACATGGCCGCACGGCCACTGTGCGGGACCGGGCCGCATGCGCGGATCGCGCCATAGACAAGTTCGCGGATGGCGCGGCGGTCCTTCGATCCGGCATAGCGATTGTTTCGCGCCCAATCCTTGATAATGCGATCCGCCGGTGCGCCTTGCGACCGCGCGGCGTGGATAATGCTGTCGAGAATGACGATCGCGGATTGAACGCGCGCGGCGGGGGTCATGGCGCGTCGATCATCGGGTGGGGTAATTCGGGGCTTCGCGCGTAATCGCGACGTCGTGGACATGGCTCTCGCTCAAACCCGCGCCGGTAATGCGCACGAATTGCGCCCGCTCGCGCAGATCGGGAATGGTCGCCGCGCCGGTATAGCCCATCGCCGCCTTGATCCCACCGACCAGCTGGTGAACGATATCCTTGGCCGGTCCCTTGAATGGCACCTGTCCTTCGATCCCCTCCGGCACCAGTTTCAACGCTGACACGTCCGCCTGGAAATACCGGTCCGCGCTACCCCGCGCCATTGCCCCTACACTGCCCATGCCGCGATAGCTTTTGTAGCTCCGGCCCTGATACAGAAACGTCTCGCCCGGCGCCTCCGCCGTACCGGCCAGCATCGATCCGACCATAATCGCGGACGCGCCTGCCGCTATTGCCTTTGCCGCATCGCCCGATGTGCGCAGGCCGCCATCGGCGATGACCGGAATGTCCGATTTGAACGCTTCCTCGCTCGCTTCCATGATGGCGGTCAGCTGAGGCACGCCCACACCCGCAACAACGCGCGTGGTACAGATGGAGCCGGGGCCGATACCCACCTTGATCGCATCCGCGCCCGCATCGATCAGCGCCCGCGTGGCTTCCGCCGTGGCGACATTGCCCGCGATGATCTGCACATCGCCGCCGATCTTTTTGGCGCGTTCGACCGCACGGGATACATCGCGATTATGCCCATGCGCTGTATCGATGATGATGACGTCGCATTCCGCATCGATCAGCGCCTGGGTGCGTTCGAACCCCTTATCGCCCACGGTCGTCGCCGCCGCCACGCGCAAACGGCCGCCGCTGTCCTTCGTGGCGTCGGGGTAATTGACCGCCTTCTCGATATCCTTAACGGTGATGAGGCCGATGCATTTGTAGGAATCGTCCACCACGATCAGCTTCTCGATCCGGCGCTGGTGCAGCAGGCGTCGCGCGTCTTCCTCGCCCGTCCCCAAAGGAACGGTCGCAAGATTGTCCGTCGTCATCAATTCGCGCACGGGCTGTTTGGGGTTCTCGGCGAAACGCACGTCGCGATTGGTCAGTATGCCGACCAGCTTGCCGTCGCGATCGGCCACCGGAATGCCGCTGATATTGTTTTGCGTCATTAGCGCCTGCGCATCGCCCAAGGTGGCGTCGGGCGCGATGGTAATCGGGTTGACGACCATGCCGCTTTCGAACCGCTTCACGGCGCGCACGGCGGCGACCTGTTCGGCAATATCGAGATTGCGATGCAGCACACCGATGCCGCCCATCTGCGCCATGACGATGGCCATGTCGGCTTCCGTCACGGTGTCCATCGCCGCGGACAATACGGGAATGTTCAGCGCGATCTTCTGCGTCAGCCGCGTGCGGGTATCCGCCATGCTGGGCAATACATCGCTTTCCCCCGGACGGAGCAACACATCGTCGAAAGTCAGGCCGAGGGGGATGTCGTGATGCGCCACTGAATAGGGGTTCCTGTATGAAGAATCGTGGCGCACCATGTAAGCGCGGCGTGGGCAGATAGCTAGGGCGCGCCGAAGACTGTGTTCATTCCGCCGTCCAGCCGCCATCGATGCTCCAATTGGCACCCGTGACATTGCCCGCCTCCTCGCGGCACAGGAACAGGGCCAGCGCGCCGACCTCTTCCACCTGAACGAATTTCTTCGTCGGCTGTTTCGCCAACAGAACGTCGTTCATCACTTCTTCGCGCGAAAGGCTTCGCGATTTCATCGTGTCGGGTATTTGCCCCTCGACCAGCGGCGTCCAGACGTATCCGGGGCTGATGCAGTTCGCGGTTACGCCCGACTGCGCCAGTTCCAGCGCGACGGTTTTGGTGAAGCCGTCGATCCCGTGCTTCGAGGCGTTATAGGCACTTTTGAAAGGCGAGGCGGTCTTGGAATGGGCGCTCGCGGTGTTGATAATCCGGCCCCAACCATGTTCCTTCATATGCGGCACGGCGAGCCGCGTCGTATGAAACGCCGCCGTCAGATTAAGCGCGATAATGGCGTTCCAGCGATCGACAGGAAATTCATCGACCGGCGCGACATGCTGCATTCCGGCATTATTGACCAGAATGTCGACCGGTCCGGCTTCCGCCATCAAATGCTCGCATCCGTCCTGCGTCAGCAAGTCCGCATCGACGTGCCGGGTGCCCAATTCCTTGCATAATGCCTCGATCTCGTCGGCATCGCCGAAGCCGTTGAGGACGACCTCGGCCCCCTCGAACGCCATCGCGCGCGCCATGGCGAGCCCGATGCCGGAGGTGGAACCGGTAACCAATGCGCGTTTGCCGGAAAGGAACATGTTCATTGCATCCATAAATTCGTTGCTGATCTTTGCGTGAGCGGACATTTGCGTTCAATACGCATCAAGTCCAGCGTAATTGGGGAAAAATTCATGCGGCTCAATCCGTTCAATGCAAACTCCGTCAGGATCGAGGATCAAAGGGGCAGTCGCTTTCCCGGCGGCGGCGGCGGCAAAGTCGGCTGCGGTTCCATCATCGTCGCTATCATCGCGGCGGTGATCTTCGGGGTCGATCCCGCGACGATGTTGGGCGGAATGAATGCGGGATCGTCGCCAGGTGGTTATCAATCTACACAGGGCGGCACGACGGTCGAGGAAAGCTGTTCGGTGAACCAGTACAGTCAGGAAAGTTGCCGCGCGCTTTCTTCGCTGAACGAAACCTGGCAGCCAGTCTTTCAACAGGCGGGCATTGCGTTCGAGCAACCCAAACTGGTTTTCTACGATCAACGCGGCCAATCCGGTTGCGGTGCCGCGCAGTCGGCGATGGGGCCGTTTTACTGCCCGGCGGATCAGGGTATCTACATCGATACGAGTTTCTACGACACAATGGCGCAACAGATGCAGGCGGGTGGCGACTTCGCACGATATTATGTGATGGCGCATGAATACGGCCATCATATCCAATATCTGACCGGCGTGGCCGCCGCCATCCGCAGCGCGCAGCAGCGCGACCCCAGCCAATCCAACCAATTGCAGGTGCTGATGGAATTGCAGGCCGACTGCTATGCCGGGGTTTGGGCGGGCAAGAACCGCAATCTGATCGAGCCGGGCGATATGGAGGAAGGGCTCACCGCCGCCAGCGCGATCGGCGACGACACGCTGCAACGCAGTGCCGGAAGGCGGGTCAATCCGGAAAGCTTCACACATGGTTCAAGTCGTCAGCGTATGCAGGCGCTTCAATTAGGAATGGAGAGTGGTGATGATAGGCAATGCGATCGCATCGTCGAACTGCGTTAGACTGGCCGGATTGACTGCGGCACTATTGGCAAGCGTACCGGCTGCCGCACAGGATGCGGAGGACGAGGTCGTGCGCGGCCGCAGTCCGGACATGATGGACGTGGCGAGTACGCCGCTGACCGATCTCAACCTGTCGAAGGATGAAATTCCCGAAGCGCTGAGCGACGCCGTTATCGCACCCTATGCCAGCGAATTGATGGCCACCTGCGACGATATTACGCGTGAAATCATGCGGCTGGACGTGGTGCTCGGTGCCGATCTGGATATCGAAACGGAGGAACGCCGCGACATGACCGTAGGCAAGGTCGCACAAAGCGCCGTCGGCTCCTTCATCCCGTTTCGCGGTATCATTCGTGAGATCAGTGGGGCGGCCGATCACAAGCGGGATTTCGAAGAGGCGATCTATGCGGGCGCGGTCCGGCGCGGCTTTCTGAAAGGTCTGGGCCAGTCGCGCGATTGCCCCTATCCCGCTCGGCCAGCGACGACGCGTATCTCCATGGCGGAAGGCGATGCGGTCGAAAGCGATTTGCGCCGCAACTGGGCAGATCCTGCTTCCAGCGAATAGACGAATTGAAAAGCGGAGCTTTCGACGCTCTGCCATTCATTTATACGTCCACCGTTTCTTCATGCGTATCGGTCGCCGCCCGCCAGTCGATGTTGCGGGTGGCATACATGACCACCGCCAGCGCGGCGAACAGCATCAGCGATCCGATCATCAGCGACCATGCTTCCAGATTGAGCAGGACGAACAAAGTCGTGTACAATCCGCTCAACATGCCACCGATCATGCCGGCGCGTCGCCAGCCACCCAGCACGGATGCACTGTAGGCGGTGAGCAGACCGATAATGGCGGCACTCGCGATTAGATAGGCCCAAACGAACCCGATAATCTCGGCAAACGCCAGCAGCATCACGAAGAACAGCACCAGCCCTACGCCGGTCAGCAAATATTCTGCCGCGGCCACCCGCGCACCAGCCACGACATCGAACATAAAGAACGCCACGAAGGTAAAACCGATGAACAGGAAACCGTATTTCACCGAGCGGTCGACCTGGCTGTACAGATCGACCGGTTCGATCAGGCGGACCGATGCGGCCTTCGCGCGCGCTCGATCCCCTTCGATCGCCGCTTCCGCGGCATAGACGGTCCGTTGGTAATCGCCCGGTTCGGCGATGATTGGCGGGGCGGAATCCGTCAGATTGACCAATGCCTCGCCCAAAGCGAGATTGGTGATTCCTTCATATCGCGCAGTGAAACCGTCGCTTCCGATCGCGCTGGTGTCCGGGCGAAAATCGCCGGCAAAGCTGGGATGTTCCCATGGGGAAGTTACCGTCCATTCGGTTTCGCCGCCGCGCGGGACCAATGCGATCGAGCGGCTTCCGCGCAAACCGTATTGCCATTCGACCGCCAGCGGCCCGGTTCCGTCCCAATCGACCGGTGTCGAAAAGCCGGAACCGCCTGTGCTGGCCGGTCCGTTGCCGGGATTGAGCTTCAATCGTTCGCCGCCGATCCGCACCTGCGTACCGTCGGTCAAACCGGCGGGGTCCGAAACGCCGAAACGCAATTCGGCCTGATCGAACAGCAACTGATCGCGGGCGATTCCCTGACGGTCCAGATCGCCGGGTACACTGAAGCTGGCCGATCCCGCATTGTCGGCGGAATAAATCACGGAGCGATAGATGGAATAGCTTTTGACGTCCGGCGCCAGTGTCGTCGCGATGCTCTGGCGATTGGGGGACAGGAACAATTCGCGCCGTATTTCGACGGTGCGGGTTCGGGTGCGACCTTCGATGGTTTCGGTTTCGATCGTCTCGTCGTCATATGGGATAACCAGCACGGGGCCGGTTACCAATTGTTCCCCGCCCCAACCCGCCGTGATGGAGCTTTGCGCCGTTCGCGACTGCGCTTGCCGATCGCTGATGAGCATATACACGAACGCCAACGGGATCAGAAGCACGACGCCGATCAACGCTGCGAAGAACAATTTAACCCCTGGACTGCGCGTACGTATCATCTCACCCCCTCATGTCTGCGACCGGCCGTTCCGTGGCAACGACGAATTGAATACGAAGTGAACGGCTTATTCTTGATTGCGTCGTTGAAGGTCGTGCTATCCCAGTAGCAGATTCGAAGATAAAGGGACCGGGGCGAAAGTCCGAAATGCCTCGATCAGCTCGGTAAAACTTCGGTTGGTGAGGCGGATTTGAATGAAATGTGCATAGCCGACATACCAGAAGTTCATCACCGCTACGGCGCGTTTCCATAGGGATAAGTCCAGCTGATGGCGGTCGATCGTGTTTACCATCAGAAATCGGTTGTCCAGGCCGCCTGCCTTTTGGTTCAGCACCTGCGCTTCGGCGATATTCGTCCAAGGTACAAAACCGCCGATCGAACGCGCATAGATTCCCGTCGCATCGATACGGATCACGGCACTGCTCGATAGAGAGCGTATCAGAGCAAATGCGCTAAGGGCCAGGAAGCCGATCGATAAAGAAAGCGCGATTGGAAACGGCCACTCGGTGTAATCAAGCCCGAAGCCGAGCCAGCCGAACATGCCATTTTCCGTCAGTATCCACGCCCCTACACCTATGATCGGCGCAAGAAGCCCGCATGTCTTGCGCCGATCCAAACGCGCTATGAACGCATCCGCAACGGAAGGGTCGATCAATACACCCGTTTTTTAGGCTCGATATAATCGATGTCGTCGGACAGCGTATATTCGTGGACCGGGCGGTAATCGATTTTGACCTCGCCGCCTTTGCCGCCCCAGCCGTTGAACCAGGCGCAGCTGTGCTTCATCCATTCGCCGTCGTTGCGATCGGGATAATCCTCGTGACTATGCGCGCCCCGGCTTTCCTTGCGGTTTTCGGCAGACGCCATCGTCACGCTCGCCTGCGCGATGAGATTGTCGAGCTCCAGCGTTTCCATCAAATCGCTGTTCCAGATCAAGGAACGGTCCGCGACGCTGACATCCTCCATCCGGTCATATGTTTTGGCCAGCGACGATACGCCTTCGCTCAACAGCTTGCTGTCGCGGAAAACGGCAGCGTGCTTCTGCATCGTCTTTTGCATGTCGGAACGAATTGCCGCTGTCGGCGAACCGCCCTTGGCATAACGGAAATGGTCGAGCCGACCCAATGCCATGTCCGCGCTGTCTTTCGGCAGTTCGGCCTGCGCCGCACCGGCAGCGGTAATCTCCTTCAGGCGATGCCCGGTCGCACGGCCGAACACGACCAGATCGATCAGCGAATTGGAACCCAGGCGGTTCGCACCATGCACCGAAACGCACGCCGCCTCGCCCACGGCGAACAGGCCGGGGACCACAGTATCCGGATCGCCATCCGGCCCCACGGTGACGACTTCGCCATGATAGTTACACGGAAT
>JBAUIN010000210.1:0-2348 GCA_049682975.1 Pontixanthobacter sp. | reverse complement strand
TATGTCTTGTCGAGCGAGAAACGCGGATAAAATGTGATGAAGAACTGGCTGTTGGCGCTGTCTTCCGATTGCGCACGCGCCATGGAGACCGTACCGCGCAGATGCGGCATCGGATTGAATTCTTCTTCCAGATCGGGAAGCTGCGATCCGCCCTGCCCCGTACCTGTCGGATCGCCGGTTTGCGCCATAAAACCTTCGATCACGCGGTGAAATACGACGCCATCATAGAAACCTTGCCGCGTCAGCGTCTTGATTCGCTCGACATGCGCCGGCGCCCATCCGGGCATCAGGCGGATATGAACCCGCTCGCCAGTCGACAGGTCGAGAACGAGTATGTTCTCCCGATCCTCCTGCATATCGAAATTGATTGGCGCGTAAACGCGCGGCGTGTTCTGCGTAACCGCGGGGTCCGCCTCCTGTGCGCTCGCGACCGTCGGCAATAGGGTAAGCGCGAGCGCGGTAGGCGCGCCGACGGCAATCAGGCGTTTAAGCATGTGTTTCCTGTCGTTTCGATACATCATGCGACGCATCTAACGCCCCGCATCTGTCACTTCAATGAATGGTCAATAGTCGCCCAATCGGCCGATCTTCTCAACCCGAGCATCGACATCGGACTTGACCGGTGTGCTCACGAACGGGGCGATATCGCCACCGAACAGCGCGATTTCCTTGACCAGTTTCGATGCGATCGGTTGCAGCGACACATCCGCCATCAGGAAGACCGTTTCGGTTTCATCGTCCAGCTGCTGGTTCATGCCCGCCATCTGGTACTCGTACTCAAAATCCGCGACCGCCCGCAATCCGCGAACAATGACCGACGCACCCTGCTTCTGCGCGAATTTCATCAGCAGCGCGTTGAACCCGACGACAGCAACATTGTCGAGTGCCATCGCTGCAACCTCGCGTTCGACCATGCCCATGCGTTCTTCCGGCGTGAACATGGGGTTCTTCGATGGGTTGGTGGTGACGCCGATTATCAGCCGGTCGACCAATTTCGCGCCGCGACGAATGATATCGGCATGACCCAAAGTAATCGGGTCGAACGTGCCGGGGTAGATGCCGATGCGCTCCCTAACTTTATCCGTTCGTTCCATATCGTTCATCGGTCCCTCTCCACGATGTAGCTTGCCAAGGCGGTCAGCAGCGCCGCGTCGTTCCCATATTGCGTTAGATGCCCGATCGCCTGATCGACCAATGCGCCTGCGTGTGTGCGTGCGCCATCCGCACCCATCAGGGTGACGAAAGTTTGCTTGCCTTGACCATCATCCTTGCGCAGTGCCTTACCGGCTTTTGCTTCGTCACCATCATGGTCGAGCAAATCATCTGCAATCTGGAAGGCGAGCCCGATGTCCCGCGCATAGGCTCG
The DNA here is from genome assembly GCA_049682975.1 of Pontixanthobacter sp. Taxonomy (GTDB): domain Bacteria; phylum Pseudomonadota; class Alphaproteobacteria; order Sphingomonadales; family Sphingomonadaceae; genus Pontixanthobacter. The sequence goes on along the minus strand of JBAUIN010000210.1, from coordinate 982 downwards.
TAAATGCGTCCGACCATCTTCGGGGATTTTCGCCAACACCATCCCCATTTCGACGGAAGCGGCCAGCAGCGCACCGGTTTTCAACTGTTGAAGCCGTGTTACATCCTGCAAATCGTAATGGCTTTCTTCCGCCACCATATCCATCATCTGGCCGCCCGCCATCCCGTTCATCCCGCTCGCCGTTGCCAGCGTCGCGATCAATTCGGCGCGAATGAACGGGTCGTCGCTGGTGCGTGTGTCCGCCAATATCTCGAAAGCCAGCGCGTGAAGGGAATCGCCCGCCAATACGGCGGTCGCTTCGTCGAATTTAAGATGCAGCGTTGCCTTACCGTGACGCAGATCGTCGTCATCCATGCAGGGCAGATCGTCATGTATCAGCGAATAGACGTGGATCGCCTCGACCGCGCAACCGGCCCGTATCGCGGTCACGCGGTCGACCCCGAAGAGTTGCGCAGTAGCGGCCAGCAACAGTGGGCGAACCCGCTTGCCGCCATCTATCGCCGCATAACGCATCGCTTCGATCAATCGCGCCCGGCTGTCGGCCGGTACCGGCATTAGCGCATTGAAGCATTCATCCACTTCACGTTGAATGCGATGCAGCGCCTGGCCAAGAATATCGCCATCAAGTTCGGTAATGCTCATCAGCCTGGGTAGCTTATGTTTTACTGTCGAACGGGACGGTTCCGGTCGCACGACCATCGCCATCCGCGACGATCTTTTCGATCCGCGCCTGCGCCGCATCCAGCCGCGCCTGACAATGTTTGCGCAGCACTTCGCCCCGTTCGTACAACGTGATGGAATTGTCGAGCGGCACATCCCCGCTTTCCAGCTGTTTCACCACGTCTTCCAAGGCGCTTAGCGCCTGTTCGAAACTTAGTTTGGAAATATCGGTAGCCGGTTCGTTCATAATGGCGAGCATTGGCCATCGCGCGATGCCGGGTCAAGGGGAGCCGAGAGCGTCGGACGCATGAATATCCGCGAT
>JBAUIN010000209.1:0-10817 GCA_049682975.1 Pontixanthobacter sp. | reverse complement strand
GCCGTGATAAGTCGATCGTTCCGTCAAGACCGCCCCCTGCCAAGGTCAACGCCCCTGCCGCCCCGCCGTCGGCCAGCGTCAGCGTGCCGGTAACCGCCGTGCGCCATACGTTGAGCCGTTCGATATCGACCCGCGTCGGGCCATTCTCGGGCGCGAACAGATCGAGCGTGCCGGTAAAGGCGCCGAACGCCGATTGTCCGGCGGTTTCGATGTCGAATCCTTCCTCCATAGGACTGATCGCAACGCGCACATCCTGCAGACCGGCTGCGGGAAGCGGACTGGCGAAAACCAATTCAGCCGTCGGCCCACGGTCGTTCAAAGATCCTTCGACGGTAAAGGCACCGTATTCGCGGTGCATCCCCCGCCCTGCCAACGTAGTGGTGGCGCGCGCGATCGTCCCGTCGAGCATGACGGTCAGCTCACGCGCGACGATAGTCGTATTACGAAAATCGATCGGACTGCCCGACCCGATCGAAACCACCCCGCTTCCGCGTATCTCCGGCCCCGCCAGATTGGCGAGCGTGCGATTGGATACATCGCGCAGCCGCGCATCGAAACTGGATTTGAGCGCCCACACGCCGCGGCCTTGCACGTCCAGATCGATACGGCCATCGCCGCTCAAGCGTCCCAGATTGTCGAGCTTGAGGTCCTGCACGTCGACCGGTCCGGCCAACCGATACCGTTCTGCCGCCAGATCGGCACGCAATGTCACATCTGCCTGCGCATCGGGGAAATCGATCCGCAAACTGTCCGACGCCAGTTGCGCTCCATTCAAGGTCAACGTCCCCGCCAGGACGCCGCCGCGTAATTTACCGTCGATGGCACCGCGTCCGGTATCGACGCTGGCGATCCTCGCATCCAGCGGCAGGGTCCAGCGCGTACCGTCGAACCGCAATGTGCCGGTCTGGCGAATATCCGTAAGCTGCGAATCCAGTGCTTCGATACGCGCCGCCTGAAAGACATGGGCAATGGCAAGATCGCGAAACGGGCCATCGATCGTGCCACGCAATGTCGCATCGGTCAGCGTCACGCCTTGGCTGAGGAGATTGGGATCGCGCAGAACCGCATCGATCGCAAAATTGCGTGTTTCGTTGGTTGAAAGATCGATGATGCCCGCGCCTTTGGCGCGAATGCCCTGCCCGCGCAGTGCCAGTCCGCCATCGAACACATTGTCGGCGAACCGGCCGACCGCGCCCACCGAAACCCTTTGCCCCAATGCCCTTGCGGGCAACCCCCTGACGGTATCCTGCGGCCTGATGAGGCCTTTCAGCGTGAGCAGACCGCTCCTGTTGGAGATGTCGATATTCGCAAAACGCCGTCCCGCCCGCCGCACGGTAAGATCGCCGTTCCACCGGGTCCAGGAGCCTCTGCCGTCGATCTTCGCCGTATAGGATCGATCAACCCCTACCAGTCCGGCCAGAACTCCGCCTTGCGGTGCTGCATAATCGAGATCGATGTCGAAGCGATCCGCATCGGGTTCGCTATCCAGGACGAATGCGAAGCGGTCGCGTGGTCCCAATTTGCCGTTTGCGTCCACAAAAGCGCGCCCTTCGCGAATGTCGACCTGCGCCGCGAAGTCGATTATCGGTGATGTGTCGCCTACAATTCCCGGCCCTAAAGTAAGCTGTTCGATCACGAACCGATGGATATCGATGTCGAAATCGGGCAAGATCGGAGCATCGGGATCGCCGGCACGCAATTCCGGTAGACGCAACAAGCGTCCCCGTCTGGCAATCAGCGTATCGATATCCAGCCGACCGCCAAACCAGGCGAGCGGATGCCAATCCAGTTCGACGTTGTCCAATCGTAAAAACACACCCTGCGGATCGCGCAGAACGACATCGGTCAGACGCGCTTCGCCGTAAATATCGCCCTCGATCGAGCCTACTTCAACGAGCAGACCCGATGCCGGCGCGACATCCGCAATCTGCCCCACGATCCACCGTTTTCCGATCGGCGTATTCAGTTCGGCGATCGCTAGACCGACCATGAGCGCAAGGACCAAGACAACGCGGGTCGACCATTTCAGCGTCGTTCGTATGGCGCTGCTAGGGTCGCGCCTGGACGGCATTTCCTCGGCCATCAGAACGCCTGACCCAGCGAAACATAAACCCCAACCGGGCTATCGTCCGGCCCCGGATTGATCGGTACACCGACGTCCACACGGATCGGACCGAAGCCAGTCAGATAACGCAAGCCGACACCCGCCCCGACTTTAATCTCGTCAAAATCGGGGGTTGGCGACGCGCTGACCGATCCGGCATCGATGAACGGCACGACCGACACCGCACCGTCGAAAAAACCGGTGGCAATGCGCGCTTCCAATGAAAATTCGACGACAGATCGGCCACCACTGGGTTCGCCCGCAATGTCGCGCGGCCCGATCTGCTGGAAGCCGTAACCGCGCACCGACGATCCGCCACCTGCGTAATATCGCCGCGATGGCGCGATGTTGCCAATCGCGGTGCCGGGGATCGATCCCACCCGCGTCCGCCCAGCCATAACAACCCTATCGGTCACGCGCCGGTAATAGCTCGCATCGATCTGACTGCGCAGATAGTAACTGGTTACATCGTTGCTCAACGAAATTTCCGGCGAGAGTCGCCCGCCCAGCCGGAAGCCGGTGGTGGGATCGAGCAGATCGTCGCTCGTGTCGATCAGCGCGCTGATCGGCAAAGCGCCGACGAAATAGGCCTGACGCGGACGGCGGATACCGTTCACCTCGGGCGGGCGTTCATCGGTCGCGATGGCTTCGAAGCCGAAGCTCCAGCTCAATGGCTTTTGAAATAGCAGCGTCGATGCCTGTTCGTAGGATGCGACGAAGGCCACCGTCTGCGCATCGAACGCATCGCTATCGATCGTGGTGGCGTAGGCATCCAGATTCAGCACGCGGTCCCGCCCGCCGAAATTGTTCCGGCGGAACGTGACCCCGGCCAGCTGTTCCTGCGTGCCCAGAATGCCGCGAAATTTGAGCGCGCCTTCGGGCGGAAACAGGTTGCGATGTTCCCAACTTGCCTGAACGCGGATGCCTTCTTCCGAACCATAGCCGATGGCGCCCGCAACCGTACGAACCGGCGCGCGCGTCAGTCCCACATCGATCGCGACGACCCCCGGTTCGTCACCCTGCGGTGCCGTAACCTCCCGGCGTTCGATGGTGATGGAGGAGACAAGGCCGGTGGCCGTGATCGCGCGGCGCAGATCGAGTTGCTTGCTACGCTGGAAAACGTCACCGGGTTCGAAACGCGCGATAGATGCCAGATGATCGCCCGGTAAATAGTCAGGTAGCGAACTGGTCACACCGCCGAATACGTATTTGCCGCCGGGTTCGACCGGCAGGGTCAGATCGCCGACGGCCGCGCGGTGGTCGATCAGCAATTGCGCCTCGCCGATGGTGGCGAAGGGATAGCCGCTTTCCCCAAGCGCGCGATCGAGATCGGCCTTCTCGGTCACGATCGCATCGCTCGACAATGCATCGTCCGGCTGGATTGCGAAAGTCGCGCGCAAGGCCGCAAAATCCCCCGCGCGTTGCAGGTTCCCAAGATCGATATCGCCGAAACGATATCGCTGGCCCGGAACGATGTCGAACCGCACCAACGCGCCGCTATCGGCGTCGTCGCTATTCGATTGATTGGGATCGCTTACTACGGATCGCAGGATCTGCGCATCGTAATAGCCATAGATGCGCAGCATCTCGGTCAGCAATTCCTCGTCGGCACGAGCACGGGCGGCAAGCTGCGCAATATTCTCGTCGCCGCCCTCCAATTCCTCGATCGTGGACAGCGCTTCGAAACGATCGACGAAGGCAGTTCCTTCAGGAAAGGCTCGCTCATCAGCCGGGAAGGCGAGGATCAGTTCATCGTTCACCTGCACAATACGCGCATTCACATCCCGCGTGGAGAATGGCAGGTCCGGTTCGGCGAATTCAACGCCATCTTCTGTTGGCAGCGGTTCGATAGCTGAAAACTCAAGATCCTCCGGCCAGTCGATCGAGATTTCCGGCATGTCCGCCATCGGCAATTCGACGAAGATCGCTTCGTCCGATGGAATATCGCCATCGTCCGGTAATGCTTCTGTCTCGGCAATGGGAAGGAGATCGTCCTCATCACCGGGGTCCGGCAGCCCGGCACCGTCCAGCGCCCATTCTTCAGAATTTTCGACAGCCGAATCCGGAATGAGATCTTCAAGCCGCAACGGTGCGTCCAAATCCTGCGCGGCGGCGGTATCGCTTGCGATCAAACCGGCTAGCATAAGACCGGCAGGCATAAGACCGGCCAGCGGATATGCCAGCGCAGACCGGCGAAGCGATCCGGTTTTAGGTGACGACGCGGTAGTGGCCTGCGCTTCCATCCTTCGATGCGCCTGCGAGAGAACGTGCGGCTGGTTTGGCACCCCCGCTGACGTTGGCTTCGGCAATGAGAGCAGCTTGTTCTTCGCGGGACATGCGGCGCCAGCCATCGCGGGTAAGACGTTCCAGGGGGCGATAGCGGATCTTGTATCGCATCCGGTCCGAACCGTGGACCCAATAGCCGAGATAGACGTAGGGCAGCCCTTGCGCCGCCGCCCGATCGATATGGTCGAGGATGATATAATTACCAAGACCTGATCGCGCCTTATGTTCGGGGTCGTAGAAACTGTAGATCATGGACAGGCCATCCGCCTGGCGATCCGTCAGACATGCGCCGACCAGCCGACCGGGTTCGTCGCCATTGGCTGGTTCCCTATATTCGATGACCTGACTATTAACAGGGGTGTGTTCGACCATGTCGGCATAGTCGATTTCCTCCATCGCGGCCATGCCGCCGCCCGGATGCCGCACCGCCAGATAACGGCGCAGCAGGTCGAACTGTTCTTCCGTTGCCCAGGGGCGGCATTCGCTTGTGACAAGATCGCCATTGCGCCGCGCGTTGCGCCGCTGCGTCGAACTGGGTTCGAATTCCATCGCCGCGACGCGCACCGATATACAGGCATTGCAGCCCGCACAGCTTGGACGATAGGCGACCGTCTGACTGCGGCGAAAACCGATCTTGCCCAGCGCATCGTTCAGTTCATCGCTGTCTTCGCCCTTCAATTCGGTGAACACTTTGCGTTCTTCCCGGCCCGGAAGATAAGGGCAAGGGGCCGGCGTCGTCACGAAGAAGCGGGGGAAGCGAACGGGGGCCGTCACGGTCGGGGGCTGGTCCTTGAAAAAGCGTAAAGGGCGATCTGCGGGCGAATGCATAACCATATGGCGCGATCACCCGGCCGGTAAAAGGTCTTTAACCATAGATCATGGTTAAGTTTTGTTTATTTTACACAATTTTCACGAATTGCGAACGTACCGTCCCGAATCGGGTTGGTTTTCAGCCAATCGGTTAGGGTGCTCCTAGTTCAACTCCACCTGATCGACGCTGTAACCTGCGGCTCGCAACGCCTGCGTCAAAGCGTCCAGTTGATCGCGATCGCGCGCTTCGCATTCGATATCGGTAATCAAACCCTTCGCGGGCAGATGGGTGAATACCCGCTGGTGATAGATTTCGATGATGTTGACATTATGCCGATCGAAAACGCCCATCACCTTGTACAATGCACCGGGTCGATCCTGCAGAGTAATGCGCAGACGGGCGAGGCGGCCGGAACGGGCAAGATCACGCAGCAGCACATTGGCGAGCAGCCGCGTATCGATATTGCCGCCGCACAGAACCAGGCCGATATTCTTGCCCGCGAACCGATCGGGATTGGCGATGACCGCTGCAAGTCCCGCGGCCCCGGCCCCTTCCACGACGGTCTTTTCGATCTGCAATAGCAGCGACACTGCCTGTTCCAATGCCGGTTCGGCCACCAATAGAATATCGTCGACCCGTTCCGCGATAATCTGCGCCGTGAACTCCCCCGGTGCCTTTACCGAAATGCCCTCCGCCAGCGAATCGCCGCCGCATGGCAATTCGTGCCCCTTCACCCGCGCATACATGGATGGGTACAGTTCCGCCTGTACGCCGATCACTTCCATATCCGGTTTTAGCGCGCGCGCTACGGTGGCCATGCCCGACAAAAGCCCGCCACCGCCGATCGGAGTGACGATACAGTCGAGGTCAGGCGCATCTTCGAACATTTCGAGCGCAACCGTACCCTGCCCCGCCGCCACGACAGGATCGTCGAACGGGTGGATAAAGGTCAGTCCGCGTTCTTGCTCAAGCTGCCGTGCGTGAGCATAGGCATCGTCATATGTCTCCCCCTCCAGCACCACGTTGCCGCCGACGCTTTCGGTTTGCATGATCTTCACGATCGGCGTCGGTTTGGGCATGACGATCGTGACCGGCACTCCCAATCTGCGCCCGTGATAGGACAGACCTTGCGAGTGATTGCCTGCCGACGCGGCGATCACTCCGCGTGTCCGCTGTTCCGCATTCAAACGCAGCAACGCATTCAAAGCGCCGCGTTCTTTGTACGCCGCCGTGAATTGCTGGTTTTCGAACTTCAGCCAAATCTGCGCGCCGGTGATTTCGGACAGCGTTATCGAATGCAGCGTCGGCGTGCGCACGACCGCCCCTTCGATTGCGGCGGCGGCGCCGCGCACGTCGTTCAATGTCAGGCGATCGGTCGGTTTCTGGGTCATGTCCGGCGAAGTAACCGCAAATACGCCATTCGTGAATATGCGATAGGGTTGGGTCGCCCAAGGTTTTGCTTCGCTTCGCTTGTGTCGATTATCGCGCGGTTTGTTTTTCCAGCCGAAGCGGTTATCGCCGCCGATATGAACAAATCGCAGAAAATCGCCTTCATCGGATTGGGCGTGATGGGCGGACCGATGGCGCGGCACCTCGCGACGCAGGGTCATCAGGTCACGGCCTATAACCGCACCCGTTCGCGCGCCGAAAAATGGCAGGGCCAGCAAGCGGAGGAGGGACATCGCACCGCCATCGCCGATACGCCTGCCGCAGCGGCACAGAAATGCGATATTGTCATCACTTGCGTCGGAAACGACGACGATCTCTCCGAAGTACTGGAAGGCGGCGATGGCGCGCTTACCACAATGGCGGCGGGTACTCTGCTGATCGACCATACGACCGTATCCGCAAAGATGGCGCGGCATATCGAACGGGTGGCAGCGGACAAGAATATCGCCGCACTGGATGCGCCGGTGTCCGGCGGACAGGCCGGGGCGGAGAACGGCAAACTTGCGGTTATGTGCGGCGGTTCGGCGGAGGCGTTCGCGCGCGCCGAACCGATCATGTCCGCCTATGGCGCGAACATCGTGCGCGTCGGCGAAGCAGGCGCCGGGCAGACCGCGAAAATGGCGAACCAGATCTGTATTGCGGGCACGTTGGGCGGATTGAGCGAAGCGATCCGGCTGGTTCAGGCATCAGGCATGGACGCGGAAAAAGTTCTGCAGGCCATTTCTGGCGGTGCCGCGCAAAGCTGGCAGATGGATAATCGTTGGCCGACCATGGTCGCAGGCGAATTCGATTTCGGCTTCGCTATCGACTGGATGCGCAAGGATCTCGGCTACGCGCTGGACGAAGCGGAGCGGTTGGGCCTCGAAACGCCGGTCACGCGCATGGTCGATCGGTTCTATGCGGAAATTCAGAATATGGATGGCGGGCGGCAAGATACCAGCGCGCTGATCCGACATCTACCAAGAGGAAATACGACATCATGACGATAGCACGCACCGCCCTTCTCTGTTCGGCGATGGTCGCGGCGACCATGGCGGCCAGCCCGGCCAAGGCCGATATCCTCGTCGACGGCGTGCAGGGCATCACCATCGACAAGGATGGCGAACTGGATCGCTTTACCGGCCTGTGGATCGGCGATGATGGCCGGATAAAGGAAGTCCTCGATGACGGAGACGATCGCCCAAAACGGACCGACTACAAGGTCGATGGCGACGGGCGGGTGATGATCCCGGGCCTTATCGATTCGCATCTGCATGTGATGGGCCTGGGGTTCGGCGCATTGACACTCGATTTGTCGGGTACCAATTCGCTACAAGAGGCGCTCGATGCCGTGCGCGAATATGCCGAAGCCAATCCCCAACGTCGCTGGATTATCGGGCGCGGCTGGAATCAGGAAAAATGGGGGCTTGGCCGTTTTCCGACCGCTGCCGAACTGGACGCTGCGGTCGGCGATCGACCGGTATGGCTGGAACGGGTGGACGGTCATGCCGGCTGGGCGAACAACGCCGCCATGCGACTGGCGGGCATCGACGATGCGACCACGTCGCCCGATGGTGGCCGCATAGAACGCGCCGCCGATGGCAAGACGCCTTCGGGCATCTTCGTCGATAACGCATCCGCTCTGGTGCAGGCGGTGGTGCCCGAACCGACACCGGAGGACCGCGATCTGGCTTTGGCAAAGGCGCAGGACCTGCTGCTGTCCTTTGGCATCACCGCCGCCGCCGATATGGGCACGACGATAGAGGATTGGCAGGCATTCCGGCGCGCCGGCGATTACGGTAATTTGCGCGTGCGGATCATGTCCTACGCCGCCGGGACGGATGCCATGGAACTGATCGGTGGGCCTGGTCCGTCGCCATGGTTATATAATGACCGGCTCCGTTTGAATGGCGTGAAGCTGTATCTCGATGGTGCATTGGGTTCGCGTGGCGCGTGGTTGAAAGAACCTTATGCCGACGATCCGGGCAATACAGGCCTGCCGCTCAAAACCGGTACGCAATTGCGCAATCTGATGAGCCGCGCCGCGCTCGACCGGTTTCAACTGGCCATCCATGCCATCGGCGATGCCGCGAATGCCGAAGTGCTCGAAGCGATCGACGAATTGTCGCCGACATATGAGGGGGATCGCCGATGGCGCATCGAACATGCGCAGATCGTCGACGATACCGATCTGGCCAAATTCGGCGAGCATGGGGTGGTCGCATCGATGCAGCCGGTGCATCAGACATCCGATCGGACCATGGCGGAAGCGCGGCTCGATCCCGAGCGACTGGTCGGCGCCTATGCCTGGAACACGATCCAGCGGAACGGGTCGCGACTGGCATTTGGGTCCGATGCTCCTGTCGAATCGCCGGACCCCTTCGCAGGACTGGCAGCGGCGATTGCGCGCACCGGTCCGGATGGGCAGCCTTTCGGTGGCTGGCGGCCCGAAGAACGGGTCAACCGTCAGCAGGCCCTGGCCGGATTTACGGCAGACGGTGCATATGCCGGATTCGCCGAAGGACGGTTCGGTCGGCTTGTCGAAGGAGAGTTTGCGGATTTTGTTTTCATCGACCGCGACCCCACACTCGCTACGCCGGAGGATTTGCGTACCACGAAGGTTCTGGAAACCTGGGTCGCCGGGCAGCAAGTCCATCGAAACGAACGGTAGACAACGGTATCGAAGTTTTCGTGCCGCATTCGGTTCGCCGTGATCGCGACCCGCTTGATCATCTTGCAGTTAGCGTTTCCGGGTTTTAATCGTGTAGCAAGGTGATCGCGATAAACGTCGTGCGAATGGATCGATCGGAATGATTCGATCGGAAAGTCCGTGGCATAATTCGAATGTTGTTACGCAAATACAACAGTCGATCCGTCTTTAGTTTGAATAAGGCTTGCTTAGCTCGGGTTGGCCCCCTATTGAAACTTTGAAGTTTTGTAAGTTTAAGAGCTCTTAAGGAGACAATAATGAAGTTTCGTACCCTTCTCGTCGCGACCGCGGCAGTATCCATGGCGGCATCGCCTGCAATCGCTCAGGCCGATCGGGCCGTGGCACCTGTCTCGGGTGAAAGTGCGCTTGGTGGTGACGGTGATGGCACCGGCATTATCCTTGCTCTGCTCGCTGCAGCTGCGGTTATCGCAGGTATCGTAATTGCCGTCGACAATGACGACGATACGCCTGAAAGCCCATAATAGGGTAATTCAGTTTCGATAGAAAACGGGGCCTTTCGGTCCCGTTTTTTTTGTTCGATCGAAGCGTTTTCTTGGTCGATTCGGCGGTTGGCAAAGACGTCCGTTAAAGCCCGCTCGCTATATATCGGTTGTGTCTTCCGAACGCTGTTCACGCTTTTCGCCGATCCGCATGATAATCAGCGAACCTTCGAACAACAGCAACAATGGGATCGCTAGCAGCAGCTGCGATCCGGGGTCGGGCGGCGTAATGATCGCGGCGACGGCCACCACTCCCACGATTACATAACGCCGAGCCCCGGCCAGTTGCGTCCGCGATACGATACCCGCCCTGTTCAGCAGCAGCAGCAGAACAGGGAGCAGGAAGCTGATGCCGAATGCCAGAATGAACTGCATGACCAGCGAAAGATATTCACCTGCCGCCGGCAGCGCCTCCAGCGGAATGCCGCCGGTTACGCCCTCGAACCCGATGAACCAACGAAACGCTGTCGGCATTACGACATAATAGGCCAGCGCTGCTCCCGACAGAAACAGGATCGGGGTGGCAAACAGGAATGGAAGAAACGCCTTTTTCTCTTTGGCGTACAGGCCGGGAGCGACGAACGCCCATAATTGGTTGGCGATAATCGGAAACGTCATACAGAAACCGGCAAACAGCGCGACCTTCAATTCGACGAAGAACGCCTCGTAAAGCTGTGTGTAGATCAGCCGCCCCTCGCCCGGCGGAAAGGCGGCTTCCAGAGGGCGCACGAGAAAACCATAAATATCGTCGGCGAAAACCAGACCCACGGCGAAACCGGCTGCCAAAGCCAATACGCATCGCACCAGCCGCCCACGCAATTCAACCAAATGATCGAGCAGTGGTGCCTGCGTTTCATCTATGTCCTGAACGCCCAGGGCCATGATCTTTTACGACTTGTCCGATTTATCGAGCGGAAGCATGGGTTCCTCCGCATCGGCGATCCTATCGTCGATCGCCTTGTCGGAAGACTTCATACG
>JBAUIN010000208.1:0-16613 GCA_049682975.1 Pontixanthobacter sp. | reverse complement strand
TGACGCAGGGTGAAATGATTTCCGAAGATCTCGGCATCAAGCTGGAAAACGTCACTCTCGGCATGCTCGGCGAAGCCAAGCGCGTCACCATCGACAAGGACAACACCACCATCGTCGACGGTTCCGGTTCGGCGGAGGACATCCAGTCCCGCGTCGGCGAGATCAAGGCGCAGATGGAAGCCACTACGTCCGATTACGACAAGGAAAAGCTGCAGGAACGTCTGGCGAAACTCGCCGGCGGTGTTGCGGTCATCAAGGTCGGCGGCGCATCCGAAGTCGAAGTGAAAGAACGCAAGGACCGCGTCGACGATGCGCTCCATGCAACCCGTGCGGCTGTCGAAGAAGGCATCGTACCGGGCGGTGGAACCGCGTTGCTGTATGCCTCGAAGGCGCTCGACGGGTTGAAGGGCGATAATGACGACCAGACCCGTGGTATCGACATCGTGCGTAAGGCGATCCTGTCGCCCGTCCGCCAGATCGCGACCAATGCCGGTCACGATGGTGCAGTCATCTCCGGCAATTTGCTTCGTGAAAACGACGAAACGCAGGGCTTCAACGCGGCGACGGACACTTACGAAAACCTCGTAACCGCCGGCGTGATCGACCCGACCAAGGTCGTGCGAATCGCGTTGCAGGACGCGGCATCGGTTGCCGGTCTTCTGATCACTACCGAAGCGGCGATCACCGATACGCCGGAAGACAAGGATTCCGGCGGCCCCGGTGGCGGCATGCCCGATATGGGCGGCATGGGCGGAATGGGAGGAATGGGCGGCTTCTAAGCCACTCTCCTTCTACCCAACCAAACGACAATTCGGCCCGGCAGGTTATATACCTGCCGGGCCTTTTTTTCGGAACTGGAATGACAGGCGCGGTGCGGTCAGGCTGCGCGGCTGGGAAAGATCGTCGCCAGCACGCTTTCCTGATTTTCATAACTTAGCCGATCGCGTCCGGCGGACTTCGCGCGATACATCGCCCGGTCGGCTTCGCGATAGGCGGCGTCGATCTTGCCTTTGGCGATCCTTGCCAATCCCATGCTCAAGGTTACGGGGCGATCGACACCCTCCACCATCTGCGCGATCTCTGCCGATATGCGTCCGCGAATTTCATTCAGCGCGATGGCTGCGGCGGTAATGTCGGATGCGGCGGTCAGCACGGCGAACTCCTCGCCGCCCAGTCGCCATGCGCCGATCAGCCGACCGTTTGCCGTGTCGCCCAGCAGGCACTGACCGATAACCCGCAACACATCGTCGCCCGCCTGGTGGCCGAAATCATCGTTGACGCTTTTGAATAGATCGACATCCACGATCGCAAGAAAATCGCTGTCGCGCCAGTGCCGTTGTTCAAAGGACCGGCGATTGGGCAGGCCGGTCAATCCGTCCGATAAGGCCTGCCGGTTCAGTTCGCTGCCCATGGCCACCGCCCGATCGCGTTCTTTGCGCAGATCGTTCACGCGCCAGGACACGGCGAAAGCCATGACGATCGCCATATAAGCGAGCGCGTAATAAAAGGCATGATCGAGTTCGAAAGACGCCTGATACAGATCCATCCCCCGAAGCGACCGTTCGACCGCGAACCCAACCGGGAGTGCCCAGGCAAGTGCGATCCAGCGCACCGGCCGACTGCCACGTCGCCATGCCGAAATAACGGCTAGGATGAATGCGATCAGCGGGGGAAGATACAAGGAATGATAGATCGGTCGGATCATAAACGGGATTGTGTGGGATAGGGTCGGCATCAAAAATGCGTTGCCGATCAGCAACCAGCCGCACGCAGTCAACATCGAGCGGTACTGCGGCAGAATATGCTTCTCGCTGACGAAGCTGAAAAAGAATGGAACGATCGAGGCTGCAGCGACGCTCAATGCGATATAGGACAACGAAGTTCGCTGAAACAGCGTCGTGTCGGGATAGATCAGGAAAATAAGCGAACTGGACGAGATCGTGTATATCACGAACAACCCGGCGGTGATCAGATGCCATTTTGCGAATTTGTTGTGCATCCCGCCGAAGATGATCGCACTGTACAATCCGGCCAGCAGCATCATGCCGATGAACAGGCCGAACAGGACCAGCGGACCGAGCCGTGCGTTCTCCAGCCCGTCCGTCGCCTCGACCGACAGCTTCATCGCCGGTTGTGTGGTAATCGCGCCGTCCAACCGGGCGTAAAGGCCGGACGGTTTTTCCCACCGTTCGTAAAGCGGAACGGCGAAACGGGTTTGCGGCATCCAGTTACGGGCGATCTTTTGCGCGCTTACATCTTCGACGCGCATCCGCCCATCGGCAAATTGCAGGACGTACCGGATATTGTCGAACGCCGTTGCCTCGCCCGACAGACTGGTGTTGCTGCCATGCGGCAAGCTGTTTTCGTCGAAACGCAACCACACATGCGGTTTTTCCAGATGCCGCGGTTCGTAGCCGCATTGCCAGTCTCCGGATGCGCGCGCCTGCGCGAAAGTCAGTTTCTCGACGGTTCCTAGCGCGCAGGTCGGCGATACGGATTCATCTGCCGCCCGAGCCTGCGATGGCACGGCGAACAGCAGCACGAAGCACCCTATCAACCATAGAAAGTGTTCGCCCGCCGTCCTCATGGACAAGGCGTTAGGCAGTAAGGGTTACCAATATGTTTACCGCGTTCTGCGCAGATTAACCCTGTTCCGGGACAGGACGCATCGGAGCGCCTAGTGCTTGCACGATCCGAATATCGTCTCGCGTGGTTTGTTCGCGAACGCCGATGGAAATGCTTCGTGCGGGCGGAAGGTCGCGGAAAGTCCCATGCAGACGATCCCAAAAACTGAAGCCACTGGTATAATTGGCATCACGCTGCGCTTTTACACAAGAATGGTGGATGCCGTGCATCTCCGGCGTGGTCAGCACGCGCGCCAGCTTCGCATCCCATCCGGCGGGCAGGTGCCAGTTCGAATGGTGAAACGCGATGGATGCATTGAAGAAATGTCGCCAGAGCTGGAGGGACTGCGGCCCCGCACCCGCCAGCCGCACTTGCATCAACCGCCACGGCAGCGACACGATCATATCGACGGGATGAAACCGCACCGCCGTGCTCGCATCCATATCCGGATCGACATGGTGCACCCGATGGAACCGCCAGAGAAAGGGCATTTTATGCGTGGCGACGTGCCACCAGTAAAATCCGTAATCCATCGCCAGAACCGCGCCGATGGTCCGCAACGGAGCTGGTAGCATCTGCGCAAAGCCGCGACCGCCGCGCGCGTTGCCCGCCGCGATCCGCTGCGTGAGGGGAATTTCGACCGCCGCGACGATGGCTGCGCATCCTGCCCCCAATACTGCATTGCGAGCGTTACGGCGTAGGGCAGGCATGGTCTGGCGGCGCAGCGGACGGCGGCGTTCGCTCACTAAAATGCCACCCACGATCAGCAGCCCTGCCGCCACCCCTATCATTCGTCCAAAACCCATAACGCGTCCAATGGCGTATGGCGCACGATCCGTCGAGCGGTTAGAGGCGAATGGTGATGGCCACGCTCGTTCTTTCCATATTCTGCCGCTGGCCCGAAGCCGGAAAGGCCAAGACGCGGCTGATCCCCGGTTTCGGCGCGGAAGGTGCAGCGGCGATCTACCACAAATTGCTGGCACATACGATCACGGTCGCGCGCGTCAGCGGTTTGCCCTTCGAATTGCGCGTGACCGGTGCGCCCCCCGCCCGATTTCGGCGCGAATGGGGCGACGATCTGACAGTCATCGAACAGGGCGATGGCGACCTTTCCGCCAAACTTCGACGGGTTTCCCTGCCCGCGATCATCATTGGCAGCGACTGCCCCGCTTTGGACGTGTCGATCCTGCAGGATGCGCGCGATGCTCTGGCCGACAGCGCCGCCGTGATCGGCCCGGCACGCGATGGCGGCTATTATCTGCTGGGTTTGCGCGAACGGGCCGATTACGTTTTCGAAGGCATCAGCTGGAGCACGGCGGCGGTGTTCGATGAAACCATGGCTCGTTTCGCCGCGAAAGGGATTACGCCCATCGTCCTGACCGAACTCGGCGATGTGGACGTGCCCGGTGATCTCGATGAATGGCCGGACTTTCTGCCATGAGTGTCGGCATCGTGCTGCCGGTTTTGAACGAAGAACGCGCATTGCCGGCGATGTTCGATTTACTGCGGACTCTCGATCCTAAACCTGCCGCCATTCAGTTCGTCGATGGCGGCAGCCGCGATTCTACTGCCGCCCTGATACGCGAGGCTGGCTTCGCGCTCATTGAAACGGCGCGGGGCCGGGCGAAACAGATCAATGGCGGGGTGTTGGCAATCGAATGCGATCAGGTTTGCGTACTTCATGCGGACACCATTCCGCCAACCGATATGGTGTCGGTAATTGCGGAAACTTTGGGCGATCCATCTATCGCTCTGGCCAGCTTTACGCCGCGCATCGGCGGACCCGATGGAACGCGGTGGGGTACGACGGCGCATAATTTCATAAAGACGTGGTACGCCCCGCTCATCACCCGGCCGCATCTGTTCCTGCGCGGCGTGCGTCTGTTGTTCGGCGATCATGCCATGTTCTTTCGCCGCGCGCAGTTTCTGGCGATCGGTTGTTGCACGCCAAGCGATGCGGTGATGGAAGAAGCCGATCTGTGCGTGAAATTCGCGCGGTTGGGGCGCATCAAAATGGTGCGCCGCTGGGTGCATACGTCCGACCGGCGCATTGTCGCATGGGGTCCGCTCAAAGCGAACTGGATTTATTTCAAGGTCGGCATCCTGTGGGCTGTCGGCGCGCGCGGCCGTATGGCGAAGGATTATCCCGACATACGGTAATCAGCCGGGCAGGAACCCGTCCGCGATACAATATTCGATCAGCCGCCGCAGATAGGCATCGTCCGTTGGCGGACAGACCAACCCCGTGACGTCCTGCGCCTGCCAATCGTCGAATTGCGGATTGCGCTGAAAATAGCTCGCATAGAGGCCTGCGATCTTGCGATAGAGCCGTCGTTCCAGTGCGGGTAATGTTGTCGGATCGAACACATCGGGTGCGACCAGTTCCGGCCGGTGAAACTGCGGATAGCTCGCAATTCCGTCGACGAATTTTTCAACCGGCATCGGCCGCCCCGACACCAGATGATACGTCCCGCCTGCGGCTTTCTGCATGTTGTGCGCGATGGCGACGATCCCGGCGGCGATATGGTCGAGCGGCACGAAATCGAGCGTCGCACCGGCGGCGGCGGGCATGTGCCTCACGCGCCCTTCGGCGATCAGTTTGAACGCGGCATATGTCGTATCGAATTGACGGATACGGCCCGTTTCATATTCGCCGACCACGATGCTGGGTCGCGCGATGGCGAAGGGAACGCCGCTGTCGCGCACCAGTTTCTCCGCCCGCGCCTTGCTGGCTTCGTATCCGTTGGCGAATCCACCGGCGGGCAGCGTATCGTCTTCCAGTATCGGCCCGTCGCGCGTGCCGCAAACATAGGCAGTGCTGACGTGGCAGATCGGCATATTACCGCTGCGCGCAAACTCCACCGCATTGGCTGCACCGCCGGTGTTGACGCGCGCGTAAGTATCATCGTCCAGATCGAACCGGACGGTGGCGGCGCAGTGAACGATCAGATCGTGGGAGCCGGTCAGCCGATCCCATTCCGCCGTGTCCCAGCCGAACATCGGCGCGGAAACATCGCCCGCGACCACCTCGCCCACCGCAACCATTGCGCCGTCATTGCTGCGAATGTCGCGGTTTTTATGGACCAGCGCGGTGACGCCATGCCCTGCTCCGATCAGGCGCGCGACGACTTCTCCGCCGATCAATCCGGCGGCACCTGTCAGAAATATGTTCAACAGCAGGCGGCCGGAGCGTCGCTATTCTCGGATGCTTCGTTCGCGAAAGGCATGGCCACTCCGCAATCGGGGAACACGCCGTAATGCTTTGAAAAATCACCGATGACAGTGAAATGTTCGGCGAAGCGCGTTTCCACCAGCATCCGCCAACTATTGCCGCAGATGGGAAACACTTTCCCCGCTTCGATGTGATGATGCGCGTCCAGTTCGAACACGCGCTCCTGCCCGCGCACTGTGCCCTTGTAGATCACCGCCTGCCCGTAATCTTCGCATTGCATGTCGAGATCGGGCAGTTTGAACAGGCGATAGGTCGCGGAATGGAACGCGATACCGTCCAGCTTCGCCGCCACCGCCGCATCGCCGATGGCCAGCGGGCGACTGAAGATGAGACGCGGATCGTGGAAACCGGCCGTTTTCGCGTGAGAGATGAAGTCGCCCCAATAGAGCGCGCCGGACAGGCATTCGCCATGCAGCACCGGATCGCTTTGCAGTTCCACAGGCACGCGGCGGTCGGAATAGACGTCCGAAAAATACAGCTCCCCACCCGGTTTCAAAAGGCGGTAAGCGGCGGAAAACACCGCCTGCTTGTCCGCCACCAGATTGATGACGCAATTGGACACGATCACGTCGTAATGGTTTTCGGGAAGGTCCAAAGCGTCCAGTTGTTCGATGTCGCCTTCCACGAACATCACGTTGGATTTGGCGTAGCCGAACCGCTCACGATGCCATTCCAAATGATCGGTCGCCACGGCAAGCTGTTCGGGCGTGGTGTCCACCCCGGTGACGCTGCCGCTCTCACCCACGATCTGCGCGAGAATATAGGCATCCTGTCCGCTACCCGACCCCAGATCGAGGATATGCGCGCCGCCGATCGCTTGCGGACTGACCAGCCCGCAGCCGTAATATCGCGCCCGCACTTCGTCATGCACGTTACGCATCGCATCCATGATCGCAGGCGGCGGTGCTTCGGTAGTGCAGCAGGCATCGGTCTTCAGATCGCCGGAGCTTTCCAGCACTTTGCCATAATAATCGCGGCTGTTTTCGATGTTCATTGTAACTTTGCGCCTATGTTCAGCGAATGCATGTTCAGCGAATGCGTGTTCAGCGAATGGAGGTTCGGATAATCTATTCGCCACAGAGCCATAAAGGGTTACAGGGTTCCTACAATGAAATTTACCCATGATGTGATTGTAATCGGCGGCGGTGCCGCGGGACTGACCGCCGCAGGCGGCTGCGCGATGTTCGGTTTGCAAGTCGCGCTGATCGAAGGCGGCAAAATGGGCGGCGAGTGCCTCAACAATGGCTGCGTGCCGTCGAAGGCGCTCATCACCGCCGCCGCCCGTGCTGCCGAAGCGCGCGAAGAAAAGCGGTATGGCGTGTCTTTGGCCGCACCCACCGTCGAATGGGCGGGCGTCCACGCGCATATCCATAAAGCCATTGCGGATATCGAGCATCACGACAGCAAGGAAACGTTCGAGGAGATGGGTTGCGAGGTGTTTCTGGACCGCGGCCGCATCACCGGCAAACAGACGGTCGAGGTTGGCGGACGGACACTGCGCGCACCGCGGATCGTCGTCGCCACCGGCTCCGAACCCTTCGTGCCGCCGATCGACGGGTTGGACGGCGTACCTTACCTTACCAATGAAAATCTGTTCGATCTGACCGAACAGCCGGGCCATCTCGTCATCATCGGCGGCGGCGTGATCGGTATGGAAATGGCCCAAAGCTTCCGCCGGTTGGGCAGCGCGGTTACGGTAATCGAACCGTCCGAACCGATGGGCCGCGACGATCGGGATTCCGTAAACGTGGTGATGGAAGTGATGCGCGAAGAAGGTGTGCGCTTCGTGAAGGCCAAGGCCGAACGGGTCGAAGGCGGCGCAGATGGCGTTACCGTTCACACGGACAGCGCCGAAAAGATCACTGGATCGCATCTGCTGGTCGCGGTCGGACGTAAAGCCCGTATGACAGGTTTCGGTCTGGAAGAACTGGGCGTCGCATTCGCCAAGAACGGCATTGCAGTCGATGCCCGTCGCCGCACGTCGGTCAAAGGCATTTACGCCATCGGCGATTGCCGCGACGGACCACGACTGACGCATGTGTCCGGTTACGAAGGTAGCAACGTCGCGCTGGAAATTGTCACCGGCCTGCCGACGAAAGTGGATTGGAAAGCACTGCCCTGGTGCACCTATACGCAGCCCGAAGTCGCACAGATTGGCATGACGGTGGACGATGCGCGCGAAAAGCATGGGGAAGCAATTACTGTCGTCACCAAACCTTTCGACGATAATGAACGCGCCATCACCGAAGGCCAGACCAAGGGGCATCTGAAA
Source organism: Pontixanthobacter sp. (assembly GCA_049682975.1). GTDB lineage: Bacteria > Pseudomonadota > Alphaproteobacteria > Sphingomonadales > Sphingomonadaceae > Pontixanthobacter. The sequence goes on along the minus strand of JBAUIN010000208.1, from coordinate 8,484 downwards.
GTCGTGATGAAAGGCAAGAAAGTGCTCGGCGCCAGTATCTGCGGCAAGAATGCGGGCGAATTGTTGCTGCCGTTCACGCAGATGATTTCCGGCAAAAGCAGCAGCTTCGCCCTGGGCTCCGCGATCATCGCCTACCCGACGCGCAGCGAGATTTCGAAAGCCGCCGCCTTCGCCGCATGGGAGCCGACCGTATTCGGGTCGCTGCCGAAGAAATATGCGGCGATGGTCGCCAAGCTCCGGCGGATGATGAACTGATCGTGGCGACCCGTATCAAAAGTAGAAACGCCCCCACCGGCGCGTCCCCCTTCGCGGTGGATGGTGGCGCACTGCCCGAAGAAAAATTCTCCGACCCGCGATGGACCGCCAAGGGCGAACGGCGTGCGTCGGTGGCACTGACCAAGCTGGAAACGCTGTGGTTCAACACCGGCACTTTGTGCAATCTCGCATGTGTCAATTGCTACATCGAAAGCAGCCCGACGAACGATGCGCTGGTCTATATCCGCCATGCCCATGTCGCCCGGTTTCTGGACGAGATAGCGGCCGAAAATATCGGCACGACGGAAATCGGCTATACCGGCGGCGAACCGTTCATGAACCCCGAATTCATCGCCATTTTGACGGATACATTGGAACGCGGTTTCGATGCCCTGGTCCTCAGCAATGCGATGAAACCGATGCGTCGGCACGAGGCGGCTCTGCTCGATCTGCGTGCGCGGTTCGGTGAAAAACTGACCATCCGCGTCAGCCTCGACCATCATACGCAAATCGCGCATGAGGCGGAGCGCGGTCCGCGCAGTTGGAAACCGGGGACACAGGGGTTGCAATGGCTGTCGGACAATGGGTTTTCCATCGCCGTTGCCGGGCGTTTGCTACCCGGTGAAACGATGGAGCAATCGCGGGCTGGCTATGCGCGGCTGTTCGATGAACTGGGCGTCGGCATCGATGCGACGGATCCGATGCGGCTGGTGCTTTTTCCCGAAATGGACGAGGAGAAAGACATCGCCGAAATCACGACCGATTGCTGGGGCATTCTGAACCAGAACCCGGCGGATATCATGTGCGCGACCAGCCGCATGGTCGTTCATCGCAAAGGCGAGGCGGAACCACGCGTGGCGGCCTGCACCCTTATCCCCTATGATAAAGGTTTCGATATGGGCGGCACTCTGGCCGAGGCGTCGCAGGATGTCGCACTCAACCACCCGCATTGTGCACGATTCTGCGTGTTGGGCGGGGCAAGCTGTTCGGCGTAATTCATGGGAATGGAATGATGCGATTTCGTTTTAATCTGGCCGCTTTCGCCTTTGCGATCGGTATGGGCGCCACGGCGCAGGCCGCACCCCTGACCTTCGATTGCAATGCGCCGACCGAAACCGCCTCCGCCATCGCAAATGCCGCGCAAATGCCGCCCGCCATCAGCGGCACCATCACCCCCAACCGGGCGCGTCCGGGTCGCCAGTTGCCAATGGTCGGCGCGCAGCTGATCTCGCCCGACGGGCAAAGCGAAGTCGGCTTCGTACTGACGCTCCCCGCCGCCAATTCCCAGTTCATGGACGTATCGCTGATCGTTCGCCGCGGAAGCCAAAGCGACAATCGGCGGGTTGGTCAGATCGATGTAAACAACCCCATCCCCTTCCGCCTCTATGTCGATCCGGCAGGCGTCGCGAATATCGAAATTCAAGGTCGCTCGTTCAATTCCGGCTTCGTCCCGATCGTATCGGGGACCGAAAGCGTATTCTGTTCTACGGGTCAGTTCACTTTTACGAATTTGCGCTTTTCGGACTGAGCACCCGGCTCGCCACCGCGTCCAGCTTCGCCAGCATTGCTGGATCGCGCGCGTCCGGGACGGTTATCATCGCGTAGTCCAGCACCGTATCGAGGGGTGATGCCTCCCGCTCGGCAGGCAAGGCTGCAATAAACGCTTCGACAGCCTTGCGGGCGATTGCGCCATTGGCATTCATCTGCGCGATGACCTCGCTCACTTCGACGAAGGCCGCATCCTCGCGCCAGCAATCGTAATCGGTGACCATGCCGATCAGTGCGTAAGGCAGCTCCGCCTCGCGCGCCAGTTTCGCCTCCGGTATGGCGGTCATGCCGATCATGTCGGCACCCCATTGGCGATAGAGATGGCTTTCCGCGCGGGTTGAAAATTGCGGCCCCTCCATCGCCAGATAGGTGCCGCCGCGCGCGACCTTGCCGCCCGCACTATCGACCGCTGCCGCTGCGAAGCCGCTCATTCGTTCGCATACCGGTTCCGCCATGCTGACATGGGCGACCATGCCGCTGCCGAAGAAACTGGACACGCGGTTCTTCGTGCGGTCGATGAACTGGTCCACCACCACAAAATGCCCCGGCGGCAATTCTTCCTGCAACGATCCGACCGAAGAGATCGCGAGGATATCCGTGCATCCGGCGCGTTTGAGAACGTCGATATTTGCGCGTGCATTCACCTCGCCCGGTGGGATCGCGTGGCCGCGGCCATGGCGCGGCAGGAAGCGGACCTGCACATTGCCGATGCGGCCGCACAACACCTCGTCCGATGCTTCCCCGAATGGAGAATTGATGCGTATCCACTGCGCATCTTCCAGCGCGTCGATCTGATAGAGGCCGCTGCCCCCGATGATGCCGATCGTCCAATTGTTCATGACGAAGGTCCGTATCAGCGGCGATGCGCCGCGAAAACCGAAATCGCGGCACAAATCGGCTGGTTCGCCCGTTGCCCGGATACACATCCACCAACAAAGGAGATCATTGAATGAAGCTTCCGCACAAAGCCCATGTCGCCATCGTCGATGGGGCGCATTTCATCGTGATGCGCAACGAAGGCAAGATTTTCGAACCCAAGCTGTCGGGCGCACAGAAGCCCGATCTGACCGCGACCAATTACAGCGCGGGCGTCAAGCATCAGGACGATATCGGCCAGCAGCGCGGCGAAACCGATCTCGACGAACTGGCCCATGCGACCGCGGCGGCGGAATGGCTGAATGCACAGGCGATTGCGGGCAAGATCGACGATCTGCTGGTCATCGCCGATCCCAAGACATTGGGCGAAATGCGGCGGCATTATCATTCCGAACTGGAAAAACGGCTGACCGGCGAGATTTCCAAAACCATGACCGGCGAACCGGTAGATCGCATAGAGAAGGCGATCGCCGACGCATAAGGCGCGCCGAGTTATAATCATGGCTGCGCGTTGATCGCGGGGACGGCTCCCTTCATCGCGCGGCCATTGTCGGCCGGAATCTCGTATCGTTAAGGTTTTGCAAAGCATAAGCAGGATAGTTTGGCGGGCATGCGAACAACGATAAGACACTGGACAAAACCCCTCGGCGCAATTCTACCGGCATTGATGTTGGGGATGGTCGCCCTCCCCGCCCAGGCGCAACAGACCGATTTTGAAGCGAGTTTCGACAATGCGTTGGGGACGGAGGCACGCACGCCGCAATCCTTCGATGCGGTTTACGATACCGGCATCGAACGACGCATTGCGCAGATCGCCGATGGATCGAAGGGCCGGATCGGCGTTTCCGCGATCGATCTGTCGTCCGGCAAACAGATCTCCGTTCTGGGCGATCAGCTGTTCCCGATGGCCAGCACCAGCAAGGTGGCCATCGCCGCGACTTTCCTGGCCGGGGTGGATAGCGGCAAGTTCACCTTGACGCGCGAATATCCGCTGCTGATACCCGTTCGTTCCAGCAAATATTCCTCCGTTGTCGCACCGGTGCGCGAAGGAAACTACATTTCCGCTCAGCGGCATCTGGAACTGATGATCAGCAAAAGCTGCAACAGCTGCACGGATGCACTGCTGCGCGTCGTGGGCGGGCCGGACGCCGTGAATGCGTTTATGCATGAAGCGGGCATTCGCGATTTCCGGCTGACCCGCGATATCGCCACGCTGGTACGCGACGATGGTGAATTCGATCCGGCTGTCACAGTCGATCCGCGCGACAGTGCCAGCCCCAATGCCATGGCGCGGCTGCTGGCCGATGTGTATCAGGGCAAATTGTTGAAGCCGCTGTCGCGCAACGTGTTGTTGAACGCGATGCGCAGCACCACGACGGGCAAGCGCCGGATGCCGGCCGCTCTACCGATGTCCGCCAAAATTGCACATAAGACCGGCACGCTTAGCCGCACCGCCAGCGATATCGGCATTTTTCAAACGCCCGATGGCCGGGCCGTTGCGCTCGCAATCTACGTCACCGGACAAAGCAAGAATTTGACCGATGAAGCGCGGAACAAGCGCCGAGCCCGTGCGCTACGCGATAGTCGCATCGCTGCGATTACGCGCGAAGTCTACAATGCGTTCGCACAGGGCGGTTCGCGCAACTGGGCGAACACGCAATATGGGGTCGGCGGGCAGTAGCTTCGATTTCTGCCGATCGCAGCGCAGCCGGTCATATGGAACGCACATAGAAAAAGGGCGGCACCTTGCAGTACCGCCCCTTTTTGAAAGCTGTAGTCGAAAGACTTACATTTCGCCTTCGGCTTCCATTTCGGCTTCTTCCATTTCGGATTCAGCTTCCATGGTGGCTTCTTCAGCTGCGTCGGCAGTCGCCGCGCCAGCTTCTTCGACTTCGGAGCCCATGGCGTCCATGTTGGCTTCGGTGTCAGCAGCCATTGCGTCTGCAGTGTCGGCAGCGTTTTCTTCGGTGGTTTCCGAGCAAGCGGCCAGAGTCAGAGCGGCGCCGGCAGCTGCGGCAGCAAGTACGATCTTACGCATAATAATTTCCTCGAGTAAGCGAGTGTTGAAACACCGAACCTTTTGCGATCCGGCGCGAAACCCTTCCGTTTGGTTGGACCTCGTGAAGATTAGATAAAGGCAGAAATGTGGCAGCGCAAGCGCGAATCGCATTATTTCGCCACTTTTCTGCCTTATTCGTTATTTTTACATTATCTATCAAAAGCTTATAAAATGTCCAAAATAAGGCAAAGGTCGCGATCAGACATCTATATCGTAGCTGACCGACGCGAATTAGCCTGCTATTGCCCCAATCATGGCCAACACGAAAACCGAAAAGCAGCATCTCTATCTGGTGGACGGTTCCGCCTACATCTTTCGCGCCTATCATCGCCTGCCGCCGCTGACCGATCCCGAAGGCACGCCGGTCGGCGCAGTCTATGGTTACACCACCATGTTATGGAAACTGGCGGACGATCTGGATGCGGCCGACGGGCCGACGCATCTGGCGGTCATCCTCGACAAATCGAGCCACTCGTTCCGCAACGACATCTATCCCGATTACAAGGCCAACCGCCCCGACCCACCCGAAGATTTGACGCCGCAATTCCCGCTCATCCGCGATGCCACCCGGGCGTTCAGCCTGGAATGTATCGAAGAAGAAGGGCTGGAGGCCGACGATCTGATCGCATCCTATGCCCGCGCTGCGGCGGAGCGCGGATGGGATGTGACCATCGTATCGTCCGACAAGGATCTGATGCAGCTGATCGGCGAAGGCGACGACGATACCGGCAAGATCGACATGCTCGACACGATGAAAAGCCAGCGGATCGGCATTCCGCAGGTCGAGGAAAAATTCGGCGTTGCGCCCGGTCTGGTGGGCGATGTTCTCGCATTGATGGGGGATTCGGTCGACAACATACCGGGCATTTTCGGCATTGGTCCGAAAACCGCGACCAAGCTGATTCAGGATCACGGCAATCTGACCGCAGCACTGGATGCGGCAACGGACATGAAAAAGTCGAAGCTGAAAGAACGCCTGCTCGAACAGCGCGAGAATGCGGAATTGAGCCGCGTTTTGGTCACGCTGAAGGAAGATTGCGATCTGCCCGTCCCGCTCGACGATTTCGCCTTGGACGGCGTGCCACCCGAACCGCTCGCTGCCTTTCTCGAAAAGCATGGCTTCACCAGCCTTCTGCGCCGTCTGGATGCAGGCAGCGGCAGTCCCGATCGGCCGAACAATCTGGATAACGATCCTGCTAAAACGAAGGGCGTCACCGGCACGCAGGATGGCAACAGCCAGCCCTTGCCCGAAATGCCGCCGGTCGATCGCAGCGCCTATGAATGCGTGCAGACGCGCGAGGCGCTCGACAAGTGGATCGAAAAATGTCTGGCCGCGCGTATCGTTGCGGTGGATACCGAAACCAGCGCACTGGATGCGATGCGGGCCGATCTGGTCGGGATCAGTCTGGCGACAGGGCCGAACGAGGCTTGCTACATCCCGCTGGCCCATGGTGGCAGCGACATGTTCGACGAGCGGCCCGAACAGATCGACCGTGACGAAGCGTTGGACGCCCTGAAACCCATGCTGACCAACGACGCGGTTCTGAAGATCGGGCAAAACATCAAATACGACCTGAACGTCCTTGCCCGCCACGACATTCACGTTGCGCCGATCGACGATACGATGGTCATCAGCTTCGCGCTGGATGCAGGCCGGGGTGAAACGGGTATCGGCGGCGGACATGGGATGGACGAACTGGCCGATCGCCATCTCGGCCACACACCGCTGACTTTCAAGGAAGTGTGCGGGACCGGCAAGAAGCAGATCGGTTTCGGCGAAGTGCCGCTCGATCGCGCGACCGAATATGCTGCCGAGGATGCGGACGTGACCTGGCGGTTGCATGCGCATCTCAAACCCCGTCTCGCGATCGAAGGCGGCACGCGCATCTACGAACGGGTCGATCGCCCGCTGGTGCCGGTGGTCGCGATGATGGAACGCAACGGGATAAAGGTCGAACGCGCACGGCTGGCCAAGCTATCCGAAGAATTCGCCACCGAAATGGGCAAGCTGGAAAGCGCGATCCATGAAGAAGCGGGGCAGGAATTCACCATCGGCAGTCCCAAACAATTGGGCGACATCCTGTTCGACAAGTTGGGCTACAAGGGCGGACGCAAGGGCAAGAGCGGACAATATTCGACCGACCAGACGATGCTGGAAAACCTTGCCAATCAGGGCGCGACCATCGCTACCAAGGTGCTGGAATGGCGGCAGCTGTCGAAATTGAAATCGACCTATACCGATGCACTACAGGCGGCGATCAATCCGGATACCGGTCGCGTTCATACCAGCTACTCGCTTGTCGGCGCGCAGACCGGACGGCTTTCCAGCACCGATCCCAATCTGCAGAACATCCCCATTCGCACGGCCATCGGGCGCCAGATTCGCGAGGCTTTTGTGGCGGAGGAGGGCAACGTCCTGCTCGCCGCCGATTACAGCCAGATCGAACTGCGTCTGGCCGCGCATATGGCGGACGTTCCGCCATTGAAGGAAGCGTTTGCGGAAGGGGAAGACATCCACGCCCGCACCGCACGCGAAATGTATGGCGAAGTGACGCGCGACAGCCGCGCCGCCGCCAAGACCATCAATTTCGCAATACTTTACGGCATTTCGCGGTGGGGGCTGGCCGGACGGCTGAATGTCGAGCCAGACGAAGCGCAGGACATGATCGACCGCTATTTCGATCGCTTTCCCGGCATCCGCGATTTCATCAAAGAAACGCTGATGGGCGTCAAGGAACGCGGCTATTCCGAAACCCTGTTCGGCCGCAAAACCTGGTTCCCGCGTATCAATTCGAAGAACCAGAACGAGCGCCAGGGCAGCGAACGCGCCGCGGTCAATGCGCCGATCCAAGGCAGCAGCGCCGACATCATCAAGCGCGCGATGGCGCGCATGATGCCCGCCTTGCGCGAAGCCGATCTGGGCCATGTCCAAATGCTGTTGCAGGTGCATGACGAATTGGTGTTCGAATTGCCGGCGGGCGACGCGGAAGCCGCAAAGCCGGTGATCGAACGCGTGATGGCCGAAGCCGCCCTGCCCGCCGTCGAACTGACCGTTCCGCTCGGCATCGAAATCGGCATCGGTAAAAGCTGGGACGAAGCGCACTAGGTTTGGCTTCGCTTGCTACAGCATCCGTTCGTCCATAAAGGGCCCGCATGCTCGAATATCTGACCTTACCACAATTCACGATCCATTGGGACGAGGTTTTGCGGTCGTTAATTCTGCTCGCGGGGGCCGTCGCGATAGCCTACGTCGTACATCGCCTGTTTTTCGCGCTGTTGCAGCGACTGTCGGGTTTCACGACATCGCGCGTAGACGACACCATCCTGTCGCATCTGCGATCGCCGGTGGCCTGGGTTTTCATCGAGATTGCCATCAGTATCGCCGCGCGAATGGATCGCCATATCGCCAATGGGTGGGCGGCGGTGGATGCCTTTGCGATTCCCGCCATTCTCGGGTGGCTGGCGCTATCGGTAGTGCGCGCCATTGCTGCCGGGCTCGATCGCCGCACCGACGAGGCGATGGACCCTGTTTCGGCACGGAGCCGCAAGACACGCATCGCATTGTTTTCGCGCACGATCGCCATCATCGTCATCATCGTGACGGTCGGCCTGATGCTGCTGGGCGTGCCCGGTGTGCGCGACGTCGGGACAACCCTGCTCGCATCCGCCGGTTTGGCCGCATTGGCCGTAGGTGCCGCCGCGCAGCCGGCCTTGAAGTCGCTGATCGCAGGTTTGCAGATGGCGAT
>JBAUIN010000207.1:0-2887 GCA_049682975.1 Pontixanthobacter sp. | reverse complement strand
TTCTGCTTATCAACCATGGTGATAGCGAATTTGCAATCGCGCGCGGCGATCGCGTGGCGCAGCTCGTGGTGGCACCGGTGACGCAGGGGCGTTGGGTGACGGTCGACGAACTGGATGCGACGCAGCGCGGTGTCGGTGGCTTCGGATCGACGGGCCGATGAGAGCTGCGCGCTGATGCTAGGCGGCCTCGGCCTGGGCGGCGCGCTGATCGGCGCGTTGGCGCTGATCGTATGGATCGTGGTGCTGGTATGGCTGGCGGAACGGGTGTTACGCTTCATCGGCCTGCGTACCGGTTGGCCGCCCCTCGATTGGCGCAATATCGCAGTCAGCATTATCGTGCTGGGCGGTGCAATCCATTTCGGCAATTACGCGATCGATATTGTGGAGGCTTTCGTGCGGGATCAATCCTCGCCATCCGTACCCATACCCAGCGCGTTTCTTATCGGATCGGTCGCCATCGGTACCGGCATCGCGGCAATACGTTGGCATCGCAAGCAGAAGGCGAAATAGGCAGGGCTTCCCTTATCGCCTAGGTTGGGGGATCTGCCAGCGCAAAACACTCTCATATGTGCTTTCCACGAGCATACCTTGCGCATCGGTAGCGGGTTCGAACCGGCTGCGTTCGGACAATATGTCGCAGGTCGTCCGGTCCAGCAGTTCATGACCACTGCTGCGGGTTATGCGGCAATCCGCAACCCGCCCATTCTTCGCGACGGTAACGGCGAAATGCACCACCCCCTGCCAATCGTTGCGCAGTGCGATAGCGGGATAATCGTAGCCGGTGACCCAAAAGCCTGGCGAGATCGGTTCCGCAAGCCGATGTGCCGGAAACGCACCGACGAGAGTGGGCTCCGCGATGCGAGGCGGCACGGGATCGGGCGTTTCCGCATCGTGCCCCAAACCAATTCGACATTTCGTAAACGCGCGCAGCTTCGCCATGCCGTCGGGTAGGTCGAATATGCGCACGGTGCCGTCCGGTTTCGTGAATGCCGCGCTGGTGGCCTGCAGCAGATCGGGCTCCTGCGACGGATACAGGTCGCCCATGTAGAAGTCGGCACCGGCCGCATTCGTTATGCCTGTCAACGGAATGCGGCTAAGCGAAAGTTGCAGGGTAGCTTTTCCACCCGAACCGATATCGGCGGCGTCGGGAAATAGGGTAAGCAGCGCACGTTCCGGCTCACGAGTACTGATGGATAGTGAAATGCGCGATTGTCGACCACGATATCTGAGATGGCAGAAATCAGAACCGGATGCGAACGTCCATTCCGCTTCAGTAAGGGGGCTTTGCTCACCCGCGTGACTGGCACCAGCGAAAGCGAACGTAGCAAGGGCAGTCAAATAGGGAACGAGCCGGAACATGCTCGGGTTCAACCAAAGATTGCGGACGGTAGCAAGGTACGAAAAGCGGGCCTGTTAGACACCGCCTTCGCAATCTCCCACTCTCGACCGCTTAGTCGATCCGCCGAACCTTGGTTTCTTCCGGCTTGATCGAGATGCGCAGTGTCTCGCCCGAATTTCCGGGGAAATCAGTGAACATCGCTTCGACCAAATTGGGTACGAGGTATTGCAGGCGATCGGAAGGGGACGCGGCCTGCGCCTTGCCTTCGAACAGTCGCTGGCCGGTTGCGGCATCGTCGATCTTCAGATCGATGCCGCTGGTGTAGACGGTGTAACTGCGAATATCGGGTCCGCCGAACCACGGATCGTTGAAGCCGTAACCCCAGGCACCGCCAAAAGCGAGCGGGCGACCGTAGAACCCCCGCCCGCCAAAACCGCGCCCGTAAAAGCCGCGACCATAGCCAAGGCGCGAACGGTAGAAGGGTCGATATGCACCCCAGCGGCCGAAATAGGGATCGCGGAAGCCCGTGCTTCGGACGCGCTCGCGACCATTATCGACGCCATAATCGAACTGCACCAGCAAGGCCGCATTTTCGGGCGTACCTTCGACATAGCCCAGACGGGTCATTTCAGCTTCGACCAGATCGGCATATTGCGAAAACTCAAGGCCACCGGCCAATGTCGGGTCTTCCGCCACGACCGCGAAAGTCTGTCCCGTGGGCGCGGGAAGCTGACTTTGAAAGCGGGTCACATCCGATTTGAAGGCGGGCGAACCGCATGCGGACAACGTGCCCAGCAACAGCGGTACGGTTGCCAATTTGGCGAGTTTGCCGGGTTTGAATGCGATGTTCGTCATGGTCTTGCCCCTTGGTGTCTTCCGGATATGCAGCCAGCATTTGCTGTTCGAGCCAAGCGGCGCAAATTATCTCAATGAAACAACATCATACGATTCGGGTATGAACCATCTTTGAACAATAACGGTGATGCTGCCGAACGCCGTTATCCGCCGCGAACCAATCCCAGCGACCGATACGTTGCATCGAGCGTGGGCTTGGCCAGTTCACGCGCTTTCATAGCACCTTTGCCAAGGATCGTCTCGAGTGCGCTACGATCGTCCATCAGTTCCCGCAATTTGTTGGAGATCGGTGCAAGAGTTTCGATCAGAACTTCGCCAAGCGCCGGTTTGAACGCGCCGAACCCTTGCCCGCTGAAACGCGCCAGGACGGTTTCGACGCTGTCGGCGGTCATGGCAGCGTAGATCGTCACGAGATTCAATGCTTCGGGTCGTTCGGCCAGACCAGCCGTTTCGGACGGCAGCGCGTCGGCATCCGATTTGGCCTTCTTGACCTTCTTCATGATGGTGTCGGCATCGTCGGACAGGTCGATCCGGCTCATGATCGAAACGTCGGATTTGCTCATCTTTGCGGTACCGTCGCGCAGGCTCATGATCCGTGCCGCCTCAGGCGGAACGATTGCTTCGGGAAGGGTAAATATCTCGGCAGCGTCAGAGCCGAAATCGCTGTTGAATTTTTGCGCGATGTCGCGGGCG
>JBAUIN010000206.1:0-1604 GCA_049682975.1 Pontixanthobacter sp. | reverse complement strand
TTCACACGCTCCCCATCGAAACCGCGCAGGATGGGTCGCGACGCGCCCGGTGCGAAACTGGTTGCCGATACGCCAGGTTGCTTCGCCAGGATTTCGCCGATCTGCCCGTCCATATTGCGCTGCAATTGGCGACCTTCGACGACCGACGTGCCCGCCAGAACATCCAATTGCCGGATGCCGGGCGCAGTCACGACGATTTCCGCCGCCCTGTCGTTCTGGCGATTGTGAAAATCGTCTTCGACCGGGTCGATGTCGCGCATGTCTCGATCGTTCGCAAGGGGCATGGTCTGCGCGGTCGCCGAAACGGACAATCCAGCGACGACAAGAGCTAGCGCCGAAACGGCGGAAGAGGCGAGCGGTGTTTTTGTATGATACAACATAACGCGCGCTCTACCGGGTCGATTTTATGTTGCAACCTCTTATCGGTGAATTGCACAAAATAGTCGCGCATTATACCGCGCGACAAACTCTCGCAGCTTCATTCGAACCAAAAAGGGGCGCAAACCTTGCGGCCGCGCCCCTTCCTTGAGGAAATTGTTAATCGTCAGCCGCCGGGTGCTACCAACAGTCGACCGTTCAAATCCTGAACCGGACGAGCATTATTGCCCATGACGCCTGCCATACTGCGCAATTGCTCCGCGCTCATCGTGACCGTTTCTTTCGCGACGTGCCAGTTGACCCCTTCGCTGCAAGGCGGTGTCGTCAATGAACCCTGGAAGCGGAAAACACCCAGATCGTCGGGCAGCAGCGCATTCGGATCGAACATGACGCCCGATACCGCGCGGGCATCGGTTTTGGTGCGCGGTGCCGCAGCGATCAGCTTGTCCAGTTCCGCGTTGGCTTCACCGATTTCGAACAACACGCCCAATACGGCGAGCTGTCCGTCATCATCCGCATGTACGAAATGCGCAACCATCGGATATTGCTGCCCATGCATCACTTCTTCGGATGGCGTATGGAAATGGACCTGAAGCAGATTGAACTGCATCGTCCCGCTGGTCAGCGTGGAACCCGCGCCGAATTCCGCCTGAATGGCGGGGCCTTTATTGGCGATCATCAACGGCATGGGTTTGTAATCGGTAAAGACCGACACTTCAGCGCGCGCATTCGCTTCGGCCAGATCGATCGGCGACTGCATCAGTCCGCTGTCGCAAAGTTCGTAATTGGGAGAGAGAGAACCCCAGTTTTCCGGCCCCGTGCGCTCGTCATAGCCCCAGCTTTGCGCCAGCGCCGTGCCGGCCATGGCCAGCGCGCCTACGGTAGCCACCCCAGCCGCCAATCCAGCCTTCGCCCCTGTTTTCAACATCGTCTTCATTATTTCATCCTTCATTGTTTGGATATTGCACCAATGACGAGGGCGATAAAGGGTTTCAATGAAAGAACCGGACATTTTCAATAGGCAATGCCTATTGCAGCCCGATCGCGCATGCGCGCACAAACGCGGTCACGCGGACCGATACGATTAAACCACGGGTACGGTTGGAATAATGGAGCGGGCGAGGCGATTCGAACGCCCGACCCCAACCTTGGCAAGGTTGTGCTCTACCCCTGAGCTACGCCCGCTCACTAGACGTATCCGGAACTATCCGGCCCCGAAGCGATCG
>JBAUIN010000205.1:0-3053 GCA_049682975.1 Pontixanthobacter sp. | reverse complement strand
CCGGCCGATCCTCCGCCACTTCGCCGCCCGACAATACGATGTCCGGGTCGAAGTCCCACGCCTCTTCATGCGCCAGTAAAGCCGCCTGTATCGTGCGCTTGTCGGCAAGCGCGGTGATGCTCCAGCTATCGGGCATCGCGCATATCAACGAACATAGCTTGCACCGTTCGCATCCAATGTCGCACCCGTCAGACTTTCGGGGGCATCCAGCGCGCAGTAAACGGCAATGTCGGCGATTTCATCGGGAGTGGCGACGCGGCCCAGCGGAATATCGGCAAGCAAGCCAGGCCCGCCACGGCTCTCCAGATAATCGCCCGCCATCGATGTATCGGTGAAGCCGGGCGTAATGGCGTAGGAACAGATGCGTTCTTTCGCATAAGCGCGCGCGATGGTCTTATGCAGTGCCAGCATCCCGCCCTTCGCCGCCGCGTAATGCCAATGGGCGGGGCTGTCGCCGCGATGGCCCGCGCGGCTGGCGATGTGAACGATACGGCCCGGAACGCCGCGTTCCCGCCAATGCAACACGGCGAGCCGCGACAATTCGGCGGCAGCGGTCAGATTGATGCGTATCGTCCGTTCCCATGTAGCGGACCAATGTGCGTCCGCCATGTCGAGATCGACGCCATCGAAAAGTCCGGCATTATTGATCAGAATGTCGATCACGCCGCCTCCACGCTTCAGCGCCGCCGCCCATAAACGCCCGGCGGCGCCTTCCTGCGCCAGATCCTCGCCGATCATATCGTCGTCATAGGCGCGGCTGCCATGACCGAAAACGCGCATGTCGCGTGCCGTCAATTGTTGCTGGATCGCCTTGCCGATACCACGACTGGACCCGGTCAAAAGTATGTTCGTCATTCTGCGTGCGCCCTTGCCGGAAAACCCATGTTTGATGGAATGCAGCGCCTATCCGCAAATTTGCAAGTAAAGTCGAGCGTGCTTCCCTTGCCTGTAAAGCGCATTGCGCTAAGGACTGAAAGTTCACGAGGATAGACTGGTACAATAATATGTCGAACAGGCCGCTTTCACCCCATCTTCAGGTCTGGAAATGGGGGCCGCACATGCTGGTTTCCATTCTGCACCGCATCAGCGGAGACGGTATGGCGTTCGTCGGATTGGGCCTGTTCCTGTGGTGGCTGGGCGCGTTGGCCGCCGGGCCGGAAGCGTATGAGACATTTCATACGATCGCATCCTCCCCCTTCGGATATGTGGTGCTGGTCGGCCTCTCCTGGGCCTTTTTCACGCATTTATGTTCCGGTCTGCGGCATTTCGTGCTGGATATTGGCGCGGGATACGAAATCAACACGAACAAGATGTGGTCGATCGCCAGTCCGCTAATCGCCATCGCCCTAACGGCTGCCTTCTGGGCCGCTGTCGTAATTTTCTAAAGGATCGCACCGATGGCCACGGAAACACCCCCCGTCACGACCAAGGCGGTCACGCATCCACGCACTCACGGCACCGATCTGGGCCGGGTGCGGGGGCTAGGCTCCGCGCATGAGGGCGCGCATCATTGGCTGGTGCAACGCTTCACGGCGATCGGCAATGTCGTATTGATGATCTGGCTGATGGCATCGTTCATCCTGCTGCCCGACATGTCCTACACCACGGTCAGCTCCTATCTAGCCGGTCCGCTTCCGGCGACGGCGATGGTGTTGCTGATCATCAGCGTGTTCTGGCATGCGCGCCTCGGCCTGCAGGTGTTGTTCGAAGATTACGTCCACACATCGGGCAACAAATTCGCAATCATCGCGCTTCTTAACATCGCGGCTGTCGGCGGCGGGGCGTTCGGCATTTTCTGCGTTATCCGGCTCGCCCTTGGAGGGGCTGTTTGAATATGGCTGATACATCGGCTTACAAGATTATCGACCACCTTTACGACGTGATCGTCGTGGGGGCCGGCGGCTCCGGCTTGCGCGCTACGATGGGCAGTGCGGAAGCCGGCCTGAAAACGGCAAATATTTCGAAGGTGTTTCCAACCCGATCGCACACGGTTGCGGCACAGGGCGGAATTGCCGCTTCGCTCGGTAACAACACACCGGACCATTGGTCGTGGCACATGTACGACACCGTCAAAGGTGCCGACTGGCTGGGCGATCAGGATGCGATCGAATATCTTGCGCGCGAGGCGCCCGCCGCGGTTTATGAGCTGGAACATGCCGGGGTGCCTTTCTCGCGGAACGACGATGGCACGATCTATCAGCGGCCTTTCGGCGGACATATGCAGAATATGGGCGAGGGGCCGCCGGTCCAGCGCACCTGTGCCGCCGCGGATCGTACCGGCCATGCGATGCTGCATGCGTTGTATCAGCAGAGCCTGAAATATGACGCTGATTTCTTCATCGAATATTTTGCGCTCGATCTGATTATGAACAACGGCCGCTGCGTCGGCGTGATCGCGATGTGTCTGGACGATGGTTCGATCCACCGCTTCCGTGCGCAAAGCGTGGTGCTGGCAACGGGCGGCTACGGCCGATGTTACTTTACCGCTACGTCCGCGCATACCTGCACCGGCGATGGCGGCGGCATGGTATTGCGTGCCGGATTGCCGTTGCAGGATATGGAATTCGTGCAATTCCACCCGACCGGAATTTACGGTGCGGGTGTTCTTATTACCGAAGGCGCACGGGGGGAGGGCGGTTACCTCACCAATTCCGAAGGCGAACGGTTCATGGAACGCTACGCCCCATCGGCGAAGGATCTGGCGTCGCGCGACGTCGTATCCCGATCGATGGCGCTGGAAATGCGTGAGGGGCGGGGTGTCGGCGACGATGGCGACCACATTCACCTGCATCTCGACCATATCGATCCCGATGTGCTTGCCGAACGGCTTCCCGGCATTACCGAAAGTGGCAAGATCTTCGCCGGCGTCGATCTCACCCGCGCGCCGCTGCCTGTTACGCCGACCGTGCATTACAATATGGGCGGTATTCCGTGTAACTATCATGGCGAAGTCGTCACCGTGGGGCCGGATGGCGATCCGGATACTGTGGTCCCCGGCCTGTTCGCCGTGGGCGAGGCGGCGTGCGTTTCGGTGCATGGTGCGAACCGCCTGG
>JBAUIN010000204.1:0-9992 GCA_049682975.1 Pontixanthobacter sp. | reverse complement strand
AGCGCTGCAACACTCAAAAGTGCTACTCGCCCGATTTTTATTGCCATTCCCGTCACGAATCGCCTCCTGATTACAGGCAGACGCTACCGGCAGAAAGTTAACGGAATCGTGATGGGAATGTTTAACGGGAGTTAATAAATTAGGGAGGAAAGCTGAACAGCTTCACGCGCTTACTATATAAGGATTAGAAACCCGAATACGCGACATCGGTAGAAGGTTCGTCGGATCGAACGATCTGTACGAATTCGCCTTTTTTGGAGGCCGCAAACAGCTTCCTCGCAAACGCGATAGGCAAACCCACGCAGCCGCGCGTGGCGCGTGTCCGATTGATCGGACTGCCATGCAAAGCGACCCCGTCGGTTGTCACGAACATCGAATAAGGCATCGGAGAATCGTAACTCCGCGAATGGTAATCGCGATATTTCGACAGGATCGGAAACTTACCCAGCGGCGTTTCCTTTTCCGGCGAGCCGTAAACGATTACGGCCGTGCCGATTTCGTGTCCATTGCGATAAACGGAGATCATCTGACGTCGCAAATCGACCCAGATAGCCATCGGGCCGTCTTCGACGCCCTCTTCATCCCAAACATAATCGCCATGCCCGAACGAGCGCGGTACATTCAGAATCGATCTCGTTTCACGCGGCATCAGGGACGCGGAATGTGCCATCGCCGCCTGTCGATCCGTAAGTGAGAAACGCACTTCGCCTATCGTCGATTGATTGGCATCCGAAGTTGCAACAGAGGAAGTTATCGTATCAGGGGCTGCCTGCGCCAGAGCCCCTGGTTCGACCGTGACCAATGCTGCCACGGCGGCACCCGTGCAGGTCAAAGCCGCCAATGTCATGGTGTAGCGCATATCATCCCCCCGTTTCCGGTTCGATTGGCTGAAGCGTTTCGCCGACGCATTTCCGCAGCAGTCGAGAACAGGCCCAACAGCATCAGGATCCAAGTGGTCGGTTCGGGGATGGCGCCAACCATGTCGCCGGGATTATCGCCGCCGCCGCCGCCACCACCAGTATCGCCGCCGCCGCCGCCGGAGCCTCCTCCGCCGCCGCCACCGGAGCCTCCTCCGCCGCCGCCGCCACCGGAGCCTCCCCCACCACCGCCGATGGGGGTGCCGATACCGCCGACAGGTACGCCGCCGGGAACGCCGAAGGGCGCGGGAAAACCGACTGCGCTGGCGAGCGCAGGTTCGGCAAATGCGGGAGCTGCGATCGCTTCGGCGGGCGTATCTATGATCTCACCGACGGACTCTTCGGCAGGCGTGTCGAAAATCTTGCCAAGAGCCCGTTGTTCGGGTTCTTCACCGGCGGCCAAACGGCGGCTGTTCATACCGCCCGACTTGCCCTTGCCGGCTTTGCCCTTCAGCAAAAGCGCATCCATTCGTTCACCGGGCGAGCGATCGATGAAAGCGCGAAGCGTTTCATCGGTCTGCTGCATCAATTTCGCGCTAAAGTCCGAATCGGCCCAATCGATGCCTGCCAACCCCACAACCGCCAACGCCCCGGCTACAGCCGGTATCACGACGTTCTTGGAGATTGGGGGTGCCCTCATGCCTTTTTATATGATCGGAAAGGCCCCCGAATGCAAGGATTATCCCCTTACCTTAACCGTATCCGAACCCCTCAGACGCTTTTGCGCCAATCTGATACAGTTACAAGAGCAGATGCTAACCGCATCGGAAAAACCTGCGGCTTTCCATGGAAAAGGTCCATCGAATCAGTGCAAAAGCGCTGCTCCATGATATCGTGACGCAGCCGCGAACTTAATTTGCGTCCATGATTAAGCGTTGGAACCGCGCCACTATCTATCTATGGGGAGGCCGAAACTACGGTAGATTACCGACCGCCGATTAACTACATCCGGCAACCCAGCCATCCTTTGCGAATGGTCATTATTCGTAAGGCCGCCATTGCAACTTTCGAAAGTCTACTATGCTCCGCCATCTCACCGCAATTCGATGTGCAGTCGGCACGATCATGGCCATCATGGCGCTATCGCCGGTCGCCGTGCTGGCGCAGGAAGACGACGAACCCCGCCGCACCCGTATCGCGCTCGGTCCGCAGTTCATTCCGAGCTACCCCGGATCGGATCGGGTGGTGGTTCGCCCGTTCATCGACTTTTCCCGTGCCGACAGTTCGGAAGATTTCGCATTCGAAGCAGCCGATGAAAGCATCGGTTTTGCGCTGTTTGGCGATGACGCCGTGTCCTTCGGACCGTCATTGAATTTCGAAGGTAAGCGGTCGCCCGACGAGGTTGGCGGTTTTCTGCCGAAAGTCGGTTTCTCGGTGGAACTGGGCGGATTCGTGCAATTTCAGGCAAGCGACAACATCCGGCTACGCGCCGATGCCCGACAGGCGGTGAGCGGGCATGATGGATTTATCGGAGTGCTAGGTGCGGATTATGTTCTGCGCGACGGGGACGAGCGCGTTCTGTCGATCGGCCCCCGCGCGACTTTCACCGACGGCAAGTATCAGGAAGCCTATTTCGGCGTGCGCCCCGAAGATGCGGCTCTTTCCGGCCTTCCTGCCTATGATGCCGATGGCGGGTTGCAGGCGTTGGGCGTGACCGCGGGCTATATTCAACAATTCTCGTCGACCTGGGGTATCATCAGCTATGTAAAATACGATCGGCTGATGGGTGATCCGGCGGACTCCCCGGTCGTCGACCGGTTCGGGTCGAAGGACCAGTTCTCCGGCGGTGTGGCGCTCAGCTACACGTTTGGCGGATAGCAAAATAGTAATAGATGTGGTGCGCCGATCGACCATCGCACGGTGGACGACACCCGCGTGATCTCTCGCGCACTTGTGGATGGTGCCTGTTCGCTTACTTAAAGTTCGGGCCTGATATTCGGGCGCGATCGAAAGGGCAGGGATTATGGAATCCATCGGCGTAGATCTGGAAGGGCTGAAACGGCAACCGTTGGCCGATGCGCATGTGGAGGCTATTCGCGCGATCGCCAGCGAGAAGCATTACGCGGCGGGCGACATGGTTGCGGAGGTCGGCGCACCGATGGATCGGTTCGTTTATGTCCTGTCCGGCGAGATCGAGGTCGTCGATCCCTATTCCGGCGAACGTCTCTTGGAATCCAGTCTCGGTCCGACACAGTTCATGGGCGAGATTTCGTTCCTGAATGCGGGCAGTCACACGCTGCCGATGCGCGCGGCGCGCGACACGCGCACGCTGGAGGTTCCGCGTGAAGATATGCTGCGGCTGATGGGCAATGTGCCCGAATTGTCCGACCATATCATTACCGTATTCTCCGCGCGTCGGCGGCGCGGCATCGAACAGAACGACAGCTCCATCAAACTGATCGGCGCGGAGCGCGATGCGGGCGTGCAGACCATCGCCAGTTTCCTGTCGCGCAACCGCATTCCTTTTCAATCCTATGATTTGCAGGGCGAATGCGAGGAAACTTCGCGGCTATGCTCTGTTGCTAAGAACAAACCTGCGGTGATTTTCGCGAAAGATCAGATCGTGGACGCACCGACGCCTCGCAAGATTGCCGGGTTGTTGGGGCTGGATTTGAATATCGAGGAGGATCTGGATGTCGATGTCCTGATCGTCGGCGCCGGGCCGGCGGGCGTAGCCGCAGCAGTATATGCCGGGGCGGAAGGGCTTTGCGCTCTCGCGGTCGAAGACACCGCGATCGGCGGACAGGCGGGTACGTCCAGCCGGATCGAGAATTACATGGGCTTTCCGACCGGCATTTCCGGCTCCGATCTGGTCTATCGCGGGCAGATACAGGCGATGAAGTTCGGCACCCGCTTTGCCATGCCGCGCCGGGTGGAGCAGCTTACCAAGGGCGATGATGGTATTTTCTGCGCCACGTTGAACGATGGGCAAACCATCGCGGCAAAGGCGGTTCTGGTCGCGACCGGTGTGCAATATCGCGAGCTTCCCCTGAAGGGACGCGCCGAATTGGAAGGCGCAGGCATATTCTACGCCGCGACGGAGATGGAGGCGCGGTTCTGCCGAAAGAAGCCCGTTACCATCATCGGCGGCGGCAATTCGGCGGGGCAGGCGGCGATGTATCTGTCCCGTGTGGCCAGCCATGTACACATTCTGGTGCGCGGCGACAGTCTGGCATCGTCCATGTCGTCCTATCTGCGCGATCGGCTGGAGGCGGACCCGGCGATCACCATCCACTTCAACACGCAAGTCGAAGCAGTGGAGGGCGA
Organism: Pontixanthobacter sp.; assembly: GCA_049682975.1. Lineage (GTDB taxonomy): Bacteria > Pseudomonadota > Alphaproteobacteria > Sphingomonadales > Sphingomonadaceae > Pontixanthobacter. Next base: position 5,808 of record JBAUIN010000204.1, on the reverse strand, counting down.
GGATTGGCTCGAACGGGTTCGGCTGAAAACCGCCGATGGATCGGAAGTGATGGATTGCGGCGCACTGTTCATCATGGTCGGTGCGGCACCGAATACGGATTGGTTATCGGGTCTGGTCGAACTGGACGAAAAAGGTTTTGTGAAAGCCGGCGCTATGGTCGATCAGGCGTCGCCCTTCCAAACCTCGACCGCAGGCATCTTCGCGGTCGGCGACGTGCGGGCGGGGTCGGTCAAGCGCGTAGCGTCGGGCGTGGGCGAAGGATCGGTAGTCATGTCCGCGATCTGGGATCACGTAAATGCTCCGGAAGCGGAACCGGCAACGGCGGTCTAGCGAACGGCCGTCATTGCGAGCTTCCAAAGGATGCGCGGCAATTCAGGCTCCGACGACAGGTCGCGCGTTTACGCTCGAAATTACCCCCTCGCTAGGCTTCCCAGCAACGATGGACTAAAACCCCTCGACACGCTCGATGATGATCGCCGGGGCCATGCCGCCCGCCGCGCACATGGTGACGAGGCCGTAGCGCCCGCCGGTACGTTCCAGTTCGTCTAGGATCGTGCCGATCAGGATTGAGCCGGTCGCGCCGATCGGATGGCCGAGCGCGATCGAGCCGCCATTGACGTTCACATTATCCCAGCTCAGCCCCAGATCGGTTACGAATTTATGCGCGACGACGGCGAATGCTTCGTTGATCTCCCACAGATCGATATCGTCTTTCGTCAGTCCCGCCTTTTCTAGAACCTTCTTCGCAGCAGGCACGGGCGCGTTCAGCATCAATGTCGGATCGTCGCCCATATTGGCGGTGGCGACGATGCGGGCGCGCGGCTTGAGGCCATGTTCCTTGGCATAGGCTTCGGACGTCACCAACACGCCTGCCGCACCATCGACCACGCCGCTGGAATTGCCGGCATGATGGAAATGTTCGATCTTCAGATCTGGGTATTTCTGGTTCACCAGCCCGGCAAACGTGGTGCCCTTCTTGTCGAGCGGCATCTCCGCAATCTTGGCGAAAGCGGGCTGCAATTCGGCCAGCCCTTCGCGTGTCGTTTCCGGGCGCGGATATTCGTCTTTCTCCAGCACGACATTGCCATCGGCATCCTTCACCGGCACGACGCTCTTGTCGAATTTGCCTGCCTTGATCGCGGCGTCGGCGCGCTGCTGACTGCGATAGCCGACCTCGTCCAGATCCTCGCGGCTGTAGCCTTCCATGCTGGCGATCGCATCGCCGCAAATGCCCTGATGCGATTGCGGATGCACGTCCTGCAGCCGTTCGTTGTAACTCCCCATCATCGGCGGCTTCAAACCGGCTTCCATCTTTTCTTTCGTCATTTCGCCGGTCAGGCTCATCATTTCCGTGCCGCCCGCGACCACGCAATCCTCCATCCCGCTCATCACCTGCGCTGCGGCGAAGCTGACCGAAGTGATCCCGCCGCCGCAGAATCGATCCAGCGTGGTGCCGCTGCTGGTCACGTCGTAGCCCGCATCGAGCGCCGCCATCCGGCCCAGATCCCCCGCCTGCTTGCCATCCTGGGTGGACGTCGACCAGATCACATCGTCGACGGTCGCTGTGTCCAGATTGTTGCGATCCTTCAGCGCACGCATGACCGTGGCGGCCAAATGCTGTGGATGTTCGTTCGCCAGCGATCCCTTGCCGACCTTACCAATTCCGCGAGGGGTGCGCACTGCGTCGATGATGTAAGCGTCGGCCATGGAATGTTCCTTTGCATGGGAATGTTGTGAATTAGCGAACGTGGACAAGCTGTTTGACCTAGTTATATATGTCAGCCGAACGATTGCGGCAATAGTCGACCCAGTTTCTGAACGGAGAGAAGCAATATGACCGATGAAGTCCTCACCGAAGTCGAAGACGGCATTCTGATCATCACGATCAACCGCCCCGAAGCGAAAAACGCGATGACCAAGGCGGCGTCCGAAGCCATCGCGGCGGCGCTCGACCGGCTGGACGAAAGCGATGACCTGCGCGTAGGTATTCTGACGGGCGCGGGCGGCACTTTCTGTTCGGGCATGGATCTCAAAGGCTTCCTGCGCGGCGAAAGCCCCAGCGTGGAAGGCCGCGGCTTCGGCGGCCTCACTGAACGCGGCCCGAAGAAACCGCTCATCGCCGCAGTCGAAGGTTATGCGCTGGCAGGCGGCATGGAACTGATGATCGCCTGTGACCTGATCGTGGCGAAGGACAGTGCGAAATTCGGCATCCCGGAGGCGAAGCGCGGGCTGGCGGCGGCGGCGGGCGGGCTTATGAAGCTGCCCGATCTGATTCCGCCCAAGATCGCGATGGAGCTGGCACTGACCGGCGATTTCATCGACACGGCGCGCGCCTATGAACTGGGCCTCGTCAATCGCGTCACCAGCGGCGATGCCTTGTCGGAAGCGAAAGAACTGGCAGCGGCAATTACCGCCAACGGGCCGATCGCGGTGCGCGTGTCCAAGCAGATTATGGAAGAATCGCGCGGATGGGATCTGGACGAACGCTACACCAAACAGGCTGAACTGCTGCCGCAAGTGTTCATGTCGCAGGATGCGCAGGAAGGCAGCAAGGCCTTCGCCGAGAAACGCGCGCCTAACTGGCAGGGAAAGTAAGCGCCTATGTCGGGACCTTTGGCGGGCATCCGCATTGTCGAATTCGCCGGGATCGGGCCGGGGCCGTTCTGCGGCATGATGCTGGCCGATCATGGGGCGGAAGTCATTCGCATCGACCGTGCCAGCGGCGGGCGTGGTGGTTCCACTCCTGTGACAGAAAAGGACGTGCTGGCGCGTGGGCGCAAGAGTATTGCGATCGATTTGAAATCGGCGGACGGTGTGGCGCTCGCGCGGAAAATTTGCGCCAGCGCGGATGGCATCATCGAAGGTTTTCGCCCCGGTGTGATGGAGCGGCTGGGCTTGGGGCCGGACGAGTTGCTCGGCGATAATCCCAAACTTGTCTACGGCCGCATGACCGGCTGGGGCCAGACCGGACCCTATGCCCATGCTGCCGGGCACGACATCAATTACATCGCACTGGCCGGGGCGCTGGCGCATTTCGGGCGCAAGGGCGAGAAACCCACGCCGCCGATCAACATGGTCGGCGATTTCGGCGGGGGCGGCATGATGCTCGCTTTCGGCATGGTGTCGGCATTGTTCGCAGTGAAGAACGGTGCGCAGGGACAGGTGATCGACTGCGCCATGACCGACGGCACCGCCGCGCTGATGGGCATGATTCACGGCATGCACAATATGGGCGTTTGGAGCGAAGAGCAGGGTGCCAACATGCTCGATACCGGCGCACATTTCTACGACACATACGAAACGGCGAATGGCAGATATATCTCCATCGGCAGCATCGAACCGCAATTCTACGCCGAATTGCGTCGCATCGCCGGGTTGGAGGACGATGCGTTCGACGCGCAGATGAACCCGAAAGCCTGGCCTGAATTGAAGGACAAACTCACCAACCTTTTCAAGACCAAAACCCGCGACGAATGGGATGCGCTGATGGAACATACCGATGTCTGCTACGCCCCGGTTTTGACCATGAAGGAGGCGAAAGCACATCCGCACAACGTCGCCCGCAAAACCTTCGTCGAAATCGCCGGCGACCTCCAGCCCGCCCCCGCACCGCGATACAGCGGCACGCAGACGCACACGCCAAAACCCGCGCCTATGCCCGGCGATGATACCGATGCGATCCTTCAATCGCTCGGCCTCGACGCCGCCGAATTGCGCGCGAACGGCACCGTTTCCTAAAGGACCCAACACATGCTCGATATGGCCACCCGCACCGCTTACAATGACGACCACAACATGTTCCGCGACACCGTGCGCCGCGTATTCGGCGAACATATGGAGCCGCATCTCGACCTGCATGAGATCGACGGAATCGTCCCGCGCGATGCGTGGAAAGCGCTGGGCGAGGCGGGCATGCTGTGCCCCACCGTGGCGGAGGAATATGGCGGCTTGGGCCTCGATTTCGGGTACAATGCGGTAATTGCGGAGGAGCTATCCTATCTCGGCTCCAGCGCCGGTTTCACCCTGCAGAACGACATCACCGTCAATTATTTCGAGCGGTTGGGATCGGACGAACAGAAGGCGAAATACCTCCCCGGCATGATCAGCGGCGATATCATCACCGCGATTGCCATGACCGAACCGGGCGCTGGCAGCGACCTTCAGGGCATCCGCACCACGGCGAAGGCGGATGGCAACCATCTGATCGTCAATGGCTCCAAAACCTACATTACCAACGGCCAGAATGCGGACGTAGTCATCGTGGTGGCGAAAACCGATCCGACGCAGGGGGCGAAAGGCACGTCGCTCATTTTGGTCGACGCCGATGCGGAAGGGTTCGAACGCGGACGCAATCTCGACAAGATCGGGCAACATTCCGCAGACACCAGCGAGCTGTTCTTCAACGATGTTCGCGTGCCGAAAACCAACATGCTGGGGCAGGAAGGGCGCGGTTTCATCCATCTGATGGAAGAATTGCCGCAGGAACGCCTGTCGATCGCGATCGGCTGCCAAGCGGGTGCCCAGCGCGCTTTCGACGAGGCGGTGAAATTCGTGAAGGAACGCAAGGCCTTCGGCAAGAGCGTGTTCGAATTCCAGAACACCAAATTCGCGCTCGCCGCCATGAAGACCGAATTGCAAGTCGGCTGGGCGCATGTCGACTGGGCGCTGAAACGCCACATGGCGGGCGAACTGACCACCGAGGAAGCCAGCGCCGCCAAGCTCTACCACACCCAATTGCAGAACCGCATTTGCGACGAGGCGCTGCAATTGCATGGCGGCGCGGGTTACATGAACGAATACCCCATCGCGCGTTTGTGGCGGGATGCGCGGGTGACACGCATATTCGGCGGCACGGACGAAATTATGAAAGAAGTCATCTCGCGGGGTATTTGATAAGTTCCGTCATCGCGAGCGTAGCGAAACGATCCGGTGTGTGTTCGCGCCACTCTGGGTTGCCGCGCTACGCTCGCAATGACGATGGAAACGGCAGATTTAGTCGGTTGACGTTTGGGCGACAAAGGCGACACCCTGTCAACCGAGCAGCCCTGGTCTAAGTCGCTGGAATTAGGCCTCATTCTCCTGATCATTAGGGGCGACCCCATCGGGGGAGGGCCCCGCCCCCTCGTTAATCAGTACGTCTTCGTCATCGTAACCCTCGCCATAGCGCGCGACCAATTCCGCATCCGCGCTTTCCCGCCATTCCTCCGGCCCGGCCCCGACCCGTTCGATCAATCCGGCAAGGTCGTCGGACCGAAAGGCGCTGGCCGAATGATAGGTGGCATCGCGATCCGACGCGAAATTGCCCCGCGCGGCGAGCAATGCGAGCGTCAGACGTTCGTCATACCGGCGCGATGTGCCGATCAGTTCGCCATTGTAATAATGCGGCACCTCCACCCCATTGAGCGCCCGGTCGAGAGCGGTCTCGGCCAGCACATCGAACCGCGTCGCAAACGCCGCTTTCCACGCCGCATCGAACGGCTCGCCCCGCAATCGCATGCGCAGTTTGTAGGCGGATTGTCGGCTCATCCCCACCGCACGGGCGGCGGCCGTTACGTTATGACTGGCGGACAGTTCGCGAAGAAACGCAGCCTGTTTGGCGGGCGTCCAGCCGTTGTGGTGCAGGTCATGGTCGGGGAGGGCGGAGGCGGCATCGCAGAATGCGCGCGGGTCTGGCTGTTTTGTCATCCGACAGCCTAAGGCAGATTTCGCGCGTGTAGGAAAATGGTTTGTCACCCGTCATTGCGAGCGTAGCGCGGCAATCTTGGGTGGCACCGTGAGGTTCTAGATGGCTTCGCTACGCTCGCAAT
>JBAUIN010000203.1:0-2861 GCA_049682975.1 Pontixanthobacter sp. | reverse complement strand
TGTCGAAGATGACGAACTTCGATTTCGTGATGACTGTCGCGATGGGGTCTCTGGTCGCGGGGGCATCGCAGGCGACGGAATGGAACGACGTTGCGCAGGTCGGCGCTGCGATGGCGGTGTTGTTTTTGTTTCAGAACGTCGCTTCGCGTATTCGCAAGACGTCCGACCGGGTGGAAAAACTCATGCAGAACGATCCCATCCTGCTGATGAAGGATGGCGAGATTTGTCACGAGGCGCTGCGCTCGACCAGAGTGGCGGAGTCCGATCTGATAGCCAAATTGCGCGAAGCGAACGCACTCGACTGGTCAAAAGTGAAAGCGGTCGTGCTGGAGACGACCGGAGATGTTTCCGTGCTGCACGGTGACGATACGCTTGACGATCGATTGATACAGGATTTGCGCGACAAGACCGGGGCGGACTGACCCGCCCGGCCCTTTGGATTTATCGCTTCATCATCCCGGTAACGATCGAACCGAGTATGCCGCCCATCGCGCCACCGCCGGATGCTGCGCCTGTGTTGGTCCCACCGGTCGCCTTTTTCGCCATGTAACCGGCAGCGGCCATGGCCAGGATCGGTAGCATTTTCTTCAGAATGTTCTCATCGATCCCGGTCATTGCCGCGACCTCCCCCGCCACGCCGCGGCTTACGTCCTTGTTGCCAAAAATGTTACCGAGAATATCGTTGCCCTGACTGGTCGGCGTGGGCGAATTGCCCAGCACCGCATCGAGCATATTGCCGCCGCCACCACCAAGGATCGCACCGGCCAGACCGCCCAAGCCGCCAGCAGCACCCGATGGCGCTCCGCCGGCCGCGCTGCGCCCCATACCTGCAACAATAGCCGGCAATAAAGCTGTCGCACCGGTGCGCGCAGTCTGCGGATCGATGCCGAGTTCGCTCGCCATGCTTTCGATGGCGCCGCTTTGCTGCAGCATATTTGCTAGGCTCATAATCGTATCCTCCTGGTTTTCCGGAAGCATACGATAGCCGTGTTTGCCCATAGGTAAACGCTTTAACCGGGGTCGGCGATCAGTTTGTCGAACGATTTGCGATAGGCGCGCATATCGTCTTGCAGGGTGGATAGCAGTCCATCGACCGAACGGAATTGCGTATCGACATCGGCAAACCGGTCCGCAACCTTACCCGCCAGTTCGTTGATTTCGGTGACATTTTCAGAAACGTGTTCTGCGCTCATGAAAGTTTCGGATATGGCATCCACAATCGTTTCGATAAGATTGAATTGGCTCTCCACTTCGCGCTCCACCGCCTCTGCGCCTTCATTGATCGACAGGACATCTTCGCTGATGTTTTGCGCGGCGGCCACGCTATGTTCGGTCGCCTGTTTGATTTCCCCAACCTGGTCGGCGATTTCTTCCGTTGCGGTAAAAGTTCCAGCCGCCAAGTTTTTCACTTCGTCGGCGACGACTGCAAACCCGATACCGGCTTCACCCGCATTCGCGGCCTCGATCGCAGCATTCAACGACAAGATCTGCGTTTGTTCAGCAATGTTACGAATTAGAGCAACGATGGCGTCGATCTGTTTGCCATTGGTCGCCAACTGTCCGACCATATCAGCCGTATCGGTCGCCTTGCCGGATACGCGCGCAGTGGCGCTGCTGGTCTGTTTCGCAGTAGCGCGAACAGCTTCGACCGTACTGCTGAGATAGCCGACCGATTTGTTCGCCTGTTCCATGGCTTCCGTACTCTGCTTCGTTGCGCTGGCAACTGCGCTGCTGGCCTGATGTAATGCGCTGCTGCTGTCTGCCGCAACGACCGCACTGGATCGCAAGGTCTGGGCGACATCGTTCAACTTGCCGACGCTACCCAATACATTGCGTTCGAAAACATCGGCCTGCTGTTGAATAGTGCGCGTATATTTTTCGCGTAGCGCATCGTGCATGGCCGCAACCATCATATCGGTTTCGATCGATGTCATCATACGCAAACCGCGAGCGATCCGCGCCAGATCGTCACCCTCGAGCTTGTCGATGGCGATCTTCATCGCCTCATCATACACGGTCGATATCACGGCCACCGCAATATGGGTCGATGCGCCGATACGGACCAGCATTTGCGCAAAATGGGTAACGTAGTCTCCCCAGGCATTCGACCATGGCGTTACGAAGCGCGCCTCACTATGTGCGATGGCCATTTCCCGGTCCCGCTCAACGGCCTCGTCGGTCATAACATTATTGAGGATAGGGTCGAGCCTGCATGTCGCCACTTGCGCGAGATAGAAATCGAAATAGTGATCTTTCAGCAGTTCATGCATGCCGTGTGTAAGTGAATCCAAAATGTTGTCTGGATCGAACAGAGCCAAATGCCGCTCCCACGGCTGACTACCGATCTTATCGGGAGCGCGTCTCGCGACGAACTCATGCGACATCGCATTCATCAAGATATCCCCTACTATCGCAGTAGGGTATATCCCATCGAAAAGATAAGTTTTGGTTAACCAAACCGACACGCGCGCCGGTTTGGTTATCGCGGATTACGCCGCTTTGGGGGCAGCCTGTCTTACGCCTTCGTCGACGTGCTCTTCAAATTGCGCGAAATTGTCGACGAACAGGCGCACCAATTTCTGCGCGGTGCGATCGTAATCGTCCTTGTCGTCCCAAGTCGTGCGCGGGTCGAGAATGGCCGGGTCGACCCCTTCGACGGCAACCGGCACTTCGAACCCGAAATTCGGATCCTTGCGAAATTCGGCATCGTTCAGCGAACCGTCCAGGGCCGCATTCAACAAGGCCCGGGTCGCCTTGATCGGCATGCGGTTGCCGACACCGTATTTGCCGCCGGTCCAGCCGGTATTGACCAGCCAGCAAGTCACGCCGCCTTTTGCGATCCGCTCTTTCAAGAGATTTCC
>JBAUIN010000202.1:0-2772 GCA_049682975.1 Pontixanthobacter sp. | reverse complement strand
TGGCATTTGCACCGAGCCGGCTCTTATTTTCGGTCCCGTCCAAATCGATCATCGCCAAATCGAGATCGCGCTGATCTTCTGCGTCCAACCCCATTAGCGTTTCCGCAATTTCTTCATTGACCGCTGCAACGGCTTTACGAACGCCCTTACCAAGATAACGATCGTTTTCGGCGTCCCGCAGTTCCATCGCCTCATGCGCGCCCGTCGATGCGCCGGATGGGACTGCCGCCCTTCCGAAACTGCCATCGGCCAGCAGGATGTCGACCTCCACGGTAGGATTGCCGCGACTGTCCAGGATTTCGCGCCCGTGAATGTCGATAATAGCGGTCATGAAAGAAAACTCCGGGTTGCGAACGGTCCCGACCATATGCGTTCGGGAAAAAATGGATGAAGTGTCTACAAGTATGGCAATCGAATAGCATCCCTCACCCGACTACTCTCGCGCGCCATATTCGCAGGAACGATAGCGTGCAAGTTGCGTTGCAATATCGAAGGATCGACGGTTGCGTTTCGACATGCGGCCGGTTTTCGATCAGAAACTTTTGATGCATGGGAAAGTATTATGGCCACGACACCGACCAACAACACGAAATCCGCTAAAGCGAAGACGACAAAACCGAAAGCCGTGAAAACCGTCAAGGTCACGGAAGATGCGACTGTCGCATCGACGCCCGCGGAATCATCGGAAGCAAAAACGCGCTTTAATGCTGCATTGGACGAGGCGAAAGCAGGTGCATCGGCGCTTAAGGGCGAAGCCTCGACCCGGGCGGCGGCCTATCGCGATCAGGCCCGTGGTAAGTCGAAAAACATGAGCGCGGATGCCAAAACCAAAGCAAACGAGTTGGCGGTTGATGCAAAAGCCAAAGCAAGCGGTGGGATCTCGTCGTTGAGTAAGGTCGTTTCTGAAAAGGCAGGGATGATCGACGAAAAACTAGGCGCGAAATATGGCGATTACGCACGTAGTGCGTCGCGTACGCTGGATGATACAGCGACGAAACTCGATAACAAAAGCGTCGAAGAGTTGACTGAAGATGCGCGCACTGCCGTTCGCAAAAGTCCGGGTGCAGCCGTCGGCATCGCTGCCGTCGCCGGTTTCATGATTGCACGCCTCTTTACAGGCGGTCGTCGCTGAGCTGGACGGACTTGCCGGTATGTTGAATAGCGATGTTCCCCAAAACGAGCCAACCGAACCGGATATGACGGAACCATCGTCGGGTCCATCAGATACCGAAGAAGTTGGTTCTCTGACAGATGATATTTCGGCGCTGGTTCAGGATGGGAAGAACTATGCCGAAGCCGAAATCCGGTTCCAAAAAACCCGCCTATCGTACGCTGCCGACCGGGGGAAAACCGGATTAATCTATCTGTTAGGTGGAGTTGCATTCCTCCACCTTGCGCTCATCGGACTGGTTGTGGGTGGCATTCTATCACTGGCCACGCTGGTCGGCCCATTAGCGGCAACGCTCATTATTGTCGTAGTTCTTTTGTTGGCGATGATTATATTGTTGATGATGGCAAAAACGAAATTTTCGCGTGTTGCGAATGCGTTCAAGGATCCTAACGATGCAGCGTAATTTGGCCATAGATCTTATCGAGGATCGCGCTCTTCGTGATGCTGCGAAGTCGTTGGTAAAAATCGATATCGAGCATGTTAAGGCTGATTTTAAGGGCCAGAGCCTGAAGTCGCGTTTCTCTGCTCGGATAAGCGAAGGCGCCAACGAAGTGCTCGACGAGGCGGTGGAGGTTGCGGAAAATAACAAAGGGGTGGTGGCAGCATTGGTTGCGGCCCTTGTTCTTTGGTTCGCGCGAAATCCTATCTTATCTTTATTCGATGAAGATAGTGACGACGAAGAGACATGGCGCAATAATCGGTTTTTCAATTTTTAATATTCAGGAGTAAATATCTATGTCGAGCGAAGAGAAGCGCCAGGAATTAAAGGCCAAAATCGAAGCTGCGGAGCGACGCAACGCGGACCGGACCATAGGTGATCGTGTTCAAGATGCATCAGACAGCGCGGCCCAATTCGTAAAAGATCATCCGGTCGCAGCTATTGCCGGAGTTGCCGTTCTCGGCCTTGCGATCGGAGCGATGACGCGTCCCGGTCGGCGCGCTGGCGCGGAGGCGGGTCGTCGGACCAGCGCATTTGCAAACCGTGCCGCAGAAATTGGTATGGCTTATGCCAGCGGCTTGTTCGATGCAGCCGGCGACGCAGCTTTGGCAGGGCGTGATAAGCTCGAAGATATGAGCGATGCGATGGGTGACAACGCCCGCGCAGCCAAACGACGCGCGAGCTATTCAGGCGGTAATGCTGCGGCGAAAGCGCGCATTCTGTCCCGTGAAACCGGTAAGTCGGCATATCGCTCCACCCGCGGCGTACGCTCACGCTTTAGCTAAATGATTGGTTAGAAATGGTTGGATGACGGTGTGATGGGCTTGCCTGTCGCACCGTTTTCTTTATGGGCCGATGCGCTTTATTCATGCGTCCTAATGTCGCATTGCACCCACGAACTGTCTCATTTGAAAGTCCCGAACATGGAAGAAACCGACGTACAGCAAACACTTCACTTGGTTATGGGTGGACGGGTGAAAGATCCGCGCTCCACCGAATTCCAAGACCCCGAAAGCCTTCATGTCGTCGGTGTATTCAGCGATTACGATGCAGCTGTCGAAGCATGGCGTGGCAATGCACAGCGCACGGTCGACGATGCTGAAATGCGTTATGTCATCGTACCTCTACACAAACTGCTCACACCGGAGTGATTATGGCGCAA
>JBAUIN010000201.1:0-5327 GCA_049682975.1 Pontixanthobacter sp. | reverse complement strand
TCCGCCGCTATCCGCCGTATCGAAGCCAACAGCCAAATCGCCGTGGACGATCCCGCCCGCCTGATAAATCTCGGCATCGCCCATGCCCGCGAAGGGCGTTTGGCCGAAGCGCGCGCTTTGTTCGATGCGGTCATGAATCACGAGGATCGTGTGCGATTGGAAACGGCGAGCGGCGAATGGGTCGATTCCAAACGTCTGGCATACCGCGCCATGGCAATGCTCAACGATGGAAAACTGGACACACGCGCCCGTATGGCCGCTCGCTGACAACATAGATTTTCGCGCGGCCGGATTGGTCGGCAATACGTTATAAGGGTCCGTTCGGTCATGCCGGGCGGGCCTTTTGCATACGCGGCATACGAAATGGTGAAAGCGATTGTGCCTTGCTTTGTCTTGCCGATGTTGGAAGGCGCTTTGGTGTCATGGCCGGATTGAATTAAGCCGCGGCCCGATTACTCATATGGGGGATCATCATCGACAGCCACACGCCTTCATCCAGCCAATCCGGCGGTGTACATGAAGTTGATGCTTCGTCGCAAGACGGTGGCCATCGAACGGCCGCGATCGACGATCCGGCCGCGCGATACATCAACCGCGAACTGAGCTGGCTCGCCTTCAACGAACGTGTGCTGACTGAAGCGAACAACACCAATTATCCTTTGCTGGAACGGCTGCGGTTCCTGTCCATATCGGGCAGCAATCTGGATGAATTCATGATGATTCGCGTCGCCGGGCTTGTCGGTCAGGTGCAGCGCGGGATCGAGCGATTGTCGATTGACGGACGCAGCCCGTCGCAGCAATTATCCGCCATCCGCACCACCGTGCAGGCGATCAATCGACAGCAACAGGAAAGCTGGGTTGAATTGCGCGATCTGCTGGCGGAGGCGGGGATCGTAATTGCCGACGGACGCCGTGTGGCCGCGCATACGCACCGGGCGCTGAAAGACTATTTCCTGGAGGAAATCGCCCCCGTCATAACCCCGCAGGTGGTGGATACCGCGCATCCGTTTCCCTTCGTATCGAACGAAGGGATCGGCGTGCTGTTTACCCTGACGCGCGACAGCGACGGCGAACAGATCGTCGAACTCATTCTGATCCCATCCGGTCTGCCGCGCTTCGTCAAAGTGCCCGATGCCGATCCGGACGCGCCGGCGGTCTATATTGGCATGGAAAGCCTCATCAGCCGGTTCGCGCACCATTTGTTTCCCGGCTTCAGCATTCAGGGCGATGGCGCTTTTCGTATTCTGCGCGACAGCGATATCGAGATCGAGGAGGAGGCGGAGGATCTGGTCCGCACCTTCCGCTCCGCCATCCAGCGACGCCGCCGTGGGCAGGTTATCCAGCTGGAACTCGACAGCGATTTCGATGCCGCCGCCGCCGATCTGCTGCGCGAACAATTGGGCGCGCAGGGGGCGACATTGGTGGAAACCGATGGGCTGATAGGGATCGAGGGGCTGGCGGACGTGGTGGAGGAAGACCGCCCCGATCTGAAATTCGCCAGCTACAACCCGCGTTTCCCCGAACGGGTGATGGAACATGACGGCGATTGCTTCTCCGCCATCCGCGAAAAAGACCTGGTCATTCACCACCCGTATGAAAGTTTCGAGGTTGTGGTGGATTTCCTGCGCCAGGCTGCGGCCGATCCGGACGTCGTTGCAATCAAGCAGACATTGTATCGCGCAGGCCAGCAGAGCAGCGTGGTCGCGGCACTGATCGCGGCGGCGGAAAACGGCAAGGCGGTGACCGCCGTGGTTGAGTTGAAGGCGCGCTTCGACGAGGAACAGAACCTCCTCTGGGCCTCCCAATTGGAGCGGGCGGGGGTGCAGGTCATCTACGGCTTCGTCGATTGGAAAACCCATGCGAAAGTGTCGATGGTGGTCCGGCGCGAGGAACAGGGCATGCGCACCTATTGCCACTTCGGCACCGGCAATTACCATCCGATCAATGCGAAGATCTACACCGATTTAAGCTTCTTCACCGCCGATCCCAAATTCGGGCGCGACGCCGCAAAGCTGTTCAATTTCGTGACCGGTTATGTCGAGCCCCGCAGCCTGCAGATGCTGTCGATTTCCCCCATCGATCTGCGCGAGGCGTTGTATACCCATATCGACCGCGAGATCGAGAATGCGGGCGCGGGCCGACCGGCGGCAATCTGGGCGAAGATGAACTCCATCACCGACCGAGGCGTGATCGAGCGGCTCTATGCCGCCAGCCAGGCAGGCGTGGAGGTGCAGTTGATCGTGCGCGGCATTTCCTCCCTGCGCGCCGGCGTGCCGGGATTGTCCGACAATATCCGCATCAAATCGATCATCGGGCGCTTTCTGGAACATAGCCGCGTCTGGGCGTTCGCCAACGGCTATCGCCTGCCGAGCGAGCGGGCCAAAGTCTTCATTGCCTCCGCCGACGCCATGTCGCGCAATCTGAATCGCCGGGTGGAGGTGCTGGTGCCGATCAAGAACCGAACGGTCCACGATCAGGTGTTGCAACAGGTGCTGCTCGCCAATCTGCTCGACACCGAACAAAGCTGGGAATTGCGGGCCGACGGGACATATCATCGCATGGAGGCGGGCGACCGGGCCTTCAACTGCCATCGCTATTTCATGACCAATCCGTCGCTGTCGGGCCGGGGGGAGGCGCTGGAGGCGGGCGATGTGCCCGATCTGGTGCTGCGCAAGGGGAGCGAATAATGGCACGGAAAACCGCTTATGCCGATCACGAAGGGATGTTTTCGGGCAGCCGGGTCGAACGCGCGATCATCGATATCGGTTCGAACACTGTGCGTCTGGTCGTCTATGGCGGCGCGCCGCGTGCGCCCAACGTGCTATTCAATGAGAAGGTCGCCGCACGGTTGGGTCGCGACATTGCCGAAACGGGCCAATTGGCGGATGAGGCGGTGGAACTGGCGCTGCGCGGACTGCGTCGCTTCGCCCTGTTGCTGCGCGAATGGCGGATTGCCAAGGTCGATGTGGTCGCGACCGCCGCCGTACGGGAGGCATCGAACGGCGCCGATTTCCTGTCCGAGGTTCGCGATCTGGGTTTCGAACCGCGTTTGCTTGCCGGGGCGGACGAGGCACGGATCAGCGCGATGGGCGTGATCGGCGCGTTTCCGGGCAATCGCGGCATCGTCGCCGATCTGGGGGGCGGCAGTCTGGAACTGATCGCATTCGCCGACAATGTGCCCGGCAATGGCACTAGCCTGCCGCTCGGCACATTGCGTCTGCCCGAACATCGTGGGCAGGCAGGAGGCGGCGAAATGGCCGCGACCTTGGCTGCGATGCTGAACAACATATCCTTGGGTCATAGGGAGGGCGATACGCTATATCTCGTTGGCGGTACCTGGCGCGCGATGGCGGTCGTAGCGATGAGCGCGCGTGATTATCCATTGAGCGATCCGCACGGGTTTCACATGGCGGCGGACAAGGCGCGGCGGCTGGTCGGGCGTCTGGCCGATCTCTCGCCGGAAGAGCTACAGGGCAATCCGCGCATCACTTCCATGCGTGCATCCTATCTGCCGGATGCGGGTATTCTGCTGGGTGCGCTGCTCGATCGGCTGCGGCCGGACCGCGTCGTGTTTTCCTCCTGGGGCCTGCGCGAAGGCGTGCTGTTCGACGAATTGGAGGATTTTACCAAAGCGCAGGATCCGCTGCTGGCCGGGGTGGGGGAATTCGCCAATTCGCGCGGCACGCCGCCGGTTCTGGCCACCCGCATCGCGGCATGGACGGTCGGCGCATCGAAACATGCGAACGGCACGCCCACCTACGGTTCGGAACGATTGCGCCTGTCCGCCACCATGCTCGCGCTCGCCTCCATGCAGATCGAACCCAATTTGCGCACGGCCCTGGCAATGGACTGGGCGTTGCACAAACGCTGGGTCGATGTGGACGCTGCAGGCCGCGCGATGATGGCCGCGACCGTGGCCGCGAATAAGAACGACTGCGATCTGCCCCCTGAACTCACCGAGTTGGCGAGCGCGGATGAGTTGGAAGAGGCAATCGGCTGGGGCCTCGCCATCCGCCTGTGCCGCCGCCTGGGCGGTCGATCGAACGCGCTGCTTAATGTCAGTAGGCTGACGATCGAAGAGGAAACGCTGGTTCTGCAATTGGAGCCCCCGTTTGCGGATTTGTTCGGCCTGCCCAACGAAAAGGATTTGCGGTTGCTGGCGGAACGGTTGGGATTGTCCCCGGAATTCAGGATCGTCGAGCCGGCCGAACCGGCTTAAGGGCGAACATCCACCGATTGGGCGAAAGGCGAGAAATCGGTGTTCGTGTCATACACGTCCGCGCCCTCCGCCCGTTTCAGCTTGCCGATGACGAGATAGGTAACGGGCGTCAGCAATGCTTCCCAGGCGGTTTTTATAAGCCATTGCGATACGATAAGTTGGCCGATCAATTCCGGCGGCCAGCCTGCCAGACCGTAAAATGCCAGCGGGTAGAAGATCAGGCTGTCGAAACCCTGACCCACCACCGTCGATCCGATCGTGCGCATCCACAGGAACCTGCCCGCCGTCCACACTTTCATTTTGGCGAGTACGAAACTGTTGGCAAATTCTCCTACCCAAAACGCGACAATCGATGCGAGCACGATGCGCCAGCTATTGCCGAAGACGAACTCATATGCCTCCTGCCCCGGCCAGCCCTCGGCGGCGGGCAGGGCCACCACCGCCCAGGCCATGAACGCCATGAAAGCGAGCGCGGCGAACCCCGTCCAGATCACCCGCCGCGCCTTGGCATAACCATACACTTCCGTCAGCACGTCCCCGATGATGTAGCTGATGGGGAAGAACAAAACGCCCGCACCGAAGGACCATTCGCTGCCGCCGGGCAGAATGATATAGGATGGCTTGGATGCGCCGATGATGTTGGACAGAAGCAGGATGGCGACAAAGGCCGCCATGACCAGATCGTAATATCTATACGATCGCGCGGGTCTGTCGCTACAGGCAGGATCGGGCGTGTCCATCGCGCCGCCCTATCGCGAATAGCGTTGACGCGCCATGGCCGCAAACCTACCGCGATGCCCGCGGAAAGCCGAATGCGCGCCCGTAGCTCATCTGGATAGAGCGCGAGACTTCTAATCTTGAGGCAGCAGGTTCGAGTCCTGCCGGGCGCGCCACCTGGCGGACCACCCGACAGGGTGGTTCGACAGGTGGCGGATCATCGAAGGATCGAACGGTTCGAAGTCGGAGCGTAGCGAAGACGAATGAGCCCGCAAGGGCGAAGACAGTCCTGCCGGGCGCGCCATGAATTTACTACCCTATGCGTAACCTAGCCCCGCATCGCGCTGTCGAGGCGTTCGCCGGTGATCGGATAGCCCGCATCGTCGCGGAT
>JBAUIN010000200.1:0-3113 GCA_049682975.1 Pontixanthobacter sp. | reverse complement strand
CGTCGAACTCGGACGGGTCGACATGAAGCTGAAAGATGTCCTTGCGCTGGGCGAAACCAGCGTCGTCCAACTGGACCGACTGACCGATGAATTGCTGGACATCTATGTGAACGGCAAAGCCATCGCGCAGGGCGAGATCGTCGCGCAAGGCAATCGGTTCGCACTTCGGATCGTCGAAATGGTGGGTGAAGATCGCGACGAATGCGTCGGACAGCCTGGCGAGGATGCGGCGTGATGGGATGGTATCTTGTCAAATTGCTCCTGATGCTGCCGCTGCTGGCCGGACTTATCTACGGCAGTCTGTGGCTGACGAAGCGTTTGCAGGCGCGACAAGGCGATCCATCCCGGACCCGGGCAACGCGCTTGGTCGAAACGACGATGCTGGCGCCGGGCGTACGGCTGGCCGTCATCGAATTTCACGGCCGCGAAATCCTCGTCGGCAGTACGAAACACGGGCTTACAATGTTGGCCGAAGCCGCGTGTAGTGAGCCTTTCGGCGGGACCGAACATGGTTAATATTGCGATAAGGGCAACCTACCTCTTCGGCGCAATGCTGTCGCTTGTCGTGCCCGATCTCGCAATGGCGCAGGGGCCTGTGGGCGGTGCGCTCGACCGGGCATTGGGCGCGGCGGCGGACGGTCAGGCGGAGCCGCTGAGCCTGTCCCTTCAGTTGCTCGTTATCATGGGGTTGCTGACGATCCTGCCGGCGTTGGTGCTGATGATGACCAGTTTCACCCGCATCATCGTCGTATTGTCTATCCTGCGTCAGGCATTGGGCCTGCAGCAATCGCCGCCCAATCAGGTGTTGATCGGATTGTCCCTGTTTTTGTCGCTGTTCATCATGGCGCCGACATTGGAGCGGGTGAACAATGTGGCCATCGAACCTTATGCCACCGATACCTACACCGCCGAACAGGCGATCGAGGCGGCAGGCGATGAATTTCATACTTTCATGATGCGGCAGACGCGCAAGGCCGACCTTATGATGTTCGCCGATATCGCCGACGTTGGGGAGTTTGCCAATCCGGAAGCCGTGCCGTTTTCGATCCTGCTGCCCGCTTTCGTTACCAGTGAATTGAAGACCGCATTCCAGATCGGCTTCATGCTGTTCCTGCCATTTCTCGTAATCGATCTGGTAGTGGCCAGCGTGCTGATGTCGCTCGGCATGATGATGCTGTCGCCGACCATCGTCAGCCTGCCGTTCAAACTCTTGCTATTCGTGCTGATCGACGGGTGGAGCCTATTGATGGGCAGCCTCGCGATGAGCTTCGTTTGAATATGCATGACAGTTCCGAAGAATTGCTCGCACTGGCCGATCAGATGCTGTGGGTGACTGCGCTGGTCGCTGCGCCGATCCTGCTGGCGGCATTGGGGGTCGGCCTGTTTGTCGGGGTTATTCAAGCGGCCACATCGGTCAACGAACAGACGCTCACTTTCGTACCCAAGCTGGCCGTAATCGCGCTGGTGCTGGTGCTGTTCGGCGCATCGATGATGGGGTTGGTCAGCGATTTCGCGCGTGAGATATTTGCGCATATTGCAACGATTTCGCGATGACGCGAACGTCATGAACGGCATCGAGTTCGGTCTCGGCCAATATGAGGCCGATTTGTGGCGATTGATCTTTACGATGACCCGCATCGGCGCGGCGCTGTTGGCCGCACCTTTGTTCGGCGCGTCCAGCATCCCCGTGCAGGTTCGCATCGCGATGGCGGGCGCGATCGCAGTATTCGTGTTGGTCTGGACACCGATCGAAACGCCCACGCAAATGTTCACCGTCGCGGGTTTCATGGCGCTGTTGTCGGAAGCGGTCGTCGGCGCCGCGATGGGCTTTACCCTGCAATTGAGTTTCGCCGCTCCGCTGATTGCCGCCGAACAGATCGCGGGCGGCATGGGCATGGCGATCGCCACGGCAATCGATCCCAATAGCGGGGCGCAATCGGGCGCACTTGGACAATATTTCACCGTCCTATTGACCTTGGTGTTTCTGGCGGTCGGCGGCCATTTGCTATGGCTACGTTTGGTGATCCGAAGCTACACGGTGTTTCCCCCGGGCCGCGAATGGTTCGGCGGGGACCGTGCGTGGATGATCGTCGACTTCGCAGGGCAGACCTTCGCCACCGCGGTTGCCATCGCGCTGCCGGTGATGCTGGCATTGTTCATCGTCCAACTGGTCACCGGCGTTCTCAGCCGTTCTGCCCCGGCCCTGAACCTGTTCGCATTGGGCCTGCCAGCCGGTGTATTGGCCGGGATCGCTGCACTTATTTTGGCAGCACCGTATATTTCGGAGCAATTCGTCATGCTATCGGCGGACGCCATCGAGCAGGCGGGGATCATGACGGCCGGCCCGCGATGAGCGAAAATAGCGGCGAAAAGACCTTCGCTCCGACGCAGAAGCGCAAGGACGATGCGGCGAAGAAGGGCGATGTCCTTCGATCCAAGGAACTCGGCACCGCCGTCGGGGTGTTCGCCGGTGCGTTATGGCTGCGGTTTGCGGGGCCATGGTTGATGAACAGTCTGGAGAGTGTTGCACGTAGCGGGCTGTCCTTCCGCAGCGATGCGATCGCGCATTTCGATGCAAGCCGAATTCTCATTGATGCGATAATCGTGGTGCTGGTTCCGATCGTCTCCTTGGGTGTCATCGTCATGATCGCCACCGTCTTGTCGCAATTGCTGTTCGGCGATGGGCGTTTCGTACCGGGCAATCTTGCGTTCAAAAGTTCGCGGCTCAATCCGATAAAGGGTTTAGGGCGGATATTCGGACCGAACGGCTTAATCGAACTGGGTAAGTCACTCCTTAAAATCGTATTGCTCGGCAGCATCGCGTGGTGCTGGGGTGCGGTATATTTCGCCGAAGTGATCGGGTTGGGGCGGGGCGAACTCACCGGGCAGCTTGCCGCCGCCTGGACGCTGGTAACCGGCCTGCTGATGGTGCTGGCGGTCGGCCTGGCGCTGATCGCAGCGGTCGATTTTCCGATCCAATGGGTCCGCCGCATGGGGCGGCTCAAGATGAGCCATCAGGATATGCGCGATGAACATAAAACACAGGAAGGCTCGCCCGAAAAACGCGCCGCGATCCGCAACAAACAACGGCAATTGGCGATGGGCGGGGTGGC
>JBAUIN010000199.1:0-2923 GCA_049682975.1 Pontixanthobacter sp. | reverse complement strand
TTGCCTTTCCACTGCGCAACGCGCGCGCCGACACTATCAACCGGTCGGCGCTGCGATATCCGAAATAGGGTTGCAGGCGGATGGGGGATTTGGGCGAAAAGGGCATGCCCGCTGGCTAGCGGCCGTGGCGGGCGGGGGCCACCCAAAATCGTTATGCAAGGAGAGCCTTCGCCGCCTTTTCAATCAGCGCATGGTCGTCCAGCACATCATGCAGCATGACAACCTCACCTTCCGTGGTGCGCCGGATCAGCACCAATCCGAATTCCTCGCCATCGGTAGCAATATCGCCGAGAGCATGCGCGTCCAATTCGCGCAATTTCTTAGCAAGTGCCGGTTTGATGCCACGGATCGGTGCCGGCTGCTCGCCCGCATCTTCCTTGCGCAATCGGCGTTCGGTTTGCACGACGCCTTTCAGTCCGCCCTGTGCTTCGGCCAGGAAGTGCGAAAGTCCACCACGTTCGATACCGACGCGCTGGGCGTGGGACAGCACGGCGGCATATTCGGTCAGCCGGGTCTTGTCGTAATCCGCGCCGAAAACCAGTTTGACCACCGGCGTCATCGGGGCGCGATCCTGCACGCTCAAACCGTGATCTTCGATCAGTTCGGAGAATTCGGCTGGCGAATCCTGCGCTGCCAAGCTGACATCATAGGCACGCCCGACTGCCGCATACAAAGCGGCGCGGGTGCGATCTTCGGACGATTGCGCCCGGTTCGCCAAATCGCGCGCTTCGGCAAGACAATCGTAAAGACTGTTTTCGGAACTGTTTGGCACCGTGTCGTGATCGGCCGCGTTTGCTTCCTCTGTTACCTCGGGCAGGTTCGGACCGGCATTGCCCTCGTTCGTCGGATCGGACGGTTGTTGTTCGGCATCGTATGTCGCGACGGTATCTTCGTAGGGGATCGAGGGATCATCGGCGAAACCATCGTCGGTCTCGTCATCGAACGATATTGCATCGCCCCTTGGCTGTATCAGCGCTGATAGTCGTGCAATTACGGCAGCATCGCCATCGCCAAACCCATTATCGATGTCATTATTGGCGATATCGTCGTTGGCGCTTATACCGGGTTTTTCGGCGCTGAAATCCGGTACAGGAATTACCCCGAGATCATTCGCGTCGTCTTCCCCATCATCTTCGCTATCAGCATTACCAGTATCGTCGCAATGAGATAGATCATGTTCGCCCAGCGGACCGTCGGCCCAATCGGCAATCGGCTGATCGGTGCGGTCGTCCGGTGTCGGGTCAGCCCCGTCGGGATCGGCAACATTGTTGTCGCCATTGTCGGCATCGGTCTGTTCGAATGCATCGTTTGTAACGGTATCGTCGCCCACATCCTGGTCGAGTGCCTGGCCGACTTCGAGCAGTAATTCATCCGTCGTAACTTCGTCCGCCACTTCCTTCCAATTGATGACACCGAAGATGAAATCGATGGTTTCGTTATCGCTGGAATAGGGTAACAGAATGCCACGATACAATATGGTCAGTCCGCGCTGATTGACGAATTCCGCCTCGAACCCGATCGGCGCCTGATTGGCGATGATCTGCATGTAATGATCGGTAATGCGGCTCAACAACGAACGGCTGGGCACGTCGGACAATTGCGTTATTTCATCGTCCATGCCGCATTCGTCGGCCAGTTTGGGGCCGAGATACTGAATGCCGGGATTATCGATGCCCAGCGTGAAATCGAGCAGCACGCTATACGGACCGAAATCGGTAAGGTCTTCCGGCTCCAGATCCTCGATAGAGGGGAGACTCTGGTCGTTCAGCTGGCTCGCCCAATGGTTGTAGGCGCGCACCTGCATGCGCCGTTCATCCGTTCCGATACCGGCGGGGGGCGGTTCATCGCCCGCATCGTCGTCTCCCGTATCGTAATCGGGACGGTTCAGGTCGAAATCGACCCCATCATAATCGACGCTGCCGTAATCAGCACCGTCCAAATCGGTCGATCCGAAATTTCCGCGCAGCGTGTCCATCGCCGTAGATACCCCTTTGGTAACAAGTCAGGGTTTCGTTCTGGCAATGTGTGGTAAAAATCCGATTAACGATAAGGCGCGTTAATTCCAGCGGTTACAGCAGTTCGCGCCGTTACAGCATGTACCGCATTGCGATGGTGTGGGTTTGTTTGCGCGGTGCCACATCGAAAGCGGCATCGCGGAACCTGGGGGGGCCCAGCCGCACCTTCGCATCGCGGGAAAACCCATACCCTTCGGTCGGCATCATCATCAGCGCCCGGTCGGCTTTGCCATTGTTGTTTTCATCATGCAGCAGTGCGATCGCATAACGGCCGGGCTTCACCGCAGGGAAGCTGAAATGCACCGTTTCATCGGCCTTCACGATGGTTCGGTACGTCACGTCGCCATCCCGGCAATCGGGAAAGCGTTTGGGATCGCGCGTCATGCAGGCGCGTACGACACCCTTGTCGGACCGCAGATCGGTAATGGTCACCGATACCGATCCCGTTACCGGGGCAGGGGCGCTATTGCCCACTAAGAACAATGCGCTTGCAGCTACAGCCGCCGATTTCATCGCAAATGCGGCAGGTTTTTCGAAATGCCCCGGTCCGTGCCGCAGACCCGGTCCCAAAATCGGAAATACAGTCCGTAATTGCATTGGTAGACCTCGTGGTGGCGCTGATGATGGCTGGCGGTTATCAACCAACCACCTAACCAAGAATGAACGAATTTACGCGGAAACATGTCCCATCCCATGTGATTGGTCACCCCCATAAGCGTCATGATGGCAAGCACCAGCCCCAACACCCCGACATGGATCGGTATGACGAATACAAGCGCGGGAATGATGATCGCGCCGATCGCCGCCTCCGACGGGTGGAAGCTCATGGCGGCCCATGCGGTCGGCGGACGGCTGGCATGATGCACCGCGTGGGTTACCGAAAATATGCGGGGGCGATGCATCCAGCG
>JBAUIN010000198.1:0-1749 GCA_049682975.1 Pontixanthobacter sp. | reverse complement strand
GAAACCGCCGACCACCAACACGACGAACACCGTCGTTACCGTGCCGAGATATTCGTCGATCACGCGCTTGATCGGGGCACCGAACAGGCGGAACATGATGCCGACGGTTACGAAGATGATCGAACGGCCGACCAGGCTGGACAGGATGAACGGGACGATCGACATTTCCATGAAGCCGGCCGTGATCGTCAGCAATTTGAACGGCACCGGCGTCGCGCCGGCGATGGCGACGGCGGCGGGGCCGTATTCCTCGAACGTGCAGCGCGCGGTGGGCAGGCTTTCGGTCAGGCCCAGGAGCGCGACCAGCGGCTCCCCCACCGCTTCGAACAGAAAATACCCGATGCCATAACCCAGCAGCCCCCCGGCGACCGACGACAGCACCGCGACGATCGCGAACCGCATCGCCTTTTTCGGCTCGGCTAGGCACATCAGCCCGAGAAGCGGATGGGGCGGGATCGGGAAGAAGCTCGATTCGATAAAACAGAAGAACGCCAGCCACCACACCGCGTGGGGATGCGCCGCCTTTTCCATCGTCCAGCCATACAGGCCGTGCAGCAGTTTCATCATGGCAAAATCGGCCCAATCATTCGGTTCGGCGGCGTGTAGGCTGTAAGCAGGACCGTGGCAACATGCATCGATTGTAACCTATATGGCACTTTTATATTGACATCGTCACGGTCGTTGGTTAGAGAAACGGAACATCGCGACAGGTCGAACGAAACGACCGATTCGAACAGGCGGCACATCCATTCCGGGTGGCCGCCTTTTTCGTGTCGCATCTACTTCACGTGAGGAGCCAGAGCCATGGGACGGAGCAGCGCCGGTACAGAAACCGAAATCAAATCCGGTTTGCGCGATGGCGAGAAAACCCGTGTGAACCCGCATTGGCGCACGCCGTTTCTCGATACGCTCGCACAGACTTCCAATGTCACCCAAGCGGCGCAGACAGCCGGTATCGATCCGGCACGCGCCTATAAGGCCCGGCGGGACGAGGAAGATTTCGCACGTGCCTGGCGCGCGGCGCTGGTCGAGGGGTACGAGCATCTCGAACTCGATCTGCTGGCGCGACTGCGTAGTGGCGAGCCGAAGGATGGGCCGCGGCACGATAATGGCGCGGCCCTGCGGCTACTGGCATTGCACAAGGATACGATGGCGCAGGACCACGCACAGCGGCGCAATATGGATGTGGCGCGGGCCCGCACGATTATCGATGCGAAGCTGGAAGAATTGCGGCAGCGCGTGATCGCACGGCGCGACATGACGCAGGCGACGATCCATTGAACGGAACATCGGATGGCGCCCATGGGACGCGGCGCGGCGTGCTGCAAACTTTTCTGCCCGATATTGACGCGCATGATCGCACGGAAATAGCGCATTCGATCGACGGCGACGATGCCCGCGTCGCTGCGTGCAATTTCGACGATCTGTTCCATTTCACCCCGCATGCCGGACAGATACCGCCCGAAGGCTATTGGCAGATTTGGCTGCTGATGGCGGGTCGTGGATATGGGAAGACGAGAGCAGGCGCCGAATGGGTTAAATCGCAGGCCTTGTCGAACCCCTTTGCACGGATCGCCTTGGTCGGCGCGTCTCTCGGCGAAGCGAGGCGCGTGATGGTCGAGGGGGAAAGCGGCATTATGGCCACCTCCACGCCAGCCGAGCGGCCGGTTTATGAACCATCGCTCCATCGGTTGCGATGGCGGAACGGGGCGGAAGCCACTCTGTTTTCCGCCGCCGAACCCGAAAGTC
>JBAUIN010000197.1:0-4201 GCA_049682975.1 Pontixanthobacter sp. | reverse complement strand
AGATTGACGTAATAGCCATCCTGCAATTCCTGCGCCGCACGCGCCGCCATCTGATCGCGGGTCCAGCCCTTGATATCCTCAGCCATTATGCCGCCTCCCGATCGCGTGTGGTCACGAATTCGATTTTCTTGTCATAGGGCGCGCCCACGATCATGCGCTGGACATACACGCCCGGCAGGTGAATGCAGTCGGGGTCGAGCGAGCCGGTGGGCACGATTTCCTCGACTTCCACCACGCAGATTTTCCCGCAGGTGGCGGCGGGTTGATTGAAATTGCGGGCGGTCTTGCGGAACACGAGATTGCCGGTTTCGTCCGCCTTCCATGCCTTCACGATTGCGAGATCGGCCACGATGCCGCGCTCCAGAATATAATCCTCATGGCCATGTTCGGTGGGGAAGCTCTTCACCTCCTTACCTTTGGCGACCTGGGTGCCAACGCCGGTTTTGGTGTAGAAGCCCGGAATACCTGCACCGCCCGCGCGCATCCGTTCGGCGAGCGTGCCTTGCGGACAGAACTCCACCTCCAACTCCCCGGACAGGAATTGCCGTTCGAATTCCTTGTTCTCGCCGACATAGCTGGAAATCATTTTCGATACTTGCTGCGTTCGAAGCAGCATGCCGATCCCTTCATTGTCGATCCCGGCATTGTTGCTGGCGAAGGTCAGCCCTTTCACCCCGCTGTCGCGGATCGCCATCAACAGCTTTTCGGGAATGCCGCAGAGGCCGAAGCCTCCCGATGCGATCAGCATGTCGTCGTTAAGAATTCCGTCGAGCGCCGCCGCGGCGTCGGAATAGAGTTTTTGCATCGCTTGGCTCCGTCAGCGCGGCGTGCATCACACGCCAGGAATGCCACAGGCCATAGCGTGCGCGGTCAACGCTGTCATCATGTCCCGCGCGTATGGGAATGCGTGCCGCAGTGCAGCACGAATATGAGCGGTAATGGAGGATGGTCAAAAACGAATTCTGTTTTAATCCGCAAAACTAAGGAAAAACAACGACTTCACATTTATCGTATGATCGATTGCAGTTTTTGCATCAAAATTCGGCCACTTCGCACTTGCACAAAAAACCTCCTGCCGACATATAGGGCGGGCCTTTCAGGCATCCTCTCCCAAACTTTTTAGGCTCGGTCAGCAATGACCGGGCCTTTTTTTCGCATCGTGCATTCGGCACCGATCGACGTGCCGTCCGTTTGCACAATCGAAGCGCGGTTCCTAGCTATGGGGTCATGCACGAAACTGGGACAGGGATTGCCGCGCAATGAGCGACACCGATACGGCGGAAAAAACGAAAACAGTACGGCTGGCGGTCGCGGCGGCCCGGCAGGAGGAAAGCGGGCAGGGTATCGCCCGCATGCCACGCACGGCGTTTCAAGCGCTCGGCATTACCGAAGGCGACGTGGTCGAGATCGAGGGTAAGCGTGCGACCGTGGCTATCGCCATGTCCGCCTATGCCGAGGATGAATCGCTCGAAGTCGTGCGGCTGGACGGTTTGCAGCGCGGCAATGCGGAGGCGGCTTCCGGTGAGCATGTCGTTATCAAACTTGCCGAATCGCAACCGGCGACCCGCGTCGTGTTCGCGCCGGCCCAGCGCGAAATGCGTCTGCAGGGCCCACCCCAAGCGTTGAAGCGCAACTTCTTCCGCAAGCCGCTGGTTACCGGCGATCTGGTCGCGACGACCGGGCAGCAGCCGGTGCAGAACATGCCGCAACAGGTGCAGCGCATGTTCAATGCGCCCGCCTATGCACTGACGCAAATTCGCCTGAGCGTGGTTTCTACCAATCCCAAGGGCATCGTCCATATCGACGAGAATACCGAAGTCGAACTGCGCGCCGAATATGAAGAACCCCGCGATCCGCGCGCCGGGGTCAATTACGACGATGTCGGCGGAATTGGCGACACGATCCAGAATTTGCGCGAGATGGTCGAACTGCCGCTGCGCTATCCCGAACTGTTTACCCGCCTGGGCGTCGATCCGCCCAAGGGCGTGTTGCTGCATGGTCCGCCCGGAACCGGCAAAACCCGGTTGGCGCAGGCCGTCGCCAATGAAAGCGACGCGGAGTTTTTCACCATCAACGGTCCGGAAATTATGGGCTCCGGTTATGGCGACAGCGAAAAGGCGCTGCGTGAGGTGTTCGACAAGGCGACCAGCGCCGCGCCGGCGATCATCTTCATCGACGAGATCGACTCCATCGCGCCCAAACGCGACCGCGTATCTGGCGAAGCGGAGAAGCGGCTGGTCGCGCAGCTTCTGACATTGATGGACGGGTTGGAGGCGCGCTCCAATCTGGTTGTCATTGCCGCCACCAATCGTCCCGATGCGATCGACGAGGCACTGCGCCGTCCGGGCCGGTTCGACCGCGAAATCATTATCGGCGTACCGGACGAGGCGGGGCGGCGCGAGATACTGGCGATCCATACGCGCGGCATGCCGTTGGGCGATAAAGTCAATTTGGTGGAGCTTGCCAAGACCACCCATGGCTTCGTCGGTGCGGATATTGCCGCTTTGGCACGCGAGGCAGCGATCGATGCCGTCCGCCGGATCATGCCGAAAATCGATCTGGACGAACGCACCGTTCCGCAGGAGGTGCTCGACGAATTATGCGTGACGCGGGAAGATTTCCTGTCCGCGCTGCGCCGGGTGCAGCCTTCCGCCATGCGGGAGGTCATGGTGCAGATGCCCAACACCCGCTGGGAGGATCTCGGCGGCGTCGGTGATGCGATCGAGAAATTGCAGGAAGGCATCGAACTGCCGCTGCGCAATCCGCAGGCATTCGAGCGGCTGGGCATTCGCGCGGCCAAAGGCTTCCTGCTTTACGGCCCACCCGGAACCGGCAAGACATTGCTCGCCAAGGCGGTCGCGAAGGAAGCGGAAGCGAATTTTATTTCGATGAAAAGCAGCGACCTTCTGTCCAAATGGTATGGCGAAAGCGAACAGCAGATCGCGCGCATGTTCCAGCGCGCCCGTGCCGTTGCACCTTGCGTTATCTTTATCGACGAGATCGACAGTCTGGTGCCCGCCCGCGGCAGTTCGCAGGGCGAACCGGAAGTGACCGGGCGCGTGGTGAATACGATCCTTGCCGAGATGGACGGGCTGGAGGAATTGCAATCGGTCATCGTCATCGGCGCGACGAACCGTCCGACATTGGTCGATCCCGCTTTGCTGCGGCCCGGCAGGTTCGACGAGCTGGTTTATGTCGGCACCCCGGACATGGCCGGTCGCCAGCAGATCCTGGGTATCCATGCGGCGAAAATGCCGACGGCGGACGATGTCGATTTTGCGGTCATTGCGAACGAAACCGAGCGCTTCACCGGCGCCGATCTGGAAGATGTAGTACGCCGCGCGGGCCTAAACGCTTTACGCCGGGCAGGCGGGGACGTTCAGGAAGTCCGGGCGGAGGACTTTACGGAGGCTCTTAAAGATTCCCGCGCGACCGTGACGGTCAAGATGGAGGCGGAATATAAGAAGATGCGCGGCGAACTGAAAAAACGCGCGGCAGAAAAAGGCGCGATCGGGTTCATCACCGATGGCATGCTGGAACCGGCGCGGAAGGAAAAGCATGGCGGGGATTAGCATTCCCGCCTGACGGGCTTACTCCATAACGCGTTTGTTGGCGGCATCGACTTCCAGGCGGTGACGTATCAGCACATGGGGCATTTCGCTGCGTAGCCAAGCCAGCATATGTTCGCGCACGTCGCAACGCAGGTTCCACAAATCGCCGATCGTCGCGGCGCTGACCGACAGGCGCAGTTCGATACTTTCGGGATAGGCTTCGGTCATAAGCAGCGCGGCGGTGCGCCGGTCCCACAATTCATGTCCCTGAACGAAGCGTTCGAATTCCTTCCGAATAGGCTCGACCGGCGCAGTGGGATCGAGGTGGAGATAGACCGGACCTGTCAGCAATTCGCTGCGCCGCGACCAGTTTTCGAAGCTTTCTTCCAGCACTTTCGCGGTGGGAACGATTACGGCGCGCTCATCCCAAGTGCGTAATACCAAGAAGCTCATCTTGATGGTCTCGACCCGGCCGGTATGCCCGTCGACCACGACCATATCGCCGAGCCGCAACGGTTCGGTAATCGCCATCTGCAAACCTGCGATCAGCGACTTCAAGGCCGGCTGCGCGGCGGCACCTACGGCCAATGCGGCCAAACCGGCGGATGCGAGCAGGGTTGTCCCGACGTCGCGCACACCGGGCACGCCCA
>JBAUIN010000196.1:0-5227 GCA_049682975.1 Pontixanthobacter sp. | reverse complement strand
GGGCGTGTCCGCTATCTCGACACGCCACCCGATCGTACGACCGCGGATGCATTGGCCCATAGCTGTATGACCATCGCCGATACGGTCAATATTGCGGCGATAACGGTATTTACAGGGTCCGGCAGTACGGCGCGCAGGGTGGCGCGGGAGCGGCCTTCGGTCCCGATGCTCGTGTTGACGCCTTCACAACGCACCGCACGGCGCACGGCACTGCTTTGGGGTGCCTATCCTGTTGTCACACGCGACATCGGCAGTTTCGAAGAAATGATCGCCAAGGGCAAACGTATGGCATTACGCCATCGTCTGGGCAAAGCGGGCAGTAAGCTGATTGCTCTGGCCGGTGTGCCGTTCGGTACGCCGGGAAGCACGAACCTGCTTCATGTCGTCACGCTGACGGGTGACGAATTGGATGGTTTCAACTAAAAAGGGCGGCTCCGAAGAACCACCCTTTCTTAGTCAGCAAATTTTGTAGCCGCGAATTATGGGCTTTCGGGCAAGTCCTCGTCATCATCGTCATCGGTAAGCAGAAGAACCGCCATACCGGCCGCAGCGATCGCCAGAATAATGACGGCGGCACCAATTTCCTCACCAGTTTCTCCGTCGCCGAGCTGCGAAGCCGTTCCAATCGGCGCTACACTGCGTTCAGCGATTTGAGCGTTGGCCGCGATCGGAATTGTTGCGAGCGATGCCGCTGCTGCGGACATCATAGCTGTACGAATGATCATAAATATTCCTTGTAATTCGATATGTTTCTTTTTCGCCTGGCCGATAAACAACCGCGATATATTTATTAAAGGTTTCAGAAGCCGTTTTGTTCCGACAAGCAAAAATTACATATTACCTGTCGATGGTCTCAATAAGTCCCCATCGCAAGAGAAACAATACGCAACCTCACATTCCGTTCCCCTCTGCAGCACGAACGAGGCGCCGACGGGCGATATTCTCACCCAATACCGGCAACAATGCCCCCATATCAGGGCCATGGTTCTGGCCGGTAAACGCCTGACGCAACGGCAGAAACAAGGCTTTCCCTTTACGACCGGTACTATCCTTCAATTTTCCGGTAAGCGCGTTCCATGGATCGCCTGCACCGAAATCCAATGCCACCGACGCCTCATGCAGAAACGTCCGGTCCTCGTCCGAAAACTCCGGCAGATCGATGGGGCCAGTCACGATACGCCAGTAATCCTGCGCGCCGCTGACCGTGTCCAGATTTGGCCGGATCGCATGCCAGGCTTCCGCGCCCATACCCTGGGGCAGACGCTCAGCCACTTCGGAATACTCCATCTGATGCACCAGCGCGCTGTTGATCCGGTCCAGCTCCGTATCGTCGAACCGCGCGGGCGCACGACCGAATGTCGATAGATCGAAAGTTTCGAGCAGTTTGGCAATATCGCCGATCGGCTCCACCGGCAGCGAAGTGCCCAGCCGCGCCAGTAAAGCGACAATCGACTGCGGCTCTATATCGCGTTCCCGAAACGCATCGCAGCCTAGCGAGCCCAGCCGTTTAGACAGCTTGCCTTCCTTGCCGACCAACAACGCCTCATGCGCGAAAAGGGGCGGTGCCGCACCCATCGCTTCGAACATTTGCACCTGAACGGCGGTGTTCGATACGTGATCCTCCCCCCGCAATACATCGGTGATGCCCATCTCCACATCGTCGACCGCACTTGGCAGCATGTACAACCATGACCCATCGGCGCGGCGGATGACCGGATCGGACAATGTCGCCGGATCGAACTTCTGCGGACCGCGCACGCCGTCTTCCCAGGCAATCGGCGATGCATGATCGAGCTTGAAACGCCAATGCGGCGCAACCCCTTCGGCTTCCTTTGCTGCATGATCGGTATCGGTCAGCGCCAGCGCTGCGCGATCGTAAATCGGCGGCTTGCCCCGCCCCAGCTGCACCTTGCGTTTAAGATCCAGCTCCTGCGCGGTTTCGTAACAGCGATAGACATGGCCCGAAGCGCGCAGCTTGTCGAAGGCCGCTTCGTAATGGTCGAGGCGTGCCGACTGCCGCTCCTCCCCATCGGGTTCCATGCCGAGCCATGCGAGATCGGCGCGGATGGCGTTGACATATTCCTCCCGGCTGCGTTCCGGATCGGTATCGTCGATCCGCAACATGAAAGTACCGCCCTGCCCCCCTTCATCTTTGCGTGCCAGCATCCAATTATGGAGTGCGGTGCGGATGTTGCCGACATGCAGCCGGCCAGTGGGCGATGGGGCAAAACGCGTGATCGTTTGAGTGGTTGCGGACATGGCGTTGCGATTAGCCTGTGGCGCACGACGCGACAAGCAGCTAGCTTTTGCGCATGAACAACGAACAGATACTTGCCGACGCCATTGCCGCCGCCGATTTGCCCGGCGCCAGCGCCATGATCGTCGATACGGACGGTGTCCGGTTCAGCGGCGCCTGGGGTCACGCGGATGCGGTGGCGGGCACACCGATGAAATTGGATACGGTTTGCCAGATTGCTTCCATGACCAAAGCCGTCGCGTCGGTCGCGGCGATGCAGCTGGTGGAGCGCGGCCAACTGACGTTAGACGGGCCGATCGGTGACGTGCTGCCTGCACTGGCGGATGCGCAGGTTCTGGAAGGGTTCGACGATGCGGGCCAACCGCAATTGCGCGCGGCCGCTCGCCCGATAACTCTGCGCCATTTGCTGACCCATACGGCGGGTCTCGGCTATTTCTTCGTGCAGCCGCAGGTATTGCAATATTTCGCCGCGACGCAAATGCCGGTGCCGGGTTCAAAGGCGAGCATTACCATGCCGCTGATGTTCGATCCGGGCGAGAAGTGGGAATACAGCGTGGCGACCGATTGGGTCGGACTGGTGGTGGAGGCGGTCGCAGGCACCGATTTACAGACATACCTGCAGCAGCACATATTCGAACCGCTGGGCATGACCGATACGGCCTTCCGCCCCGCCCTCCCCGACAATGCAGCCAAAGTGCATACGCGTGCCGATGCGGGCGGCTTCGCTATCAACCCCGTCAATCTGGGCGGCGGCGAATTTCAAAGCGGCGGCGGTGGACTGTCCTCGACCGCGCCCGATTATGGGCGGTTCCTGCGGATGATCCTGCGTGGCGGGGAGTTGGACGGTGTACGCATCGTGTCGGCCGCAACGATTGCCGAAATGTCGCGCAACCAGATCGGCGACATTCGCGCGGGCTATATGGGCTCCGCCATGCCCAATCTGGCCCAGCCCTACGACACCTTTCCCGATCAGGATACGAAATGGGGCCTGGGTTTCCTTATCAATCCCGAACCCGGCCCCAACGGTCGCAGCGCAGGCAGCCTAGCATGGGCGGGCATCTTCAATTCGTTCTACTGGATCGATCCGGCAGCAGGCGTAGCCGGGATATTCATAAGCCAGGTGAGCCCTTTCGGCGATCCCGGCGCGCTCGACGCGTTCGGCGCGCTGGAGCGGATGGCGTATGAAAAGAAACGCGAAGGAACCGCCTGACGCAGTCGCGTGTCTGGAACGCGAAGCGCAGCGAAAGGAAACATGATGAAGAGTTTGATCCCAACCTTAATAGTCGCAACCGCTTTGGTTTCTTTATCGGGCTGCACATCGCCGGAATCCGGCGATCAGAACGATGTCGTAACCTATCAAGAAGTTGGGGCTTCATCCGGCAAAACAGTCGATATGCATACCGGGGCGGGTTCTTCCAGATCGCTTCCAGGCCGACATGAAGCAGATGCATCCGATGGCGGTACGCCGGAAACCCGACCGATGACGGAGATACCGCTTACACCCAGCGTATATGTTCTGGAAAATACACCATGCGAAAATCCCGCGAATGCTTTTTGGCGCGTTTGGGACGGAGAGGGGCTGTCCGGGTCGAGCACGCGAAAATGTCGCGCCGAAGTGGTCGCCAGCGATGGCGACACCTATACACTCAGCAACGATTGCGAGAACATTTACGACGGATCGCGAACGGCCGAGGAAATTACGATGACGGTCGTCGATCAGGTGCATTTCAGGATCGGCAAACAGACATTTGCATCCTGTTCGACAGCGCAGGTTCCAGCGGCATTGCGCAGCAGATTGCTGGATTAGACGATGCCGTTCACCAAACGGACGGTGTTGTTCTTTTGGGCCACCCTCCCTTTGGCCGGTTGCGGTGTCTCCACGCCGACCGTCTGGGCAATACAGAATGCCTCAAATGGCGAATGGTGCGCCGTCGCAGACAAGTCGGCCGCGAAATTAGCTTCGAGAGCCCCTCAATATCGTGCCGATCAAGATGCCGTCATCCATTTCCGGGAAAGCGTGCTTGCCTGGATCGAATACACTCAGCGGTCGGACGATGGTCGCATCAAAGATACCTACACCTTCGACAAGGACTGGAATGTTACGTCACTCACGCGGACGGGCCGGTTCGATAACGAACTGAAATTGTATGTCCGTTACGAAAGAAGTGGCAAGGGTCGCATGACACCGACCGATAAAGCCAGAAGCGGAATCGACGCGCATGCGGCCGCGGGATATTCGACAGACTGGATCGCCGCGCCGGTCTACCAACAATTCAGCGCGATGCCCTTCGCCGATACCGTGCGGACCCGATCAATGGGACGGTCGATCAAGACTGCATGTTGAAGCGCCGTTATGACAACCGGTCTGTCCCCACTACAATCGCAATAGGATTGCAGTGGGGAACCGTACGTCGATCAGCTGTAGGACAGCGTAGCCACCGTTTTTCTGTTGCGCGCCCGCATGGTGCCGCCGACGAATGCGAAGCCGAGCAGCAGGAGGGCCCACGTCGATGGTTCGGGCACGGCGCCCGCCACCTGGTTCACATCGCCGATGGTCAGCTGATCCAGACCAATGAAGTCTTCGCCTGTAGTCGTGCTGAAACGCACGCTGTCGAACGGGTTCGCGCTGTCGATCGCGCCGAAGAACAACAGGCTGGCATTAGGGGCGTCGACCGAGCTGCGCACGAGCAATTCTTCGTCCGCGAACCCGTCGCGCAACAAGGACACGGTTACTTGTCCCGGAAAGTCGCCGAAATCCGTTCCGTAAAAGCCGAAGGCGGCAATCGGGCTGTTGAAATCGATCGTGAAATTGCTGCCAGTGCTGTAGAAATTCGTGCCATCGG
This sequence comes from Pontixanthobacter sp., assembly GCA_049682975.1. Taxonomy (GTDB): domain Bacteria; phylum Pseudomonadota; class Alphaproteobacteria; order Sphingomonadales; family Sphingomonadaceae; genus Pontixanthobacter. The sequence goes on along the minus strand of JBAUIN010000196.1, from coordinate 127 downwards.
TGGCAAAACGGCCAGAGCCTGATGAATTGCGTACTTCGCCATCATCGGCGTCCAGGCCAGCGGTAATCGTGCCATTGGAACCCGAAAAGGTCAGGCTGGTCGGCTGCGAACGGTTTGCGAAACTCTC
>JBAUIN010000195.1:0-4040 GCA_049682975.1 Pontixanthobacter sp. | reverse complement strand
CCGGCGTGGTCGCGCCGCCGATCACCTATACGGTGGATGGCGAACAATATGTCGCCGTGCTGGCCGGATGGGGCGGCGCCTATGCGCTATCGGTCGACGGACAATTGATTGCGAAAGACAAGCCGGTTCGCAATGTGTCGCGCATGCTGGTGTTCAAACTGGGCGCGGATGGCGCACTGCCTGCCGAGGTACAGATGGCGAAAATGCCGCTCGACCCGCCGCCTAGCCGCGCCTCCGCCACCACGATCGCGACCGGCGGGAAGGCCTATGCCCGCTATTGCGCGGTGTGCCACGGGCCGGGTGCGGTCGGCTCGACCGTCCTCCCCGATCTCCGCCGCAGCGGCGCGCTGGAGAACGCGGCGGCATGGCAGAGCATCGTGCATGACGGCATGCTGCGAGACAACGGCATGGCCAGCTTCAAGGGCTCGCTGTCGAAGGCCGAGATGGACGCCGTGCGCGAATGGATTATCCACCGCGCGAACGCGGACAAGGCGATGAAGGCGGAGCAATAGGACAATCGCCACCGCACGACTCCGTCATCGCGAGCGCAGCGCGGCGATCCACAGTGGCACGCGCCACGCTGGATTGCCGCGTCGCTACGCTCTTCGCAATGACGGCTTATCGAGCAAACTCTGTGCTGAAGCTTCCGATAGTTAGATGAGCGGCAAGTTTGGCCGTCATAATATCTTCGGGGCCGGTAGCTGCGCCGTCAAACCATCTTTTTCGATAGCGGTCCAACCACCAGCGCCGACGCAATTGCCAGGAAAAACGTCGGTTCATTCAGACCCCTCCGACTGCGTTCATAAGCGGTCCGCCATGGACAAAGCGTTAAACGCGGGAACCGGGGACGAGACGTGTCATTTTGCTACCGATGAACCTGCGGCGCCTGCCTTCCCTGCCGCATTGGCTGATACCGTCGGCCCGCGCGCGTATCGCGATCATCTATCGGTGGCGGCATGGGCGATGGCCCGATCTGGCTCACCCCACCCGGTTCACCGAACATATCCAGTGCCGCAAGTACCATGATCGCGATCCGGCGATGGTGGCGCTGTCCGACAAGGTCGGGGTCAAGGAGCATGTTCGCGATCGGTTGGGAGCGGATTGGGTGATCCCGACTTTTTGGTCCGGGGAGGCGCTGCCCGAACGGCCAAGCTGGCCCTATCCGTTCATTCTGAAAGCCCGCCATGGCTGCAATCAGAACATCGTATGTCATCACCCGGCGGACTGGAACGGCGCACGGCGCATGGCGGCGCAATGGATTCGCAAACCCTATGGCCTGTGGCTCGACGAATGGGCCTATCGCGATGTGCCCCGCGGCTATATCATCGAGCCGTATCTCGGCGCGCGCGACGGTCCGCCGGTCGATTACAAATTGTATGTGTTCGGCGGCATTGCGACGCATGTGCAGGTGCATGAGGGGCGTGGACGCGATCATCGCTGGACGCTGTTCGATACGCGGTGGCAACAGGTTACGCGATTAAATGCAAGCGATCCGCCGGGGCCGCCATCGCATCTCCCGGCCATGTTGGAAGCCGCCGCCACCATCGCCCGCCCATTCGATTTCGCGCGGGTCGATTTCTACGAAGTCGCAGGCCCGGATGGACCGCGCCCCTTATTCGGGGAGGTTGCGTTCTATCCCGGCTCCGGCCTCGATCCGTTCGATCCGGTGGAACTCGACCTGGCTCTGGGTGCGCTATGGCCGACAACACCTGCTACGCTAGCAGATTTGCCTTTGGAGCCGACTGCCAATCCGTGTTAAGGGTTGCCGATAACAACTTAAATCATCCGGGAGAGAACCATGACCACCACCTATCACAACCTCATCGACGGCGAACTGATCGCCACCAGCGACACGATGGAGGTGCTCAATCCCGCGAACGAGGAAGTGATCGGTCTGGTCCCCGCCTGCGGTCAGGCCGAACTGGATCGTGCCGTCGCCGCCGCGCGCAAGGCGTTCAAGAGCTGGAGCAAGACCCCGATCGACGATCGCCGCGCGGTGATCCAGAAAATCAGCGCGGCGATCAAGGAAAACGCCGACGAACTCTATCGCTTGCTGACCAGCGAACAGGGCAAGCCGCACGAACAGGCGAAGGGCGAGATTTACGGCGCGGCGGGGATGGTTGCGGCGCAGTCGACCCTCGATCTGGAAGACGAGATCAACGAAGATAGCGAAACGCGCCTGTCACGCACCCGCCGTGTGCCGGTGGGCGTGGTCGGCGGCATCGTGCCGTGGAATTTCCCGGTAATGATGGCGATGCAGAAGATCGCGCCCGCGATGCTGTCGGGCTGCACCATCGTGCTGAAACCCTCCCCCTTCACCCCGCTCGCTACATTGCGGATTGCTGAACTGATCAAGGACATCGTGCCTGCGGGCGTCGTCAACATCATTACCGGCGAAGACATTCTCGGCCCGATGATTACCGAACATGCCGATATCGACAAGATCACCTTCACCGGTTCCACCGCGACCGGTAAGAAGATCATGGAAGGCGCATCGAAAGACTTGAAGCGCATCACGCTGGAACTGGGCGGCAACGACGCGTCGATCGTACTGCCCGATGCCGATGTCTCGAAAGTCGCCGAGCAATTGTTCTGGTCCAGCTTTTCCAATGCGGGCCAGATCTGCATCGCGGCCAAGCGCATCTATATCCATGAAGACATCTACGACGAACTGTCCGCTGCGATAGCCGAGGTCGCCAAGGGCGTGACTGTCGGTGACGGATCGCAGCAGGGTACCGGCGTCGGCCCGATCCAGAACAAGAAACAATATGACCGCGTGTGCGAACTGATCCAGGACGCGAAGGATAACGGTTATAAATTCCTGACCGGCGGGGACGTAGACCCTAGCGGCACCGGATATTACGTGCCCGTCACCATCCTCGACAATCCGCCCGAAGAATCCCGCATCGTTGCCGAAGAACAGTTCGGCCCGGTGATGCCGCTGATGAAGTTCTCGACCGAGGATGAAGTCGTGGCGCGCGCTAATGCGTCGGAATACGGTCTGGCCGGTGCGGTCTGGACTGGCGACACCGACAAAGGCGTGGCGATCGCCGAACAGCTGGAAACCGGCACCGTGTGGGTCAACGAATTCATGCATCTGTCGCCCTTCGCCCCCTTCGGCGGACACAAACAATCGGGCTTCGGCGCGGAATATGGCAAGGAAGGGCTGCAGGAATTCACCTATCCGCAGGTCATCACCGTGAAGAAGGACGCAGCGGCCTAACGCACCCAATCGATCGAAAGAGGAACCGTCATGAAATTCAAAGATATATCGCATTTGCCACGGCGAACGATGGCCATCGCGACAGCTATGGCCGGTGCTGCCGGTCTGATGCTGGCCGCACCGTCGCAAGCACAGTTCAAGATCGGCGACATCGTCAAATCGGCGAAGAAGGTGGCGGAAGCCGTCAGCTATTCCGATGAAGAGATCGTCGTATTCTTCAGCCAGATGTCCGACGAAATGGACAGCAAGAACCCGATTGCGCCGCTGAACGACCCTTATGGCTTGCGGCTGGCGGAACTGACGGAAGGGCTGGAAAGCTATGACGGGCTCGATCTGGATATTCGGGCCTATCTGGTCAGCGATGTGAACGCCTTTGCCATGGGCGACGGCACGGTGCGGGTATTCGCCGGACTGATGGACCAGTTCGAGGATGACGAATTGCTGTGTGTCATCGGCCATGAGATCGGCCATGTGAAACTGGAACATGGGCAGAAACGTATGCGTCGCACGCTGCAGCAGGATGCGGTCCTGAGCGTCGCGAAAACCGCCAGCGGAGATATAAGGCGGCTCAGCAATTCGGAATTGGGCAATCTGTTCGGCGATGTCGTCACCGCGCAGCATTCCCAAAAGGCGGAACGCAGTTCGGACGATTATGCAATCGCATTCATGCGTGCCAATGGATATGATGCCGATGGCTGCGTGACCGCGATGGAAAAGCTCGGAAAAATGAGTGCGGGCGGCGGTATCGACCTTTTGCAAACGCATCCCAGCCCGGCTTCGCGTGCCAAGAGGATGCGCAAGAAGCTGGACTGACCGA
>JBAUIN010000194.1:0-2317 GCA_049682975.1 Pontixanthobacter sp. | reverse complement strand
CAGACGCGCAAGCGACCCTCGCTCGATGTCATCCGGCGGTATAGGGTGAAGCGGATAAACATTCGTTCGCAGTTACGGTTGCGCATCCGTTAATTCGGTCTCTCGCCCGAGCCCCCAGAGTGTCCCAAAAGTGCCCGAATCATGGCCCGCGCTTGCGCTGACAGGGAAGCGCGCCTATCGGATCGGCGACGTCATGGGTTGGCCGTTTGGGTTCTTTACCGGATCCCAAGCGGTCCTAAGAGGGAAAGAGGTGATCCGATTGCGGAGAACCCTCTGCTGCCCCCGCAACTGTGACCGGGGAGCGCCGCTTCCATCATGCCACTGGCTGCGTTTCGACGCGGTTGGGAAGGCGGCTGGCGGCGCATCGATCCGGGAGCCAGGAGACCTGCCCATGCGTGTCGTTCATGTCGCGGGCGGGGTGCACCGATGGCAGATGAAAAACCGCGAATTCGTGCGGTGCTTTCGTCATGAGCGACTTCGCTTATGACTAAGGAAGTATGATGCGTAAATATCTGTTGTTGTTGAGTTGTGCCGTTTCCGCTCCGGTGGTTGCGCAGGATGCCGAAGGCGGCGTGTTCGTTCCCGGCCCGGAAATCCGGATCGACGAAGCGCAAATCACCGTGACCGCCACCGGCAGCCGATCCGAAGTCGAGGATACCGGACAGGCCGTCACGATCATCGCCCGCGAAGAGATCGAAAGCGTGCAGGGACCGGACCTGACCCGCGTGCTGGAACGTGCTCCCGGCGTCGCGATCAGCCGCAATGGCGGGCTGGGCGCGTTCACCGGCGTGCGCGTGCGCGGGGCGGAGGCGGAGCAATTGCTGACGCTGATCGATGGCGTGCGCGTCGCCGATCCCGCATCGCCATCGGGCGGGTTCGATTACGGCACGCTCGTAACCGGCAATATCGACAAGATCGATCTGCTGCGTGGCTCCAACTCCACGATCTGGGGATCGGACGCGATCGGCGGGGTGTTGCTGGTGTCGACGCGCGACGAGGTCGGCGTGCAAGCCAGCGCCGAGTATGGCGCGCGCGACACGGTGTTCGCCAGCGCCACCGGAGGCGTGCAGAACGACACCGGCTATCTGGGCCTGTCGGGCAGTTACGTGACGACGGACGGTTTCTCCGCCGCCGATGCGGGGACCGAAGCCGACGGGTTCGAACAATATGCCATCGCCGCGCGGACCAGCCTATATCTGTCGGAGCGATTGTCGCTGTTCGCGCGAGGACGATATGCGGAAAGCGATCTGGAGATCGACGGTTTTCCCGCCCCGGCATTCGCTTTGGCCGATACCGAAGAATTTCAGGAAACCACGCAATATTCGGCATCGGCAGGCGTTCGGTACGATAGCGGGCCGTTGCTGCTCAACGCCGCCTATTCCTTCGCCGATACGGAACGCGATAATTTCAATCCCGCTTTCGGTCCGGAACCGGGCTTTTCCAGCGACGGCCATTCCGACCGTGTCGACATTCGCGGCGAATGGCGGCCGATCGGGCCGCTGATCGTCAATTTCGGCGGCGAAAGCGAATGGACCAACTATGCGACGGGGCCGGACAGTCAGGAAGACACGCGGATTACCGGCGCATACACCCAATTAGGTATCGAATATGGCGCATTATCCGCGCATGCAGGCGTGCGGCACGACGATCATAAGCGGTTCGGCGGAGCCACCAGTTTCGGCGCGGATGTCAGTTACGAAGTCGCAGACGATATCCGCATCCGCGCGAGCGTGGGGGAGGGGTTCAAGGCACCCAGCCTGTTCCAGCTGTTTAGCGATTTCGGCAACGAAGCGCTCGAACCGGAACAGAGCACGAGTTACGATGTCGGCATCGCCTGGAACGACCGCAGTCAGCCCTTCTATGCTGCGGCAACGGCATTCCGCAGGGACAGCGAGAACCAGATCGAGTTCATCGGTTGCTTCATGAACCCGATCCCCATCTGCACGGACGAAGACAATCCGCGGCCTTTCGGCACATATGACAATGTCGGCCGGGTGCGGGCGGAAGGTGTCGAGCTGGAGTTCGGCGCCAACCCGTCGGACGATTTCGGCGTACGGGCGGTCTATGCCTATATCGACACGGAAAACCGCACGGCAGGCGCTGCGAACGAAGGCAATGTGCTGGCCCGGCGGCCCGAAAACGCACTGACCTTTTCCGCCGATTGGATCACGCCGCTCGCGGGACTGACGCTGGGCGGAGATATCCGCATGGTCAGCGACAGTTTCGACAATGCGAGCAACGCGACCCGGCTGGACGGGTATCAGGTCGTGACCCTGCGCGGATCGGTGCCGCTGGGCGATGCGATCGAAATCTTCGG
>JBAUIN010000193.1:0-8626 GCA_049682975.1 Pontixanthobacter sp. | reverse complement strand
GCCCATATCGGCCATGGTCAGGAGCGGCGGATCGCGCAGCGCGGGAATCGCCGCCCGTGCCCCCGGCCTGCTTGCCAGCGTGGCCAGCGCCATCCCGGATCGGTCCATCGATTCTGCGACGATCGTCATGGCCTCACCGGTCGGCTCCACCACCACATCGTAAGTTTCCGCGGTGCCGATCTGGAACTCCTGCACGGGCACGGGACGCACGGGCAATCCATCCGCTGCCACAACGTTCATGGTCGCGCCCGGAATACGGATATTGAAGAAGCTCATCGCGCTGCCGTTGATGATGCGCAGACGCACGCTTTCGCCCGGATTGAACAGAAACTCCGGCATCTCCTTCGGCCCGAACCCGTTGGCGAGATAAGTGTAAGTGGAACTTGTGACGTCGATGATGTCGGTCGGCATCATCCGCATTTCGGCCCACATGCGGCGTTCCTCGCCGGACAGCGGATAATCGTCCGTCATCGTGCGCTGCTGATAATTGAAGTAACCTTCGCCCTTCTTCAGCTTGTTCATAATCGTATGCGGATGCAGCGGCGTAAATTCGCTTAGAAGCAGGACATATTCACGATCGGCCTGAATTGGGTCCGGCCCTGCAGGATCGATGATGAGCGGCCCGTAGTGACCTGCTTGTTCCTGCATGCCGGAATGCGAATGCCACCAATATGTCCCAGCCTGCCGGATCGGCGGAAGGTCGTAGACGAATGTCTGACCGGGCATGATGCCCGGAAAGCTGACGCCGGGAACGCCGTCGAACTGAAACGGCACCAGCAGTCCGTGCCAGTGGATGGAGCTATCCTCATCCAAGGCATTGGTCACATTGAGTTTGACCGGCTCGCCTTCCTTAAGGCGGATTAACGGGCCGGGCACACTGCCATTGACGGCGATACCGTGTCCGGTACGTCCCTGAACCATCCTGCGACCTTCGCCGATGGTTAGATCGATGCTGCTGCCCGATACCTCATCGAAGCCCTGCCTGAGCATGCCGCTATGGCGAATATCTTCTCCTCTGGCCCATGCGGGCGAAGCTAAAGCACCCGCGGCAAGCGCTCCTGTTCCAAGTAATCGGCGTCGTGAAATAGCAGGGTCGAACATGGGTCTTGAATCTCCTTGAGGCTCCAGCATATATACCCCCATGTGGTATTTCAAGCATACCCTCAGGGGTATCGCTAAAAAGGACAGGTTCGATGAAGCCCGACAGTTCGAAAATCGTAAACCGCTTGCGCCGGATCGAAGGTCAGGTGCGTGGGGTCGCGGGCATGGTCGAGGAAGATCGTTACTGCATCGACATCCTGACTCAGGTGCAGGCAGTGAAAGCCGCGCTGGGGCGGGCGGAAAGTGAAATCCTCAAACAGCATGCGGCGTGCTGCGTCTCCGAAGCGATCGCGAGCGGCGACGCCGATGAGCAGAAAGAGAAGTTCAGCGAACTGATCGAACTGTTCGAGAAGGCGAAGCGGTGAAGGTTCTGCTGAACCTGATGCTGGCGATGCTGCTGGTCAGTCCGGCAATTGCGTTAGCCCACGGAGGTGAGACGCATGAAGAGAGCAAAGAAACGGCAGTCGCTATCGCGCAGCTGGAGACTTCTGACGGGGTAGTGCCGTCCGGCAAAAGCGAAACGACGTCCTCGCAAGTTACTCGGATTGCCAATCATGACGCTGCATCGCAAGCTTCAGGATCGGTCTTGAAGAACCTGCACCCGGCAACTGTGCATTTCCCGATTGCGTTGTTCGTGATGGCGGCGATCACCGAACTGTTCGCCATGCGCGCTTCCGCTTCCGCCGGTATGGAAACGGCGGTGCGAGTCATGATTTACGGCGGGGCGACCGGGGCTGTCACAGCCGCAATATTCGGTTGGATCCACACGGGGCTGTGGTTCGGCGGCGAAGCCGCGATGCAGTGGCACCGCTGGATGGGAACCGGCCTAGCCATATCCGGCGTGGCAACGGCCTTTCTCGCCTTTCGTCAGGCGGATAATCGAACCGCGCTGCGCATCGCCGTCTTTACCATCGCTCTCATTATTCCGGTTCAGGGCTATCTCGGCGGCGAGCTGGCCCATGGTCCCCATCATCTCGGTCTATAAAGGATATCCAATGCTCAGCACCATTTGCTCTGCTCTCGCACATCGCACTCTTGTCGGCTCGCTAATGCTGGCCAGCGCGCTCACAGCGTGCAGTGCGCAAGCCGCCACCGTAACAATGCTGCGCGATCCTGGCTGTGGTTGCTGCCTCGCATGGGCGGCGCATTTGGAAAGGGATGGGCACCATACCGTGGAAACGGTCGATCGGACCGATATGGGCGAAGTCAAAGCCTCTCACGGCATCCCGTCGCAACTCCAGTCCTGTCACACCGCAATGGTCGATGGCTATGTCATCGAAGGCCATGTCCCTGTCGCGGACATCGAGCGACTATTGGCGGAAAAGCCCAAAGGAGTTGTCGGTCTGGCCGTTGCCGGAATGCCGATGGGTTCGCCCGGCATGGAGCATGGCGATCACCGGCAATCGTATCAGGTTATCGCGTTCGGCCCTGCGGGCGAAAGCCTGTGGTCCGAATATCCGGGAACAATGTGATGGCCAATCCGCAAACCGCAAAGGTCTACCGGATGGTCATGCCCGACCATGTGTGCCCCTATGGCCTCAAAACCGTCGATCTGCTTGAACGCGAAGGGTTCGCGGTTGACGACCACCACCTCGAAACGCGCAAGGAAACGGACGCGTTCAAAGCGAAGCACAATGTCGAAACTACGCCGCAGACCTTTATCGATGGCAAGCGGATCGGCGGTTACGACGATCTGCGCGAGCATTTTGGTAAAAGCGTCCAGAAGGAAGGTGACACCAGCTATCAGCCGGTAATCGCGATCTTCGCCATGGCGGCGCTGATGGCGCTGGCTCTGAGCTGGGCTGCCTATGGCGAGCTCATAACGCCGCGCGCCGGCGAATGGTTCGTCAGCCTGTCGATGTGTCTCCTGGCGTTGCAGAAGTTGCAGGACGTCCGCAGCTTCTCGACCATGTTCCTCAACTACGATCTGCTGGCGCGCCGATGGGTGCCCTATGGGTTCGTCTATCCATTCGCGGAAGGCCTGGCGGGCATTCTGATGACGGCCCACGCGCTGCCGATCATATCGGTTCCGGTCGCACTTATTATCGGGACCATCGGCGCGGTGAGCGTATTTAAGGCAGTCTATATCGACAAGCGCGAACTCAAATGCGCCTGCGTCGGCGGCTCCAGTAATGTGCCTCTCGGCTTCATCTCCCTTACCGAAAACCTGTTCATGATCGGCATGGGCCTATGGATGGGCGCAAAAGCCTTTCTGTGAACAACCGACTTCAAGGATCGCATATGCAGCACGACCAACACAACGAAAGCCACTCTGGTAAAGGCGAAGGCAATTACGGGCGATTCATGGCAATGGTGGGCACCTCCACAGCGATCATGTTCGGCCTCATGTATTTAAACACTTACGAGATAGGGCATGTGTTCTGGAGCGAAACGCGGTTCTGGATGACCTTCGTCATGGGTGCCGTGATGGCGGTGGTGATGCTCCTCTTTATGTGGGGGATGTATCGCAACACGGCCAAGAACTGGATCATTCTGGGGGCGGCTGCAGTCGTATTTGCCGGAGCGCTGTTTCTGGTCCGCAGCCAGGAAACGATCGACGACAGCGAATGGATGAGCGCGATGATCCCGCATCACTCGATCGCCATCCTTACCAGCGAACGCGCCCACATATCCGATCCCCGCGTTCGCGAACTCGCCGACGAAATTATCGAAGCGCAGAAGCGCGAGATCGCGGAGATGAAGTGGTTGCTCAAGGATATCGATGCGAACGGCGAAGCGGAAAGCAAAGAGGAAGCGATAACGCGTTCTGCACCGGCGTTCTAACGTCAATGCTGGCCCATTAGATGATCAACGAAACGAACGGCGGCTATTAGGAAATTATTGATACTGGTCGAACGTCCGATGTTGGGGCGCAAAGCGGACTGAGGATCTCGTTCTTGTCGGGCTCCATGCCTTTGTATGGACTTTCGGATGGCTGACTTGCCGCCAGGAGTTATCTGGTAAGTTCAACGCCTCCAGACTATCGCTTCAACGCCTTTCGTAGATCAAGTCCTGCGCCGTGAAGGTAGTGCGCAACAGGGGCGATTAGGTAGCTAAGTCAGGCATCGGAGAGTTTTCGTATTCCGCCATGGTGGTCTGCGAGCGAAGTAGGGCAAGGTGTCCTTCAAGCTCGTGAGGACTTTACTCATGGAATACAACAATGACAGCGTGACTGACACTAACGTCGATATGCCAGAAGTAGCGGAAAATGCTTCGGAGCATTCACAGCAGCACGCGGAGGATAATCACGGCATTCTCACCGAGGATGACTTCGGTGCCAAGCGGGAAGAATTTTCGCCGCCTGCCGCGGTCTCGGGTGAAATCATGCTTCCTCTAAGCAACGTGGGTGAGTGGGCGTACCACCCATGCTTTAATTCGCGCTCGATGGATAGCAGCTTGGCGGGCCTTCTGGCCAGCGCAGCTGATCCACAAATGTTAGCGCCAATGGAGGTGCTGTCCAACGACGACGGTACATATGAGGTGATTGACGGCAGGCGGCGTCTTTTGGCCTTGCAGGCTCGGCACGGTGATGACAGCTCAGCGGAAGTGCGCTGCGTTGTATACGCTGGCACCGAGATCGATGCCGTTGAGAACATATGCAGTCGGGCTTTGGGATCCGAACCCAGGACTGCGATCCAGAACGCGCGCGCTGTTTGTAACCTTCAAAAAGCCGCAGGCATTACGCAGAAAGCCATTGCCGAACGATTCCCGGCTCTCAAGAAGGATCAAGTAAGCAGGATGACGATCGCTGTGAGGATGGTCGACGCGTATCCGGCGGTGTTCGGCTTGTTGAAGGATCCGGACCGTGTCTCAATCGACCTCGGCGTAAAACTCGCACAGTTCATGAAAACAGCCTCAGATGAGGAGAAGCAAGAGGTTCTCGAAAAAACCCAGCTTCTCGAAGAAGCAGCGGAGAACGACAGCGAATTTGCCCCGCTGACGAACTCGACCCTCTTGGGAGCCATCGGCGTGGAAACCCAAAGTAACGCGTCTGGACAAGGTAGGCCGGATCCGCTCGCGCCGGTCAATAGCGTGGATATTTTTGGCGACGATGACCAACCGGTCGGAGCCATGAAAATGCTCGCAGATGACGTAATGCGCATACGGCTCCCTGATCCTACCTCCATGACACCAGACCAGCGGGAAGTCGCTGCAACTGCGTTCATCGCGCAGATCCGGAGCTATTTTGAACTGGATGCATCTGAGTAAGCTCTGAACGGCAAGCGGGATACCGATGGCATCCGGCAAATTTAATCGGTCAAACAGCAACGGCGTTTCGCTCGCATCAGTGCGGCGGAACGCCGTACGTCGTTTGCCGGTATCAAGCGATCTGCCATTGGACTTGCCAATTACACAGAAGGAGATTCTTATGGTCCTGGAGGCGCTGGCTCCGGAGATCGCGGTGCTGTTCAATGAGGAAGAACAATGCGTTTGAAGCTTAAACCCGAACCCATGAGGACCAAGGCTTACCTCTATCTACGGCTCTCCGTCGATAAGGAAGACGGCAATGCTCAATCCATCGAGGCTCAGCGCTTTGCTGCTCACGAGTATGCTTCGCGCAATAACATCGACATCGTGCGCGAGTGGGTCGATAGCGGATTGAGTGGAACGCTGAGCAAGCGTCCACAGTTCACGCAGATGATCGAGAGCGCGACGGGTGATGACCGCCCTGTGCAGATTGTACTTATTTATCGCCAGGCTCGTTTCGCTCGCAATATGCACCTATTTATCAACACCATTCACACCCTTGCTGAATGCGGTGTCGAAATGGTCTCGGTAACCGAGAACTTCGGCGAAGGTCGCACCAAACGGATGGGTCAGACCATCACCGCTATGGTCGATGAACAACGCGCAATCGATGATGCGATCTACACCCGGAAAAGCCGCCGCACGAACGCGCGCAAGGGCTATTATAACGGTGGTCCGGTGCCGTTTGGCTATCAGACCTATGCCGCTCACACTGACGGCAAGAAACAACGCATGAGGCTGAGCATCGTGCCGGATGAGGCGGCTGTGGTGAAAAAGGTCTTCGATTGGGCAGAGCAAGGGCGCGGCGGGCGCTCGATCGTCAAAACGCTCAATGATCGCGGAATTACCCTGCGCGGCGCAAAGTTCACCAACGGTAATCTAGCCGGTATCATTGGCCGCGAGGCGTATACAGGTCGGTATTTTGATAAGACGGCAGACGATGATGGTAACGTGCCGGAGCGTGACGACTGGATTGAGGTCCCCTGCCCCCAGATCATCGATCGCGACCAGTTCGAGCGTGTCGCCGCTTTGCGGGTATCGCGAAGTCCTACGCAGATGGCACCGCATGAAGCTGCTGGCACCACACTTTTGTCAGGACTAGCAAAATGCGGAATGCCCGGATGCAGTGCCGGAATGACCATTGGGTCAGGAACATCCCGATCCAGGAAAAAATATTACTACTACAAATGCAACGAACGGACCAACATCGGTCAGCGTTGCAGATGTCCAAACGTCCGACGAGAAGTGCTCGATGCCGCAGTCTTCGGTGCAGTGGAAAAGCGGATACTCGGACCGGGCAGATTGGAGAAGCTCCTCAAAGGAGTGATAGATCTATCCGACGGAAAGCGTCAGGAACTGGAGCAGGAGCTGATCCAAGCCAACGCCGAGCGTACAAGGCGGCGAACCTCCATTGATCGTCTTCTCGGACTTATCGAGGAGGGCATCATGAAGCCAAGCGACCCAGAATTTGCAGCAAGATTGAGCGACAACCGCACGGCTGTAACCGCTATCACTTCAAGGATCGATGTCCTTGAGAGCCAGCTCGCTCGTGGCTCGCGCAAATTAACACCTGTCGTCCTCGACAAGTTCTCGAAGCAGCTATCCGAAAAACTGCGCGACGAAGACAGTTCGCTTCGCAGCGCCTATCTGCGAATGCTGGTGTCAAAGGTCGAGGTATCGGACCAGGAGGTAATCATTTCCGGTTCCAAGACGGTGCTAGAACGCGGGTTGGCGACAGGCTTGCCACGCCTCGAGGGCAGTGTTCCCATCTTTGACCAGCAGTGGTGCCCAGAAGAGGCATCGCACTGACAGCATAACATACTGATTTTATTTGTATAATTACCGTCAATCTCTCGACAGGCCCGCAATTGAGCCCCCAAATGGCTACTACTGCATTGGTTTGATGCCCTTTTTGGGACTCGAAAGTTGATCCCACTCTCTCGCATGATTATCCTCGGTATGCCAAAGTGACAAAAGTTGCACGCCCTTCTGAATACACCCTTCGTGGCAAGCGGCGGTGAGCGCTTCGTGTACCGCATGGCTGCGTACCACCTTCGCTCTCCCACTCACAAAGGGCACTGTATTTTCCCCTTATTGGAAAAACTTCTTCCAGATACAACGTTATCCAATCCTGCTGATCACCGCGGCTCTCTCGCCAACATACGTGGAGTCAAACCTTTGCTCTGGACCAATTCTTCCAGAGCGACGGAACTCCATGCCGAGGGCCGGGTCAAACGCGGGGTTCTGAACGGCCCCATTGCAGCTGCGACCCGCAAGGCTCCGGGGGGATGTCGGGACCGCCTGTTCGATGAGCCATCCAAAGGACACTCGATGTCTTGCCCGCTCGCGTCACATGTCTTTCATATCGTGATCCGGCATCGACTGCATATCGTGACCTGCATGCGGGTCCGCGGGCTCTGCTGTCTGCGTGACTGCGCTGGCATCTGCCGGCTGAATTGGCGGCACTGGCGCCGCTCGCGATCTGCCGGAGCGCGGCCTGTTTGAAACCTCGCCCATGCTCTCAGGGGAAGTTCCTGCAGTCTCCGGCTGCGCCTCGCTGCTGGCATCCGAGGAGTTTTCCATGCCTTTAACACCGGGGGAAGCTGTGGGGGCCGATAGCGCAGTTTCTATTGCAATCGGCGTCTGCGCTTCAGGAGCTGAGGCTTGCGGCTCATCACAGCCAGCAAGGGCAAAAAATGTCGCGGCGAGTACTGCGGGTCCGGCTGACATCTTCGATTTGCTTTTGCGCATCATACTGTCCCCTATAGCCAAGATAAGCCGAGATGGTTCTGGCCGTGCGCCAGTTCGCCTCCAAGGAACCCCTGGGCTAAAATGAGCACAGCCATCGAAAAAAGCGCAGTGCGCAGCATCGTCCTGCTCTCCGGGCGGCGGTGCGCGAGCGCGGCGAGCACAAGACCCAGAACGGCAATGAGCATGCCGTTCCAGCGGTGAACCTGCATAGCCGTATCCCCGCCAAACCACAGGCCGGTATGTATCCACCCGAATATGGCCGCAATAACGGCGCCGCACGCACCGCCGTAAATGAGCATGCGTACGGCGGGCTCCAGTCCGGCTTCTCTACGCCTACCGATAAAGAGCTCTGTCAGCGCCGCCATCAGAAACAGGGCAATCGGGAAATGTATCGTGGCAGGATGCAATCTCTTGAGCACACCGACGATGCCCTCCTCGTTCACACTGGCGGTGTCTCCCGATGCCTGGTCGTGCCCGCCGGAAGCATGAGCGTCACCCGAAGCGCCATTCGATAGCTCCTGGGCTT
>JBAUIN010000192.1:0-4448 GCA_049682975.1 Pontixanthobacter sp. | reverse complement strand
TCGGTGGTCGGCGATTGTTCGAGTTGCATGCTCATACCTTGTCGCCTTTCTTACCTACTGGCTCGGTCGCTGCTTTTGTATCGGTCGTTTCACCGGCACGCGCACGTTTGCCAGCACGGTCTTCGGTCGGTTCGGGCGGCGGCGTGCGATCGTCGCCGCTATCTTTTTCCGCAGGAGAACCCGCACTGACTGTCTTGGCAGCCTTCGCATCCGTTTTCGGTCCCGCACCGGTTTTGGCGGGGCTATCGGTAACTTTCGGATCGTCGATAGGCGGTTCTTCCGCTTTTTCGTCGCCTGGAAGCACGTAATCCGCGCCTTCCCAGGGGCTCATGAAATCGAACTGTCGCAAATCCTGCGCTAATTCGACCGGTTCATACACCACCCGCTTTTCCTCTTCGGAATAGCGCACTTCGGTGTAACCGGTAAGCGGGAAATCTTTACGAAAAGGATGTCCTTCAAAACCGTAATCGGTGAGAATACGGCGCAGATCGGTGTTACCGTCGAACAATACGCCGAACAGATCGAACACCTCCCGTTCCAACCAACCGGCGTTGGGCCACAAGGTCGTGACGGTCGGCACGGGGGTATTTTCCGATGCCGACAGCTTCACCATTACGCGATGGTTTTTGGTGACCGACAACAGCATATATACGACTTCGAACCGTTCGGTACGGCCCGGATAATCGACGCCCGCGATTTCCATCAATTGCTGATACTCATGCTCGTCGCGCAGAGTACGCAGCACATCTTCGATCGCGTCACGCTCAACCGTAAAGAACAACTCGCCATGTTGCTCCTTTACGGAAAGCACCGCACCGCCCATTGCGGCCGAAAGAACGTCCGCTACGCCATCGTTGCTCGCGTACTTAGGGGCCGGATGTTTGACGATACTCATCGTTCAATCGTGCCTTCACGGCGGATTTTCCGTTGCAATTGCATCACACCATATAGCAAGGCTTCGGCGGTCGGGGGGCAGCCGGGA
Organism: Pontixanthobacter sp.; assembly: GCA_049682975.1. Taxonomy (GTDB): domain Bacteria; phylum Pseudomonadota; class Alphaproteobacteria; order Sphingomonadales; family Sphingomonadaceae; genus Pontixanthobacter. The sequence continues at coordinate 3,466 of JBAUIN010000192.1, read as the reverse complement.
ATGTAGATATCGACCGGTACCACACGATCGCAACCGCGTACGACGCTGTAGCTATAATGATAATAGCCGCCGCCATTCGCGCAGCTGCCCATCGAGATCACATATTTCGGATCAGACATCTGATCGTAAACTTTACGCAATGCGGGCGCCATTTTATTGCACAACGTGCCAGCGACGATCATTACGTCGGATTGCCGCGGGCTTGCGCGTGGGGTCACGCCGAACCGTTCCATATCATAGCGCGGCATGTTTACATGGATCATCTCTACCGCGCAGCATGCCAGGCCGAATGTCATCCACCATAACGACCCCGTACGTGCCCAATTGAACAGATCTTCGGTACTCGTGACCAAAAAACCCTTGTCGTTCACTTCGGTCTGCATAGCGCGGAAGTAATCCGCGTCGGGATGACGCACTTCGCCGCCCTGCGCCGCCCGCGGTAGTTTTGAATTTTCAGTCGCTAGATTGCTCATATCGCATTGCTCGCTTCAAGGGCTGTCATTCCCAATCCAAGGCCCCTTTCTTCCATTCGTAGGCAAGGCCGATTGCCAGAATACCCAGGAAGATCATCATGCCGAGCCAGCCCTGCCATTGCGTCTGCTCCAGGCTGACGGCCCAAGGGAACAGAAAGGCAGCCTCTAAATCGAAAATGATGAAACTGATCGCTACGAGATAGAACCGGATGTCGAACGGGCTGCGCGGATCTTCGAATGCAGGGAAGCCGCATTCATATTCGCTCAATTTCTGCTCGTCAGGATTATGCGTACCGGTAAGACGAGATACGCCCATCGGAAGGAAAACGAACAACGCCGAAAGGCCAAGCGCGATGAACAGAAAAATAAGGATGGGCAGATATTGGCTGAGATCGACCAAGAAAATCACTCTTGTTTTAGATTATATGGAGTTAGCCGCGTCCTAAGCCCCCCGGCCCATCGGCGCAAGAGAAACGGGGTTGCAAATTTGGCGAAAACCCTTGTGCGGGACGCGCGTTGGACACACGATCAGGCGGCGGGGCTGAACTGCACCTCACCGCCCGATGGGGCTTATAAAACGAAATTCAGGCTTTCACCTGACTGGATATCGCCTTTTTCGTTTTGGTTCCATAAGGTGGTTTGAACCCGGCGATCCCGGCCACGTCCACTTTCGGCTGCGTATAGACCGAGCGGGCATGGCTGAATTCACGAAACCCTTCCGGGCCGTGATATGAACCGATACCCGATGCCCCGACGCCGCCGAATGGCAAATCTTCCATCGAAACATGGAAAATCACGTCGTTCACAGTGACGCCGCCCGAGATAGTTTTCGACAATACCGTTTCACGTTCGTCATTGTCGCTACCGAAATAATACAAACCCAACGGGCGCTCGTTTTGGTTCACGTAGTCCACCGCTTCCGAGACGTTCGTATAGGTTTTGACGGGCAGGACGGGGCCGAAGATTTCTTCCTGCATCGCCTGCATATTGTCCGTCACGTTGCGCAAAATGGTCAACGGCATCTTGCGGCTGTTGGTGCTGGAGAAATCTTCCTCACCCGGATTGACCTCGATGACCTCGGCACCCTTTTCCCGCGCATCTTCGATCATGCCCTGAAGGCGATCGAAATGCTTATCGGTCACGACGGACGCGTAATCATCATTGTCGAGCAGGGTCGGATACTGATTATGTACGCCCAACTGAACGGCGGCAACGGCCGCTTCCTCGTTCTCTTCGGGAACTATCATGTAATCGGGTGCAAGACAGATTTGCCCTGCATTCATCATCTTGCCCATCGCAATCCGGTCGCCGGCTTTTTCTAGGTCGGCGCTGCGGCCGAGGACTACCGGCGATTTGCCGCCAAGTTCCAAAGTGACCGGCACGAGGTTTTTGCCCGCTGCCTCCATCACGCGGCGGCCGGTTTCGGTGGAACCGGTGAAAATCAAATGGTCGAATTGCAAAGAGGAAAACGCCTGCGCGACTTCCGGCGATCCGGTGAATACGGCGACTTCGTCCTGGCCGAAATGCTTCGATACGAGATCGGCGGTAAGTTCCGATGTTCGCTCTGTAAATTCGGACGGTTTGATCATTGCACGGTTTCCGGCGCATAGAACTTGCATCAGCGGGCCGAAGGACAAGTTCACCGGAAAATTCCACGGGCTTAGAATGCCGATTACGCCCTTGGGTTCGTAACGCACCTCCGCCTTCGCACCAAGCAAGCCGAGCGGGAATTGCAGCTTACGCTTACTCGGCTTGGCCCAATCGTCCATGTTCTTCAGGCAATATTTGCCGAAATTGATAGTGCCGACAATGTCCGTCATCATGGATTGGTCCCGGCTGCGGTTGCCGAAATCCTCGTTCATCGTCTCGCACAATTCTTCCCCATGTTCGACCAGCAGGTTTATCGCACGCTGAACCCGGTCGCGTCGCACGGACAGGTTTTCGGGGCGGGCTGCGGTGAATGCGTCGCGCTGCAGCTTCAGGATTGCTTCCATGTCGTCTTTGCGGTCGTCTGCCATCATCTCTCTCCAATATGCCTCAGTTGCTTTGATTGTCGGGCAGCAAAGCGACCTTGGCAAGAGCGATGTCGTAAAGGGCGTACTTTCTAGAGATCGCACCAGTTTCCTTCCGCGATTGATTTTGCGGCAGTGCAGCATTAGTTCGACTTGCAATTATCAATAGAAAGACACGTCCTATGCCCGAATTCTCCGCGAACGATCCGATCGTCATCCTGTCCTACGCGCGCACCCCGATGGGAAGTATGCAGGGAGCACTGGCCGATGTCTCGGCGACGGATCTTGGCGCGACGGCGATCGAAGCGGCCATCGCCCGTGCCGGCGTTTCGGGCGATGATGTGGACCGCGTCTATATGGGTTGTGTCCTCCCGGCGGGATTGGGTCAGGCCCCTGCCCGGCAGGCGGCAATCAAGGCAGGGTTGCCCAAATCGGCGCAAGCCACCACAGTCAACAAAGTGTGCGGTTCCGGCATGCAAACCGTCATCATGGGGGCCGAGGCTTTGGCCGGCGGGTCGGCAAAATGGGTCGTTGCGGGTGGCATGGAAAGCATGACCAATGCGCCATACCTTCTCAAGAAGCATCGCGGCGGCGCGCGGCTGGGGCACGACACTGCATACGATCATATGTTCCTGGATGGATTGGAAGATGCCTATGAGGAAGGGCGCGCGATGGGCACATTCGCGCAGGATACGGCGGATGAGTACCAACTGACTCGTGAAGCGATGGATGAATATTCCATCGAATCCCTACGCCGTGCGACCGCTGCCATCGAAAGCGGGGCCTTTGCCGATGAGATCGCGCCGGTCACTGTAAAGACCCGTAAGGGCGAACATACGGTCGATACCGACGAGGCGCCCGGACGCGGCAAGCCGGACAAGATCCCGACGCTACGCCCCGCCTTTGCGAAAGACGGTACGATTACAGCCGCCACTTCCAGTTCGATTTCCGATGGAGCCGCCGCGCTCGTGCTCGCCCGCA
>JBAUIN010000191.1:0-7651 GCA_049682975.1 Pontixanthobacter sp. | reverse complement strand
ATGGTTCGCCCTACAGGCGTCGTCACTGCATCCGAATGCGATCGAGCATGTTAAAGCGCTGGCGGATCATCGAGACTTTACCATGCGCAACCCCAATCGGGTGCGGTCGCTTTACATGGCGTTTGCCGGCAATCCGCATGCTTTTCACGCAGAATCGGGCGAAGGATATCGCATCATCGCCGATTGTATATTGGCGCTGGATCCTATCAATCCGCAAACTGCTGCGCGTTTCGTACCGTCGCTGGGACGCTGGCGCCGTATCGAGCCAAACCGTGCTGCTATGATGCGCAGCGAGTTGGAGCGGATCGCCAATGCCACTGCCCTGTCGCGCGACACCTATGAACAGGTTTCACGTTCGCTCGGCGATTAAGTGGAAGGCGCAGTTCGTGGTGAAACTGATACAATCTCCAACACTAAATGCGTTCCCACATGGATTTTCCACGCGCATCGATCATGGCGATCTGTCGAATGTGACGGATCGGAATATGATACGTGTGAAGCAAGTGCATTCGGCGCGGGTGCTGCGGTATGACGGCGGTAACAATGGGAGCGATAGCGATCCCCCCGAAGCAGACGCACTGGTTACGGATCGTCCGGGTATTGCGCTCGGTATAGTGACAGCGGATTGCGCATCTGTTTTGCTTGCAGATACCGACGCGAGCATCGTCGCGGCCGTTCACGCCGGATGGCGCGGGGCAGTTGGTGGGATTATTGCGAATGCCATCCAGAAAATGCGGGATATGGGCGCGCGAACACTCAACATTCGCGCCGCGATCGGGCCTTGTATCCGCCAGCAGAATTACGAAGTCGATCAGGCGTTTCGCGCGCGTTTTACAGCTGATGATGCACGGTTCTTCATGCCCGGCCGACCGAACCACTTTCAGTTCGACCTGCCTGCTTTTGTTGCGGCACAGCTGCAAGAAATGGGCGTTACCCAAATCGATGATTGCGGGATCGATACCTACGTAGACGCAGCCCGCTTCCATTCCTATCGCCGGGCGATGCATGATGGATCGCCTACGGGCGGCAGGCAGATCAGCTTCGTGGCACTCCCGGATCGTAAAGAGACAGGCTAACCTATTCCCCCGGTTCTGGTTGCGCCAAACTGCACCCAGCATGCCAAAAAGGCGGTTGGCAGCAATGGCATTCAAAGCTATCAGCCAAGCATAACCGGCAGGGACGGTTGCCTTTGTGCATCCGATTTTGTGGAGCCGGTCGATCGGGTTAAGTCGGTTCTGCTGAGATGCGCAGAACAATTGCAGGGCAAGGCGGGCTAATGTCTGAAGAAACTGGCGAAGACGGCGTACGTCGACGTGATTTTATCAACATCGCGGCAGTGGGCGCGGCCGGTGTCGGCGGTGCGGCCGTTCTGTTGCCGCTCATCAGCCAGATGGCCCCATCCGAGGACGTGCTGGCCGAAAGCAGCACGGAAGTGGACGTCAGTGCGATCCAACCGGGGCAGGCAATCAAAGCGATTTTCCGCAAGCAACCACTGTTCGTTCGCCGTCTGACAGATGCGGAGATTCGCGAAGCGGACGCTGTTCCCACCGGCAGTTTGCGCGAGGCGGAAAGCCTGGCCGACCGCACGAAAGAAGGGCATCGCGATATTCTCGTCACGATGGGTGTCTGCACCCATCTCGGTTGTGTGCCCCTGGGTGCTGCCGCGGGCGAGGTGAAGGGCGAATATGGCGGGTATTTCTGCCCATGCCATGGTTCGCATTACGATACGGCTGGTCGTATCCGTAAAGGCCCGGCGCCGACCAATCTGGAAGTGCCGGAATATGAATTTACCTCCGAAACCGTCATTCAGGTCGGATAGATGAGAAGAGACGCGCTATGAGCTTTCCCTGGGCACGCGAATATACGCCGACCAATGGCGTGATGAAATTCGTCGACGAACGGCTGCCATTGCCGCGCCTCGTCTACAATGCCGTGGGTGCCGGCTATCCGGTGCCCCGGAACCTCAGCTATATGTGGAATTTCGGCGTTCTGGCCGGTTTTTTCCTGATGGTGCAGATCATTACCGGCATCGTGCTGGCTATGCATTATGCGGCCAATGCGGAAGTCGCCTTCGCCACGACCGAACATATCATGCGCGACGTCAATTGGGGTTGGCTGATGCGCTATGCTCACGCGAACGGCGCCAGCTTCTTCTTTATCGTCGTCTATATTCATATCTTCCGTGGATTTTTCTATTCGTCCTACAAGGCGCCGCGCGAGATGATTTGGTTGTTGGGCGTGGTCATCTTTCTGCTGATGATGGCGACTGCGTTCATGGGCTACGTTCTCCCTTGGGGGCAAATGAGCTTCTGGGGCGCGAAGGTCATCACCGGCCTGTTCGGTGCGATTCCGTTGGTCGGCGAACCGCTTCAGGTATGGCTGTTGGGCGGTTTTGCACCCGACAACGCCGCGTTGAACCGGTTTTTCAGTCTGCATTTCCTGCTGCCCTTCGTGACGGCGGGCGTCGTGATCCTGCACATTTGGGCGCTGCACATTCCCGGTTCGTCCAATCCGACGGGTGTGGAGATCAAGAAGGAAAGCGATACGCTGCCTTTCCATCCCTATTACACCGCGAAAGACGGCTTCGGGCTGGGCGTCGCCCTATTGTTCTTTATGCTGATGGTGTTCTTCCTGCCCAATGCGCTGGGTCATCCGGACAATTATATCGAGGCGAACCCATTGGCGACGCCAGCGCATATCGTGCCCGAATGGTATTTCTGGCCATTCTATGCGATCCTGCGGGCATTCACGACGGACTTCATCCTCTCGGCAAAACTGTGGGGCGTGATCGCGATGTTCGCTGCCATTCTGGTCTGGTTCTTCCTGCCATGGCTCGATAAATCGCCGGTGCGCTCCGGCCATTACCGCCCGCTGTTCCGTAAGTTCTTCTGGTTCGGTCTTTTGCCCGCGATGTTCATTCTGTTCATTTGCGGCGGTGCACCAGCCGAGGAACCATATGTGATGCTCAGCCAGTTGGCGACCGCCTATTACTTCCTCCACTTCCTCGTCATTCTGCCGATCGTATCGTCGGTAGAGAAACCGAAGCCGCTGCCCTATTCGATTACCGAAGCGGTGCTGGGCGACGACGAGGATGCGATGGCACCGATCAACGCCCCATCCACGCGGGAAGAGCGTAGCGGACCTTCCGGAACGACGCCGGCTACGGCCTAAGGATTAGAGAAAGACATTCAATCATGATCCGTATCGGTGGTATTCTTCTAGGAATCGGCTTCACGATCGTCGTACTGTTTTCGTTTATTACCGGAGCCTACAATTGGGCGACGGAAGAAAAGCAGACATCGGCCGAGTATGTATTTTACAAAGCTCCGAAAGATGTCGGTTTCCCCTTCGACGGGGCGCTGGCGAAATGGGACCTGGCACAGCTTCAGCGTGGGTATCAGGTTTACAAGGAAGTGTGCGCCGCTTGCCATGGTATGAAATTCGTGGCGTTTCGCGATTTCGCCGAAATCGGTTATACCGAAGACGAAGTGAAAGCGATCGCCGCCGAATGGCAAACCATCCCGGGCATCGATCCCGATACCGGCGAAGCGATCGTGCGCGCGGGTGAGCCGACGGATTACATTCCCTCGCCCTATCCCAATGCGGTAGCGGCTGCTGCGGCCAACAATAATGCGATCCCACCCGATCTGTCCCTGATGGCGAAAGCGCGTGGCGACGGTTCTGCCTATATCTATTCGCTTCTGACCGGTTACGGCCCGATCCCGGCCGAGCTGAAGAAGAAATATCCCGATTTTACGACACCGGACGGGCTTTATTTCAACCAGTATTTCCCGAACCTCAACATCGCGATGGCGCCTCCGATCACTACCAACGGCCAGGTAACTTACGCGGATGGAACCGAAGCGACGATCGGGCAGATGTCGAAGGATGTGGCGGCGTTCATGACCTGGACGGCGGAGCCGACCTTGGTCGAACGCAAGCGGACGGGTTGGCCGGTGCTCGGCTTTCTGCTGTTCGCCACGGTTCTCGCCTATTTTGCGAAGAAACAGGTTTGGGCTTCGGCGAAACGCAAGAAAACCGATTAACTTCGCTCGGTATCGGGCACCGGAATGAAAGCGGATGACTTTCGCAAGCTGATACGCACCGTACCCGATTTCCCGGCAAAGGGCGTCCAGTTTCGCGACATCACGACCTTGGTCGCCAATGCGGAGGGTCTGGCTTCCGCAGTCGAACGGCTGGCTAACGACGTTCGCAACGCGGATGCGCAAGCTATCGCCGGAATGGAGGCCCGCGGTTTCATCTTCGGTGCCGCCGTGGCGGTGCATTTACGATTGCCTTTCATACCCATTCGCAAACCGGGCAAGCTTCCTATAGTGGCGATCGGTGTCGACTATCAGCTCGAATACGGTACGGACCGCCTGGAAATGGACCCTGAGGGTGTCCCGCAGGGAGTGAACGTAGCCATCGTCGACGATCTGATTGCAACCGGCGGAACGGCCGATGCCGCAGTGGAACTGCTGCGAATGGCGGGGGCGAACGTGGCGACGGCGGCGTTCGTCATCGGCCTACCCGATCTTGGCGGTGTGGACCGACTCGGCCGATCCGGTATCGCGGTGACCACCCTGGTCGATTACCCAGTCGCGTGAAAAGGCTGGACATACGGAGCCATAATCCGGTTAGTGCGTTCTAACCAATTACGCAGCGGGTGGAAATTTCTACAATATGGAAGAAGGTCTGGTAATTGCGCTGGTCGGCGTGCTGGGAATTGGCGCGCAATGGGTGGCTTGGCGCACGGGCTGGCCCGCGATCGTTCTTATGCTCGCCGCCGGGTTTCTGGCCGGGCCTGGCTTCGAATTTATCGTCGGCGAGAAACTGTTCGACCCCGAAGCGACGTTCGGTCACCTCCTCGAACCCATGGTCGCAATTGGCGTTGCGCTTATTCTGTTCGAAGGGGGCCTTAGCCTCGACTTACGCGAATTGCGACATTCGGGTTCTGCCGTCTATCGGCTCGCGACTATCGGGGTGGTAATTGGTTGGTTCCTCGGCGCACTGGCCGCGCACGAAATTGCCAATCTGGCATGGCCCGTGGCAGTGCTGTTCGGCGGCATTCTGGTGGTAACCGGGCCGACGGTCGTCATTCCCCTGCTTCGGCAGTCTTCCGTACAAACGCGGCCCGCATCGATCCTGAAATGGGAAGCGATCGTGAACGATCCGACGGGTGCGTTGTGTGCCGTGATCGCTTATGAATATTTCCGCATTTCGGCCGACAATCCAGACGCAACGATATGGCAGGTGGTCCCACCCATGATCATCGCGATTATCCTGTCGGGCATCATCGGATATGCAGCGGCGAAAGCGATCGCTTGGGCATTTCCGCGCGGTGTCATTCCCGAATATTTGAAAGTGCCCGTTCTTTTAACGGTGGTTATTGGCGTGTTCGTCCTATCGAACAAGATCGAGCATGAAGCCGGCTTGCTCGCGGTAACGGTGATGGGCGTGGCGCTGGCCAACATGCATGTATCCAGCTTGCGCAGTATTCATCCGTTCAAACAGAACATTGCGGTGCTTTTGGTATCCGGCATTTTCATTCTGTTGTCCGCGTCGCTCACGTTGGATGATCTGCGCTATCTCAACCCGGTTACGCCGACTGGCATATCCTTCATGCTGTTCCTGCTGGCGTTGCTGTTTTTCGTTCGCCCGCTGACAATCCTTATCAGTCTTGCCTTCAGTTCCGTGCCGTGGAACGAACGCCTGTTTCTGGCATGGATTGCACCGCGGGGGATCGTGCTCGTGGCGATCTCCGGCTTGTTTGCGCTCCGTTTGGGTGAGATCGGTTATGCCGACGGCAATCTGTTGATCGGTCTGAGCTTCGCCGTGGTCGTGGCAACCGTGTTTGCCCATGGCTTTACCGTCAATATGGTCGCGAAATGGTTGAAGGTTAAAGGCAACACCCGTCCTGGCCTGCTAATCGTGGGCAGTACGCCTTGGACCATATCGCTGGCGCAATTGCTGAAAGAGTTGGAAACGCCGGTGATGATCGTCGATCCGAGTTGGCAGGCGTTGAGCCCCGCGCGCAAACAGGGTGTGCCCTTCTACCACGGTGAAATCTTGAACGAAGCGACGGAACATACGCTCGATCTGACACCGTTCCAGGTGCTGGTCGCCGCCACTGGCAACGAAGCGTATAACGCACTGGTCTGCAATGAATTCGCCCATGAGATCGGACGGGATTCGGTCTATCAACTCGGCGAATCGACATCCGAACACGACCGGCACGCTTTGCCACCGTCGATCCGCGGGCGAGCGTTGTTCGAATCCGGTTTCGGCGTTTCGGATGTGGCCGAACGGCGCGAGCAGGGATGGGTGTTCCGCAAAACGACCTTATCGGAAGAATTCGACTTCGCCGATGCGCAGGAAAAACTGCCGGAGACCGCGCATATGCTTTTGATCATCCGTGAAAATGGCGTGATGCGGTTCTTTACGCATGAAAGCCGCCCCGAACCGCGGGCGGGAGATACGATTATCTCGTTCTCGCCACCGCGTGCCAAAACCGCCGAAGAGATCGCCGCCAAACGTGCCGGTCGCGGCGGTCCGAAACCGCAACCCGCCTGACGAACCCAACCAATGAAGCCAGAAACGATGAAAACGAAGCCTGCCGTCCAACATATCGCTGCCGCTACAGCTTTAGTTCTAACCCTCGGTGCTTGCAACAATCAGGCCGACGCACCGCCGGCGCCCGAGCCTGCGGATCTGACCGAACCCGAAGAGATTGAAGAACCGGTGTCGATCATCCGTTCCGATGTCGAGGTCGAACCCAATCCGCTGGTTTTGGAGCCGTTGGAACAGCGCATATCGTTCGACGGGGGGGAAGCGCAGCTGAGCGTCGCTGCATTGGCGGAATTGCGTGAGGTGGTTGAATCGGAGCAGGTGAAAGCGGGTGGACCGATTACATTACGCGGTCATACGGATTCCGCGGGTCGCGACGACGCAAATATTCGCGCATCCCGGCAACGTGCGGAGCGCGTACGCGATTGGCTCGTCGAGAATGGCATTGCGGAAGATCGAATCACTGTAATTGCGATGGGTGAGCAGAACCCGGCAAGGCCGAATGCGAAGCCTGACGGTACACCGAATGAAACAGGGAGGGCATTCAACCGCCGCGTCGACCTTTCGGTAGCGCTTCCGCCGGAACTGGAAGCTGCGCAGGAGGAAGATGCACAAAGCTTGATCGAACGGGTTTCCGCCGAAGACTAAGCACCGCTCGCAAGATTGCGAACCCGCTTGATGATATCGTCTGCCAATTCTGGCTGACAGATCAGCAGATCAGGCAGGTACGTATCCGCCTGATTGTAAACGATCGGTGATCCGTCGATCCGCGAACAATGCAATCCGTGCGCCTGTGCGACGGCAACTGGCGCACAATTGTCCCATTGATGTTGTCCGCCCGAATGTAAATAAATTTCCGCCTCGCCGCGCACCACGGCCATGGCTTTCGCCCCCGCCGAACCCATCGGAAGCAATTCCCCACCGATCTGCGCTGCAACCTTTTCCGCTTCAGGTGCTGGGCGGGTACGACTGACGACCAGCCGGGGTGATCCGTTGCGCGTCGTGCGTGCCGTCGGCCGGTCGCTGCGCAACACCAGGCCCCCTTCGAGACCGGGCAACGCCACCGCGCCGACCGTGGCGGCCC
>JBAUIN010000190.1:0-2938 GCA_049682975.1 Pontixanthobacter sp. | reverse complement strand
ATCCCCGGCGAAGGCCACAATCTGCAGGAACACAGCGTCGTGCTGATCCGCGGCGGTCGTGTGCGCGATCTTCCCGGTGTGCGTTACCACGTCCTGCGCGGTGTGCTCGATACGCAAGGGGTCAAGGACCGCAAGCAGTCGCGCTCGAAATACGGGGCCAAACGGCCGAAGTAAGTTTTGTCGGGTGCGGTCGGCATATCCATGCCGACCTCGATGCCAGCCCGTCTCCCCCTTCCAGCCACCCGATCATCGTCCGATACCGTATCGGGTGGCTGGAAGGGGGAGACGGGCTGGCACCGCAAGGCGGACCCGGATGGGTCTGCCGCACTCCAGAGGAGTAAACGAATATGTCACGTCGTCGTCGTCCCGAAAAGCGGGTCATCCTGCCCGATCCCAAATTCAAGGATCAGGTGCTGTCGAAATTCATGAACAACCTCATGCTCGACGGTAAGAAATCCACGGCCGAACGCATCGTCTATGGTGCGCTCGACACGGTCGAGGCCAAGGCCAAGACCGATCCCATCCAGATGTTCCACGATGCGCTCAACAACATTGCGCCTCAGGTGGAGGTCCGCAGCCGCCGTGTCGGTGGTGCGACCTATCAGGTGCCGGTCGAAGTGCGTCCCGAACGCGCGCAGGCTCTCGCGATCCGCTGGTTGATCGGGGCCGCGCGCGGTCGTGCCGAAACCACCATGTCGGCGCGCCTGTCCGGCGAATTGATGGATGCGTCCAACAATCGCGGCAATGCGGTGAAGAAGCGTGAGGACACGCACCGCATGGCCGACGCCAACCGGGCGTTCAGCCACTACCGCTGGTAATATCGATCGGGGCGTTCCGGGTGCATATCCGGAACGTCTTACACCGGTCACACTTGTAACTATATAGGGGACGGCGGGCCGCATCGGGCGGTCCCTCCCTATCATCCTTTGAGGTACCATCATGGCCCGCGACTATCCGCTGGAACGCTATCGCAATATCGGAATTATGGCGCATATCGACGCCGGTAAGACCACCACGACCGAACGTATCCTTTATTATACCGGCAAGAGCTACAAGATCGGCGAAGTGCATGACGGCGCGGCGACGATGGACTGGATGGAGCAGGAGCAGGAGCGTGGCATCACGATTACCTCCGCCGCGACCACCACGTTCTGGGCCAATGAAGACGGCAAGGGCGAAAAGCACCGGATCAACATCATCGACACGCCCGGCCACGTCGATTTCACCATCGAAGTCGAGCGCTCCTTGCGCGTACTCGACGGCGCGGTCGCCGTGTTCGACGGGGTTGCCGGTGTGGAGCCGCAATCCGAAACCGTATGGCGTCAGGCCGATAAATACGGCGTGCCGCGGATGTGCTTCATCAACAAGCTGGATCGCACCGGCGCCGATTTCTACTATTGCGTGCAGTCGATCGTCGACCGCCTCGGCGCGACGCCATTGGTGCTGTATCTGCCCATCGGCGCGGAAAGCGACCTGAAGGGCGTGGTCGATCTGGTCAACAATCGCGGCATCGTATGGGAGAATGACGGTCTGGGTGCCGACTTCAACTATGTCGACATTCCCGCCGACATGGCCGACAAGGCCGCCGAATATCGCGAACAGCTCATTGAAACCGTCGTCGAACAGGACGATGCGGTGATGGAACAGTATCTCGAAGGCAATGTCCCCGACGCGGCGACGCTGAAGAAACTGATCCGCAAAGGCACCATGGCGCGCGATTTTGTGCCGGTGCTGTGCGGTAGCGCGTTCAAGAACAAGGGCGTTCAGCCATTGCTCGATGCGGTCGTCGATTACATGCCGTCGCCGCTCGATGTTCCCGCCATTAAGGGCGTGAAGCCCGACAGTGACGAAGAAGATACGCGTCCATCCAGCGACGATGCGCCATTCAGTGCGCTGGCCTTCAAGATCATGAACGATCCGTTCGTCGGCTCGCTCACCTTTACGCGCATCTATTCCGGACAGCTCGCCAAAGGCAGCGTGCTGAACTCCGTCAAGGAGAAGAAGGAAAAGATCGGCCGTATGCTGTTGATGCATTCCAACAACCGGGAAGACATCGACGAGGCGTTCGCTGGCGACATCGTCGCGATTGCGGGTCTGAAAGAAACGACGACCGGCGATACTTTGTGCGATGCGTCCAAGCCGATCATTCTGGAGCGGATGGAATTCCCCGATCCGGTAATCGAATTGTCCGTGGAGCCGAAAACCAAGGCCGACCAGGAAAAGATGGGCGTCGCGCTCAATCGTCTGGCCGCCGAGGATCCCAGCTTCCGCGTCACCACCGATCACGAATCCGGTCAGACAATCATCAAGGGCATGGGTGAGCTTCACCTCGACATTCTCGTCGATCGCATGAAGCGCGAATTCAAGGTCGAGGCCAACGTCGGCGCGCCGCAGGTCGCCTATCGTGAATCGCTCGGTCGCACGATCGAGGTCGATTACACGCATAAGAAGCAGTCCGGCGGTTCGGGCCAGTTCGCCCGCGCGAAAGCGACTTTCATTCCCGGCGAACGCGGTCAGGGCATCGTGTTCGAAGACAGCATCAAGGGCGGTAATATTCCTCGCGAATATATCCCGTCGCTGGAAAAGGGCATGAAAGAACAGGCGGAAAGCGGCTATCTTATCGGTTTCCCGATCATCGATTTCACCATTCAGGTAACCGATGGCGCCTATCACGATGTCGACTCGTCCACAGTGGCATTCGAGATCTGCGGCCGCGGCGCGATGCGCGAAGCGGCGGATCGCGGCGGCATCAAGCTGCTCGAACCGGTGATGAAGGTCGAAGTGATTACGCCGGAGGATTATCTCGGCGACGTGATCGGCGATTTGAATTCCCGTCGTGGACAAATCCAGGGCACCGACAGCCGCGGTAACGCACAGGCGGTCGAAGCGATGGTGCCGCTCGCCAATATGTTCGGATACGTGAACGAATTGCGTTCGT
>JBAUIN010000189.1:0-6666 GCA_049682975.1 Pontixanthobacter sp. | reverse complement strand
CGACGAAAGTGGTCACGCCCTGCTCGACCGCCCAACGGATGAAGCTTTTTTTCTCGTTCAGATCGAGGATGTAAAAACGGTTGATCCAAGGCGGGAATATGACCAGCGGCGTTTCCAGAACCTCTTCAGTCGTAGGCGTATATTGGATAAGCTGGAACATCGGCGTCTCATAAACGACTTTGCCTGGCGTTACCGCGATGTTCTTTCCCAATTCGAACGCATGCGGATCGACATGGGTCAGCTGACCTTTTTTGAGGTCGGCAATCAGATGCTCCATACCTTTGACCAGATTTTCGCCCTTCGCTTCCAAAGTGCGCTCCAGCACGATCGGATTGGTCATCGCGAAATTCGCCGGGCTCATCGCTTCGGTCATGGCTTTGGTCGCGAAACGCAGCTGCTTGCGTTTGGCCGGGTCGAGCCCTTCCATATCATCGACCATGGCATTCAAACGCTCCGCAAGCAGCAGATAGGTTTGATGGATGAGCGCGAAGGTCGGCTGGTCGCTCCAACGCCGGTCCTTAAAACGGCGGTCCTGCCGGGGGAGGTCGCGTTCCTGTTCGTTCAATGCTTCGGGACCGATACCGTATCGACCCAGAACCGTCTGCCACAATTGCAGGCTGTCTTCCCACATTTGTTTCTGGTTGGCGGGATCCTGCAGCGGCATCTGCAAATACCAGTTCTGCATGGCGTTCATCCATTGCATCGGATCGACCACTGCGATCGGCGCCTGTCCCGATTGCCCCTGCTCCTTTTGAAAATCGAGCCACATCGCCTGCATTTTGGTGGCAGCTTCCTGCCATTGGGCCAGATCGGGCGAGGTCATTTGCGGCATCGCCATCGGTGCCATCGGTGCCATCGGCGAACCTGCCGAAGCTTCCCCCCGCATCGCTTCCTGAAACGGCGCGAACATCGACTGCATAAGATCGGCCTGCGTTTTCAGCATCGCTTGAAACGGGGCCTGAAACGGATTCATGGGTTCGGCACTGTCGGGTTTATCGGTCATGGGCTTCCTATTGATGCTTGCGCAACGTTGGCGGACTCGTGATAGTTCACTGTACCGGACCCAGCATGAGGCGCAATCGGGACTAATGATGAATACCGACTTCTACCGAATGAAGCGTCTGCCGCCCTACGTAATCGCGGAAGTCAACGCGATGCGCGCCGCCGCCCGCCAGGAGGGGCGCGACATCATCGATCTGGGCATGGGCAATCCCGATCAGCCGCCGCCGCCGCATGTGATCGAAAAACTGGTCGAGGTGGCGAGCAAGCCGGACGCGCATGGCTATTCGCAGTCAAAAGGTATTCCCGGTTTGCGTAAAGCGCAGGCGAATTATTACGGCACCCGCTTCGGCGTCGATCTGGACCCGGACAGCGAAGTGATCGTGACTATGGGGTCGAAGGAGGGGCTGGGCAGTCTTGCCAATGCCATCACTGCGCCGGGCGATGTGATCCTTGCCCCCAACCCATCCTATCCGATCCATACGTTCGGCTTCATCATCGCAGGTGCGACAATCCGCGCAGTGCCGACCACGCCGGACGAGAATTATTGGCGCGCGCTCGACAATGCGATGGCGTTTACCGTGCCGCGTCCCAGCGTATTGGTGGTGAATTACCCATCCAACCCGACCGCCGAAGTCGTCGATCTGGCGTTCTACGAACGACTGGTGGAATGGGCGAAGGCGAACGAGGTCTGGGTTCTGTCCGATCTCGCTTACTCCGAACTGTATTTCGACGGCAAGCCGACGCCATCGATCATGCAGGCGAAGGGAGCGAAAGACGTAGCAGTGGAGTTTACCTCCATGTCGAAAACCTATTCCATGGCGGGTTGGCGGATGGGGTTCGCTGTCGGAAACCGCGATCTGATCGCTGCCCTGACACGGGTGAAGAGCTACCTCGATTATGGCGCGTTCACGCCGATCCAGGCGGCGGCCTGCGCGGCGTTGAACGGTCCGCAGGATATCGTCGCCAGCAATCGCGAACTGTATCGCAAGCGCCGCAACGTCATGGTCGAGGCGTTCGGTCGTGCGGGTTGGGACATTCCGCCGCCCGCCGCATCCATGTTCGCTTGGGCCCCGTTACCGCCTAAACTGAAGGATATGGGCAGCTTGGAATTCGCGAAGCAATTGTTGCAGCAGGCCGAAGTCGCAGTCGCACCGGGTGTCGGATACGGCGAAGAAGGCGAAGGATTCGTGCGAATCGCCATGGTGGAAAACGAACAGCGACTGCGTCAGGCGGCACGTAATGTAAAACGCTATCTCGCATCTGTCGGGGCATCTCACGGCTGAATTCTGCGTGTTTACAGCCTGTGGCGGACCGGATCGATTCGCGCTCAAGCACGTTGATTCGGTATCGTTGATAAGACCCCATCAATCGCGTATTGTCGAATTGTCGACCACAGGAGAGCATGATGAGCGTGATGACCACGCCCAGATCGAGCGCCAAACTAACCGAGCGTCAAACAGAGGTGCTGGAACGCATCGATCGCCGTGTCCCGATCAAGGTGATTGCCGGCGACATGGGTGTGTCCGAAGCCCGGATAAACCAACATATTCGTGCGCTTAAGGACAAGTTCGAAGTCGAAAGCATGAATGAGCTGGTCGACTGCTATCGCGCGATGGAGCCGCAAAGCGAAAACGACGAAAAGCGCGAAAAAACGGGGGCCGCGGACCCCTATAGAAAACCTATATACACAAATTCTCAGCTGCCGGACGAACCGATTTTTCCCGATCAGGGATCTCGGAACGGCCCCGGCAACGTGGTATTTTCCGATGCGCATCACGTCCTCATCGATGCGCCTTGGGCTGGTTTATCCGAACCGGTGGTCGTTCCACCAATTCTCGATGGCGAAAATGCCGTCCTGGGCCGAATGCTGGCGATGATCGCTATCGCATTCGGTATCGTCGCTGCCATTGTGCTAGTCGTTTCGGCGGCCGTCACCATGAGCGACGTCCTGGAGGGTAAGGCAGCAATCGAAGCGGAAACGACAGGCACCCGATAGGAATTTCTTCTGCGGGCCCTGCCCGATAAGGAGAATAGCGTTGACCACACCTGTCATTGCAGATGCCCTGAACATCAAGAAGCTGATCCGCGAGGCCGAAGCGCTTTCGGACGAAACTATGCTGGCTTGTGCGAAATTGAAGCAGGCTATGCTTCAGGCACGTCAGAACCCCGAACTTCCGGTCGATACCGGCCAGCGCGCCATCATGCGCCTGTCGCAGGCCGAACAGCAGGCGATGGCGATGTCCACAAACCTGTTGCGCGTTCATGACGAGTTGAGCAAGATTGCACAGGTGCATGCTATCGGCGACCCCGGCATGCCGACCGTCATTCCGCGTGAAGCGATGCAAATGACTGAAGATAAGGCTGAAACCGCCGGCGTTTAGGAGTTTTTCAACTGACCCTGTTAGCATTCTGGAACGACTACAGGGCGGTTGGGCAACTTTTAATACTGTTAGGCCTTCTTTTTGGTGCCGTTAAGTATGGTGCCGATCCTGAAAAGTTGTCCGTCAGTATTTTACTGGCAATGGTAGTTATGGGACAAATCTACTTCCTATTCGCAGATGCGTCTGGGAGTTTCTATGACTTCAATTCATTCCTCTTTCTTTTAGATGGTTCGGTCGCGGTATCGTTTATCGTAATCGCTATAAGAGCTAATCGGATGTACACATTATGGGTGGCGGGCTTTCAACTAATCGCGATGCTTTCCCATTTTGCGAAGGGGCTTACCGATACGGTGTCTCCGATTGCGTATGCGATTCTTGCAGCCGGCCCATCATATTTTCAGATTATCATTCTGGCGTTCGGCATATGGCTGCACCACCGGCGCGTGAAGAGCCACGGTACGTACAGGTCATGGCGGAGCTCCTCACCCCCTTCGCCGGTCGCCACGCCCCGGCCTTAGCCGACACGCTCAAACGTGAATTCGGTAGTCTCGGTCGTGCGCTCGCGGCCCCGAGCAACCAGCTTATCCGCGCCGGCCATCGTTTTGGGCCAGCATGCGAACTTTTGGTCGCCGCGCGGCGGTTGGTGGAGGAGGCGCACCGCGAAATAGCCGTCGGCGCGCATGTCGATCCGGCGGAACCTGCGCTAATATCTTATTTACAGGACCGCCTTTGTCGCACCACGCGCGAAACCATGCTGGTCATCTTTTGCGATGCGAACGATCGTTATCTCGATGAGGAGGAAATGGGGTGGGGCGCGCAGGATAGCATCCGGCTCGACAGCAGTCAGTTGTTCCGCCGGGCGTTCAAACTAGATGCGAGTGCGGTTCTTCTGGCGCACAACCACCCTTCCGGCGTGTGCGAGCCCAGCTCGGACGATATTACAGCAACTCGCCAATTGGCGACTATGGGCGACTCACTCGGCCTCCAATTTCTCGACCATTTGATCGTCACCGACGACCAAGCGTACTCCATGCGGGCCGGCAAACACCTTTGACCGAAAGCCAGTCGGCTGCGCACTGGACATAGTTGGCACAAACGCGCACCATCTGCTCTTTATCGAGTAGCGGATTGAGGATGCGATATGACGTTTGCGGCGAATGACCGGGTTTCCATCGAATTGGGCGATAATGGTGTCGCGCAGGTCCGCCTGACACGTGCGGATAAGATGAACGCGCTCGATCCCGAAATGTTCACCCGTATCATCGAAGCGGGCACGGCGCTGGAAACGATGAAGGGGCTGCGCGCGGTGGTTTTGTCCGGTGAGGGGAAAAGCTTCTGCGCGGGATTGGATACATCCACCTTCGGGCAGCAGAAAAGCGCCGACGAACCCCCTTTGACCAAGCGCATCCACGGCGATTCCAACAAATTTCAGCAGGTCGCCACTCAATGGCGCAAACTGCCCGTGCCCGTCATATGTGCAATTCACGGCGTATGTTTCGGTGGCGGTATGCAGATTGCTAGCGGCGCCGATATTCGCGTGGCAGCGCCCGACGCACGCATGGCGATCATGGAACTGAAATGGGGACTGGTGCCTGATATGGGCGGCTATTCGCTATGGCGTGGTCTGGTGCGCGACGATGTTCTGCGGGAACTGATCTACACCAATCGCCAATTTACCGGCGAGGAAGCGCACGCATACGGCCTGGCGACATTCGTTGATCCCGATCCGGTTGCGCGGGCCACGGCAATCGCGACGGAAATTGCGGCGCGCAACCCACATGCCATTCGCGCCGCCAAACGGCTGTCCAATGCTATGCCCGAATACGGCAACGACCGGCTGCTGATGGAAGAAAGTCAGGAGCAGGATGCGATCATGCGCACCGAGAATCAGATCGAAGCAGTCATGGCCGGTATGGCAAAGCGCGCGCCCAACTTTCAGGACGTTTAGTTCGCGAACTATTCGGGTGTCAGCCGAAAATTGCGACGGACTGCATTCCTGATAGCATCTGACCGCCATCCGCATTCCACAGCCGCAACCGTTCGCTCGAATATCCTTCATCCGCATGATCGCTGGCCGTTTCCGCCAACCACCAGCCGTCTTGTGTCCTCGGTTCGGGATCGAGAAGGTTGAACGACCAATTGATTGAACTCAGCGGGCCGACGCGTTGCATGATCCGGGCGGCCGATGGCGGCAATGTATCGCCGAGCAGGATGAGCTCGGAGATTGGATCGATGCCCGACAGTTCCTTCAATCTTATCCACCGGCGGATTATCGGTTCGTTCGCGTCGGCCCGATCGCCGGTATAACGCACGTCGAAATTGTTCTTGAGAAATTCCGGGGCATGGCGGGTGTCCGCCGTTTTGCTATCCTGCGGTCGACCGGGTTCCGGGGCCGGGGGTGCGGAAGGATACAGGGCATTCGATGGCCGCGCCGCGCCGAATAGCCAGAATGCCGTCAGGGCGAGCTTTCCTTCGGCCCGTATCTCGCTGCGTATCTGCGTAACGTTGCGCCCCTGCCGAACGATCTCGCTATGCAGTTCGAAACTAGCGCCGACGGGGGCGACGAAAGCAATTTGGCCAGCCCGAAATGGCGGCAAATCGGGAAAGGCGCGGATCGCGGCAGTATAGGCCATCAGCGCGCTGGCCCCGCCATAAAGCGTGCGGCCCTGCATCCAGGCTTCGGCATTATCCAGCGAGACGGCACCGCCTCGCGGACTTATCGGTTCGATCAGATCATGTACGCTCATACGGGGGCGTGATAGCGAATACGCTCCATCTTACCAGCCCCGGGCATGCAGGTTGATCGTCGTACGTCCTATCTTCCTTTTTAGACAAACCGCATTGCCTATGAGTATGCGAAGCGTTAGATGGCGCTTCCGTCCTGCGGTCTTCGGGTCGCACGGGTTAAGAGGCCCGATGGCGGAGTGGTGACGCAGCGGTTTGCAAAACCGTGCACGCCGGTTCGATTCCGGCTCGGGCCTCCATATCTCGCGGCATTTGCCGTACACAGAGTGCCGCTTTAGCTCAGGTGGTAGAGCACATCATTCGTAATGATGGGGTCAGAGGTTCGAGTCCTCTAAGCGGCACCAACTCCGGTCAAAGATGGGCACTGTCCCTTTTGACCGTGCGACAGCGGCGACACCGTGTGCAAGCGCGTCGGTATCTCCTGAAATCTCTACACCCGCACCGACGCGAACCTCACGGATAAAAGCGCGCGCAAGCTGCTGCCGGACCGGGCCATCTCCGTGTAAGAGTTTTTCGCGAACCAACTTGCCGAACTTGC
>JBAUIN010000188.1:0-1609 GCA_049682975.1 Pontixanthobacter sp. | reverse complement strand
TCGCGATCGGAATGTCTGCGGTACGGATAGACAGTTCGACACCGCTCGCGATTGCAATACGGCTTGCATCGAGCAGCAAGCCATCCGATACGTCCATCATGGAGGTAACGATCGGGGCGAGCAGCCGTCCTTCCTCGATTAGCGGTTCGGGTCGGCGATAGGCGATGTCATGCGCGCCCGTGCCATCGCGCAATGCCTCGAACCCCAACATCGCCGCGCCGACCGATCCGGTGATATACAAGGCGTCGCCGATCTGTGCACCATCGCGGCCCGGAACGGGTGTGTGGGTCGCGGTACCGATAGCAGTCATGCCAAAGGTTCGCGTTCCTTCACCGGACACCGTATCACCGCCGAGCAGCGGGCAATCATATCGGGCCAGTGCTTCCGTCAACCCTGCAACGAAGCGATCGTCGCCCACGCCTAGACTATGCCCGAGCAACACGCCCAGCGGTTTGGCGCCTTTGGCCGCCAGGTCGGACAGGTTCGTCGCCACCAGCTTCCATGCGACATCCGTCATGTCCTGTTCGGGCAGAAAATGCGTGCCTTCCACCATCGCATCGTGCGTGAGTATCAGGGCTTCGCCGCCGATCTGCAGCACCGCCGTATCGTCCATCAGACCGCGCGCGGCGGGATGGGTCGCGATGGCGCGCAGGCTGTCGATGAAGTCGAATTCGCGGCTCACCGCACGGATTTGGCGACCGCGTCCAGCACGCCGTTCACGAACTTGGCCTCGCGATCGTCGAAGAACGCCTTGGCCACATCGACATATTCGCTGATCGCCGTGCCGACCGGAATGTCGGGTCGAGCCATCAATTCATACGATCCCGCACGCAGAATTTGTAGCATGGTCTTGTCCAGCCGGGCGATCGTCCAGCCCTGCGCCAGCTTTTGCGTCAGCCGTTCGTCGATCTCGTCCCGCCGTGCAGCCACGCCCGATACGATGTCGTCGAACAGCGTCACGTCCGCATCGGCATATTGATCGTCCTCGATCTCCCGCCCCAGCCGGTGCTGATGAAATTCGTCGAGCAGTTTGGCGAGCGCGGTCTGTTCCATATGCGCCTGATACAGCGCCTGCACGGCGGCGAGACGCGCAGCGGAGCGGGCGATGGCTTTCGGTTTCGATTTACTCATGTCGGCTTCCCCGCCAGGCGCGTTTCGATGGATTTGGCATGGGCGGGCAGCCCTTCCGCATTGGCAAGCGCAATCGCTGCCGGGCCGATCGCCGCCAGCGCCGCTTCGTCCAATTCGATGAAACTGGACCGTTTCATGAAATCGAGCACCGATAATCCGCTGGAAAAACGCGCGCGGCGTCCTGTCGGCAGCACATGGTTCGGCCCCGCCACATAATCGCCGACAGCCTCCGGTGCGTGGCGACCAATGAAGATGCTACCGGCGTGTCGGATGCCGTCGAACAGAAATTGCGGATCGGCCACGGCCAGTTCGACGTGTTCCGCCGCCAGTTCGTTCGCCAGCCGTACGGCTTGCGCCCAATCGTCCACCACGATGATGACGCCATGATTCTTCCAACTGGCCTGCGCGACTTTCGCGGTGGCAAGCATGGAGGACTGAACATCCACCCGATCCTCCACCTGATTGGCGAAATCTTCGT
>JBAUIN010000187.1:0-7055 GCA_049682975.1 Pontixanthobacter sp. | reverse complement strand
ATCTGTTAGTGTCAGTTCGCCGCCTTCCAATTGGCGCGACAGGTCGAGCGATAGCTGGAATACAGGATTGAACAGCGGCGTTTCGCGGGTTTGTTCGTGCAGCGATTTAAGATGCGCGGTCAGGTCGGCAACGGTTTTCATACGCCTTTCCCCAACCCGGCGGCGCGGCGCGCCATGTTCTCGATAATGTCGCGGTCGGGAATGCCTTTGGGCGCAACCCAGCTACCGCCGACACATAGGACCGGATCGAAGGCGAGCCATTCTTCGGCATTGTCCGGACCGACTCCGCCGGTGGGGCAGAATTTGCATTGTCCGAACGGCGCGGCCAGTGCCCTCAATGCAGGCAATCCGCCCGCCGCCATGGCCGGGAAGAATTTGAAATGGGTGAGGCCCAGATCCAGTCCGCGCATGATGTCGCCCGCATTGGCGATGCCAGGCAGAAATGGAATTCCGTGGCGGCTGGCGGCGCGGGCCAGCGGTTCAGTCAGCCCGGGCGAGACGATAAATTCGCTGCCCGCCGCCAGCGCATCGTCCAGCTGTCGCTGGTTCGTGACGGTTCCCGCACCGACGATCGCGCCCGGAACCTGCTTCATCGCGGCGATCGCCGGAAGGGCTGCGGGCGTACGCAACGTCACCTCCAGGCAGAAAAGGCCGCCAGCGACCAGCGCCTCCGCCATGGGTACGGCGTGATCCACATCCTCCACTACGATAACGGGGATGACCGGGGCGGTGCGCATGATGGTGTCGATGTCGGTCATGACTGTCCTTCGTCGGCAGGCGTAAGATGTTGCAGTGCAAAAGCGGCAGCGGCCCCGAACAGGCCGGGCTGCGGGTGTATGACGAGCTTGACCGGAATAGTTTCCATCAGCGAACGGAAACGGCCCTTGGCGCAGAAACGGGTCGCAAAGCCCGATTGCGGCAGTCGGTCGCGCAGGCGAGAGCCGACGCCGCCCGCGATCACGACTCCGCCGAAACCGCCCTGCGCCAACGCAACATCGCCCGCAACGCTTCCAAGCGACAGGCAGAACCGTTCGACCGCAGCGGCGGCAAGCGCATCTTCGCGCTTCAATCCGCGAGTCCAGATTGTGACATCGTGCGTCTCGTCGACGGGCACGCCTTTGCGTGTGCATAAGACTTTATAAATGTCCGCGATCGCTGGACCTGCGACGACCCGTTCCGCCGAAACGCGCGCATGCTTCGTCCGTAAATGGGCGAGGATCGCGTCGTCTATTGCGTCGACCGGGGCAAAATCGACATGCCCCCCTTCGGTCGCGGTAACGCGGTAGGATTGGGGCGACCGGCGATGCAAATGCGCCACCCCAAGGCCGGTTCCGGGGCCGAGCACCGAAAGGGTACCAGTGGACGCGAGGGGGCGATCCGGCCCGGTAAGATGAACGAACTGCGTATCGTCCGCTCGCGCGATGCAGTGCGCGACAGCTTCGAAATCGTTGACGATCGCAATACGTGCAAGCCTGAACTTTTCGGTCAGCGCAGCGCGGTCGATGATCCACGAATTGTTGGTAAAGCGGATGACATCCCCATCTGCGCGCCCGGCAACGGCGAATGACAGGTTTTCAGGTAGCGGCCCTACGCTACGCTTTGCGAATTCCGCCAAAGCGCTTTCGACGCCCTCATACGCCTCGGTGGGCAGCGTTACCGGCTCGTCCAACTCGATGGAGCCGTCGTCGCCGATATGGGCAAGGCAAAAGCGCGCATGGGTGCCGCCAATGTCGATGGCAACGATCTGGGTCACAATCCCGCCTGCGCCAACATGGCGGACGCACCGCGTTCCGCGCCATCGGCATGGTGGCGCATCATCGCGAACAGCTCGCGACCGAAACCGGTTTGTTCGCGTGGATTGGGCGCGGGCTCGCGATTGTCCAGGTCGGCAGTGGTCGATAGTTCGCCGGTCGTCGCACAGAGCCGCACGCTATCGCCATCGCGCAGGCGGGACAGCGGACCACCGCCCAGCGCCTCCGGCGTGCAATGAATGGCGGCGGGCACTTTGCCGCTCGCACCCGACATGCGGCCATCGGTGACGAGCGCCACGCGGTAGCCCTTATCCTGTAACACGGCGAGGGGCGGGGTGAGCGAATGCAGTTCCGGCATTCCATTGGCGCGCGGTCCCTGAAATCGCACGACGACCACGACATCGCGGTCCAGCTCGCCCGCCCTGAACGCAGCCGCCACAGCCGCCTGCGTTTCGAAGACGCGGCAAGGCGCTTCCACGGTGTAGCGATCGGGTGAAACGGCGCTGGTCTTGAAACACGCGCGGCCCAGATTGCCCTGTACCAACTTCATGCCGCCGTCGGGATGGAACGGATCGCTGGCTGGTCGCAACATGGTGTCGTCGCCGCTTGCGCCGACGTCGCGCCATGTCAGCGCGTTACCATCCAGCCCTGGCTCTTTCGCGTATTTGCCCAGATCGCCGTCGCTCACCGTCATTACATCGCGATGCGCCAGCCCCGCCTCCAGCAATTCGCCGATGATATAGCCCATACCGCCCGCATCGTGGAAATGGTTCACGTCGCCCGATCCATTGGGATAAACATGGGCGAGCAGAGGCACGGCGGCGGAAAGCTCGGACAGATCGGTCCAATCGAACTGCACGCCTGCCGCGCGCGCCATCGCCGGAATGTGGATCGCATGATTAGTCGATCCGCCTGTCGCGAGCAGACCGATGGCAGCGTTGACGATTGCCTTTTCATCCACGCAATGTCCGATCGGGCGGTAATCATTGCTGGCTTTTCCGATTGCCGCAACCCGGTGCACGGCCTCTCGATCCAGCGCCTGCCGCAACTGCGTGCCGGGTTGGATAAACGCCGCGCCGGGGATGTGCAGTCCCATCATTTCCATCATCATCTGGTTGGAATTGGCGGTCCCGTAAAAGGTACAGGTGCCCGGCGAATGGTAACTGCCCAGCTCGCTTTCGAGAAGCTGAGTGCGGGTGGCTTTTCCCTGCGCGTAAAGCTGGCGCGTTTGCTGTTTCTGCTTGTTCGAAATACCGCTGGGCATAGGGCCGCTGGGTACCAAAATCGCGGGCAGATGGCCGAACCGCAGCGCGCCCATCAACAGGCCGGGCACGATCTTGTCGCAGATGCCCAGCATCAACGCGCCGTCATACATCGCATGGCTGAGCGCAACGCCGGTGCCCATTGCGATGACGTCGCGGCTGAGCAGCGACAGTTCCATGCCGGTTTCGCCCTGCGTCACCCCATCGCACATGGCGGGCGTAGCGCCTGCGACCTGCGCGGTAGCACCGACCTCCCGCGCGTAAATCTTCAGCCGTTCAGGGTATCGGCCATAGGGCTGATGTGCGGACAGCATATCGTTATAGGCGCTGACGATGCCGATATTAGGCCCGCGATGCGCGACCAGCGCCGCCTGATCCTCCGTCGCTCCGGCATAGGCATGGGCAAGGTTGGAACAGCTGACCTGATTGCGGTCCGGCTGATTATCCGCCTCGCGTTCGATAAGTTCGAGATAGCGTGCGCGGCTGTCACGCGAATTTGCGAGGACGCGCTGCGTAACGCGGTGAATGGTATCGTTGAGGGTCATCGGTTCAAAGCTCTAGCATAGTCATTCCCGCGAACGCGGGGACCCAGAGCTGTCAAACGCTTCCTTACTCCAGGTTCCCGCGTCCGCGGGAATGACGTGGCTATTGTATGACTCGTCATGCCCCTACTCGTCATGCCAAGTAACTCCATCGCGTTCGGCGAGCGCGATCGCAGCGCTCGGACCCCAGTTACCGGCGGTGTAGGTTTTCGGAACCTGGTTCTCCTCGCTCCATGTCGCGCGGATCGCGTCGATCCATTCCCATTGCGCCTCCACCTCGTCACGCCGGACGAACAGCGTCTGATCGCCTTCGATTAGATCGAGCAGCAGCCGTTCATACGCGATCCGGCGATGGGTGCCGCTGAACGCATCGGGCATGGTGATGTCCAACGGTACGGAGCGTAGGCGGATGCCCTTGCGGTCCAGCCCCGGCATTTTCGCCATCATCGACAGATGCACGTTTTCTTCCGGCTGAATACCGATCACCAGCCGGTTCGGCGTAGTTTTCGCGCCCTTCGCGGCAAAGATGGAATGCGGGATATGCGCGAACTGTACGACGATTTCCGTTACCCGTTCGGGCAAACGCTTGCCGGTGCGCAGATAGAACGGCACGCCTTTCCACCGCCAATTATCGACATGCGCGCGGATCGCGACGAAGGTTTCGGTGTCGCTATCCTTCCCCAATTCCTCGTCGTAACCCGGCACCGCTTCGCCATCGACCGCACCGGCGCGATATTGACCGGTGACGGTTTCGCCATCGGTCACGGTGCGCAGGGATCGCAGCACTTTCACTTTTTCATCGCGGATCGCGGTCGCATCGAAATCCGATGGCGGCTCCATCGCAACGAGCGCCAGTAATTGCAGCATGTGGTTCTGCACCATATCCCGCAGCGCTCCGGCATCGTCGTAGAACGCGACGCGCCCTTCCAGCCCGACCGTTTCCGCGACGGTTATCTGCACGTGATCGATATATGCCGCGTTCCATAGCGGTTCGAACATAATATTGGCGAAGCGCAGCGCGAGAAGGTTCTGCACCGTCTCCTTGCCCAAATAATGATCTATCCGAAATATGCGCTCTTCGGGAAAAGCGGCGGCAACCGCATCGTTGATCGCTCGGCTGCTTTCCAGATTCGTGCCGAGCGGTTTTTCCAGGCACATACGCACATGTTCACCATCAAGCCCCGCATGCTGCAACCCTTCAATCGTCGGGCCGAACAGGCTGGGGGCCGTGGAAAGGAATATCGCCAACCCATCTTCGATGGGCCCGACCTTCGCGGCGAGATCGTCGAACCCCTCCAGCGTGGTAGCATCCAGCGGCTGATAGGACAGGCGGTTGAGGAAATCAGCCATCCCGCCGCGGCGATCGGCGGGTAGGTATTTCTCCAAAGCCGCGCGCGCAAAATCGCGATATTCCGCATCGCTATATTGCGTTCGGGCGGTGCCGATAATGGTAACGTCCGGGTCGAGGAGGGCGTCGGCACATAGGGCGCATAGAGACGGCAACAGCATACGTTGCGCCAGATCGCCGGTCGCCCCGAACAGCAGCAATTTGCTCGCCGTAAAATTCATGCCCGCTCCTGCATCTCATGCATTCTCAACATTCCGCTACGGCAATAACGATGCTGACGGCATTGCCCAGTGTTGATACCACCATCATCGGATGGAATTGGTGGGACCGCGTAAGCGAGCGCTTAATCCTGCGTAACCTGCACGTCGCTCGAAAGGAAATTACTCGCGCCGAAACTGGTCATGAAGCTAACATCCGCCGCATCACGCCCGACGCCTATCTTCACGATGTCTTCCGCATTTGCCATATTGGTTGCATCGATCAAATACCATGCGCCACCATCCTTGATAGTGGGATCGGCCAGAAACACTTCGGCCACCGCATGAAAGTCCGGCGGCGTAACCTGGGGTGCGAAGCAGCTGACGAACCGGGCCGGGATGGCGCTAGCGCGCGCCAGCGTAACCATCACATGCGCATAGTCGCGACAGATCCCGCGTCGTTCAATGAAACTGTCGACCGCCGTGGTCGACGCGTTGGACGCGCCGGGCGTGTAGGTAAAATTGGATGCTATCCAGTCATGCATCGCCATGATCCGCGCACCGCCCTGAAGATCGCCGAATTCGTCCTGCACGAAACTTTGCATCCGGTCCGCCTGACAATACCGACTGTCGAAAAGATATTTCACCGCCTCTGCCGGCAATCCGTGCGGTTCGACGCGATTTAGTTGACTGATCGGGCTCAGTAGGCGGTTCAGTTCGACTTCGGCTTTGTAATTCACCTCGAACTTGCCGTCGACGCGCAGCCAGATGCGATCGCCGATACTGTCGCCAGCGGAGACGCGGGCGCAATGTTCGGCATTCGACATATGCGTGTCGGCGGACACGACATACTGTTCGGGGATCATGGCCGCTTCGAATTGCAGCAGCATATCGGTGGGCGCTTCGGTTTCGAAAGCGAAGTTCGCGGAAATTTTTATGGACATGGGTTCGATAACGGTCGGACCGTGGGGAAGTTTCGCGCTTTGCCCAAGTAAATCGGCCATCGTATAAAAAAGGGGCCGAACCATCGGTCCGACCCCTTTTTCACATTTGGCAGTCGCGGATTACCAGGCGATCTGGAAACCGCCGCGTGCACCCACTTCGCCGCTGTCGAACCCGACACCCAAACCGGCGGAAAATGCCGCGTTCTCGCCAACCCGAGCGGTGGCCGCGACCGTGCCTGCGCCCTGATCGTCGAAGTAGCCGACACCGCCCGAAAGCGCGAAGGTCGTTCCAGCGGGAAGCATCGGCGATTCCATCGCCAGCGCCATCGCCACACCTTCATTGGCACGGTCGATCGCCCGGCTGTTGCGATCCGACAGGTCGAACAGATCGTCGATCCGCGATGTCTGGTTCGCAGTCAGCGTCTGCAGGGCAGTGATGTTGCCGGTATTGACCCCGATCGCCGCCGTATTGTTACCGATGGACGTACGGTTCGCGCCGATGGCGCTGGTGTTGGCCGCAACGCTTTCATTGGTGGCAATGCCGGTTGTCAGACCCAACGTGCCGTTGGAATCGGAGGTGACCACCGATACCGGACCCATCTGGCTGGCCGTGCTGGAACCCAGGCTGGAAATGACAACCTGCCCGTCATTCTCGGCACTTGCGCCGTTGCCGATCGCGATGGAGTTGGTTCCGGTCGCGCTGGCAAGGTTACCGACGGCGATGGAGCCATCGGCTGCCGCACTGGCCGCTTCGCCCACTGCGACGGATCGAACGCCGTCCGCCGTTGCGAGATGGCCAAGAGCTGTCGCCCGTTCCGCCGTCGCCTCGGAACGCCAGCCATAGGCTGTGGCACCCGGACCTTCGGCAATGGCCTGACCACCCACGACTGTCGTTGAAGGACCACTTGCCCGCGTTGCGCGACCATCCTCGCCATCGCGATTGCCACCGATCGCCAACGCATCGCCGCCATCGGCAATGGCCTGGTTACCAATCGCGATGGAATTGCTTCC
>JBAUIN010000186.1:0-2653 GCA_049682975.1 Pontixanthobacter sp. | reverse complement strand
CGCAATTCTTCGGGAATTTCGGTTTCTTCTTCCTGCGGGGCTTCGGGCACTTCAGACCCACAGGCGGCGAGAAAGCCCATAAGGCTTACAAGAGCGAATCTGGCAGAAACCTTGGGAGCCAAAATCGTCACAATCTCAGCTGCCGGGCGTCCAGGCTTCGTAATCGCCGACCGCCTTGGCGCGCTTGCCGCCACGCTCCAGCGCACCTTGCGGACGATAGGCATCGGCGGTTCCGGTCGCGTTGGGTGTATATTCCACTTCCCAGATTTTGGCAGGCGGCAGGTAGCTTTCGGGCACATCGTCGAACGATCCGTGCATCCAGCCGTGCCATTCGGGCGGAATGCGGCTGGAATCATTCGCGCCATTGTATACGACCCAGCGGCGTTCCTTGCCGACATAGCTACCATCGGTCGGCAGCCCGCCTTTGCGGGTGTTCCTGGTGCGGTAATATTTGTTGCCCTGCGCATCGGTGCCGACATGGTCGCCCTTGCGCGCGGTGTGCAACATGGTGCCGATGGTCGCGCCATTCCACCAGGTGAAGATCTTGCCGAAGAAGCTCATGCCGAAATTTCCATAGCGGCGTCAGTTAGCCGATTCCCCAACCGCGGCCAAGCAAGAAGTCCGCGCCGGTCAGCGATCCTGCCATTCGACCGTATCACCCTGCGCGATCCCCAATTCCGCCGCACGCCCACCGATCAGTTCCAGTACCAGCCCCGTCATGCCGGCGGCCGCAACGGGATCAGTCGAATAAGGCACCGTGTTCGCCGCGATGTTGAGGATACGCCCATCGGTACCGACGAAAATGATATCCAGCGGCAACGGCGTGTTCTTCATCCAGAAGCTGGCGACATCGGGCGGATTACGGGGAAAGATCATTCCCTCGTTCGGGCCCAGCTGGCCGCGAAACATCAGCCCCTTGGCTTGCTCTTCCGCAGTCCGCGCGACTTCGACATCGAACCGGTGCACCCGATCGCCGCTGGTGACGGTAAGTGGAACCACGTCGAGCGACGACACGGGATGCGTGCCGACCGTCGTAGCAGCCGGAACCGGCGCGCTCGCTTCGGGCGGGGAACAGGCGGTGAGCATACCGGCAACCAGTAGAGCGACGGGCAGCTTAAAAATTCCGGCGATCATCGTCATAATCTTCCCTCGCTTCGTCGACCCAATCGTCCACCGCAGCTTCGTTTCGGGCATCCATTACCCCACGGACATCGGCAAATCCATGCCCGGCGCGCAGCAAAGCGGCAATCTGCTTTTCCCGCCGGTCGGGTTGCAGACCCTCGCCGGTCTTGTCCTGATAATACGGGCCGAAGCGGCGTTTCTTCGCCATGGTCTGTACCGCCTCCCGCCGATGAAATTCGTCGGGGGACACCGTCTCGCGTATTTCCTCGTCGATCCCGGCGGCGTAAAGCGCCTGGCTGACCCGGCGCGGGCCATATCCGCGGTTGAGCAGCCCGCCGGCTTTCGATTTGGCGTATTGCGCATCGTCGACATAGCCCATCTCGACATAGCGGGCGCATAGGCCGGGAACGTCCGGCTCCCCCTCGTCTTCCCAGCCCCGTTCGCGCAATTTGCGCTTCAAATAGTCTTCCAGCTTGCTCGAACTGGTGGAAAACTTGGCGACATAGGCCAACGCAAGATCACGCAAACGCGTGGAATTCAGCGGTTTCGGGGCGCGTTTGCGGCGTTTGGCAAAGGGATCGCGTTCGTTCATTGGCCATATTCGTGCCACAGTCTAAGGGAAATGGGAAAGGTTACAGCGATGCTTGCGGTAAGAGTGAAGACGCTCCCGCACATCGTCCGCAATATTGGGAGGCGCCCGCGCGGCGCGCAATTCACGGGTTTTCACACATCATATGGATGAAGCACGCCTCGGGTCGACAGTGTCGGCCGCATCATCGCCAACTCCGAACGATTGCCCCTTACCCCGGCGCCGGTCGGATTTCGCGACCTTTACGGAAGCGATGGATTACGCCGCGAAAAGCGCGAAAGGGCTGAACTTTCACGATATGCGCGCCAATCTGGAACGCGCCTATACCTTCGCCGAATTGCGCGACGATGCGTTGGCGACCGCCTATCGTCTGCGCGCCGCTGGAATTGCACCGGGCGGCCGGATCGCACTGGTTGCCGAGACCTGCGCCGAATTCGCCGCCTTGTTCTGCGGTGCGGTCTATGCCGGCGTTCTGCCGGTGCCCCTGCCTTTGCCGACCGGGTTCGGCGGTAAGGAAGGATATATCGACCAGCTTGCCGTGCAATTGGACAGTTCGGACCCCGAAATCCTGTTCTACCCTGAAGAGATCGCCGAACTGGGCGCTGCGGCGGCGGAACGGCAGGGCTGCAAGGGTATCGATTGGCAGAGCTTCGCCAAGCGCGATGCCCCGCCTTGTAAGCTGGCGGCACCCGAACCGGACGATATCTGTTACCTCCAATATTCCAGCGGATCGACCCGCTTCCCCACCGGCGTCGCCGTGACGCATCGCGCATTGCTCGACAATTTGGCAGGGCATTCGACATCGATGGATGTCGGCGCGGGCGACCGAGTGGTCAGCTGGCTGCCGTGGTATCACGATATGGGGCTGGTCGGCTGCTTCCTGTCGCTGATCGCCAATCAGGTGTCGGGCGATTATCTGAAGACCGAACATTTCGCCCGCCG
>JBAUIN010000185.1:0-30167 GCA_049682975.1 Pontixanthobacter sp. | reverse complement strand
TCAGGCACCACCTGCGCCAACGCGACTATTGCCGAAGACGACAACGACACCGGCGCGGACGAGAATGATCCGGCAGGCGCGAATTTCGCCTCCAATACGGTATCGTTCTTCCGCAATTCGATTGCGGGTGGCGGTACGGCAGCGTTCGTTTTCCTCGCCCGCGTGAATTAGACCACGGTTCTCCCACAACTGGCCGGTTCGTTGGTCGGGAAGAGAGGATTCCAGACCATTTCTTTTCGAGCGCTTCGATGCGCTAAAAACCCGCAGAACTCCACCATTTTCATGCTTCCTAATGAAGCATGAGGCATGTTCTGTGGCACAATTGGTGGCACATTACGAGGACTATATCTTGGAGGAAGCTTACTTCATTCGGAAGGTCAGCTTCGCGCCCCAACGTCGGTCGTTGCGGCTCGCGGGCGGATCGCCTGAAAGCGGACAAGGTGAACGTCGGGCGTTGATGGCAGGGTCTGGGACGTAGCTGTCTTTCCCAAAAACACGCTGAATGACTGGCTTTTCCTGAAGCAGACACGAACCTGAATTTGAGTGCAAACTGCGGCAATCAAACCCGCTTCTGATTTGCTCCCCAAGAGGGGAGGATCGCTGGCAAACGGATAGAATGCCCAAAGGCGACAGTCTTGCCTGCTAGACTGGTCTAGCGCCGCCGCCAGACTGGGGACAGGCCGTGCCCCAAAGGAATGGGAGGCAGATAGTGCTGGATCGGCAGAATATCGCAGCAGGCGCGCACCAACCCGAAAAGTTCGATGTCATCATCGTTGGCGCGGGCATTTCCGGGATCGGCAGTGCCACCCTGCTGCGCAAGCATTGCCCGGATTTGAGCTTTGCCATTCTCGAAGCTCTGGATGGCTATGGCGGCACCTGGCTGATCCACAAATATCCCGGCACCCGGTCCGATAGCGACCTGTTCACCTTCGGCTACGGCTTCAAGCCGTGGACCGGGCAGCCGATCGCCTCGCGCGACCAGATCCTCAACTATCTGGGTGATGCGATTGCCGATGCGGGCATTGGTCCCTTTATCCGATATGGCCACAGCGTGAAATCTGCCGACTGGTCCAGCGAAACGGCCAGCTGGCGGCTCATGGTTGAACGCAAGGGCGTCGGCGATGTGGTGCAGATGGAGGCAAGCTTTCTGTGGATGTGTCAGGGCTACTACCGGCACGAGAAAGGCTACACGCCCCAATGGCCGGGCATGGACAGGTTCAAGGGTCAGGTAATCCACCCCCAGCACTGGCCAGAAGATGTCGATCTGGCGGGCAAGAACGTAACTGTGATCGGTTCGGGTGCGACCGCAGCAACCCTGATCCCGGCGCTGGCCGACCGCTGCGCGCGCGTGACCATGCTACAACGCACGCCGACCTATTTTGCCGCTGGTCGCAATGCTGACGCGCTGGCCGAGGAATTGCGCAGGCTGGATGTGGATCCTGTGTGGATCCATGAGATCATGCGGCGCAAGGTGGTGCGCGACCGGGCCGATCTGCTCGACCGCGCGCAATCATCGCCTGACAAGTTGAAGGCGATGCTGATTGGCGGTGTTCAGGCGCTGCTTCCGCAAGGGTTCGATGTCGAACGGCATTTCACGCCGCCTTATCGCCCATTGCAGCAGCGCGTGGCGTTTGTGCCGGACGGTGACCTGTTCAAGGCCATTTCGGCGGGCAAGGCGTCGGTCGTGACAGATACGATCAGCACCTTCGACGATACCGGGATCGTGCTTGCTTCGGGCGAGCGGATCGATGCCGATGTGGTGATCACCGCCACTGGGTTCGATATGGCAGTTATGGGCGAAATCCCGTTCAGCATCGACGGCGCGCCGGTCAACTTCGCGCAGACCGTAACCTATCGCGGAATCATGTTTACCGGCATCCCCAACATGGCATGGGTCTATGGCTATGGCCATTACAGCTGGACCTTGCGCGCTGATCTTGTCGCGGGCTTCGTCTGCCGGCTGCTCGATCACATGCACAAAAGCGGCGCGCGCAGCGTGATGCCGGTGCTCAGGCCCGAAGATCAGGGCATGGAACTGAAGCCGTGGGTCGATACCGATTACCTGAACCCCGGCTATCTGCTGCGCAGCCTCGACCGGCTGCCCCGGCGCGGGGACACGCCTGAGTGGCAGCACAGTCAGGACTATTTCTACGAAAGCGAGGCGATCCCTGCGATCGATCTCACCGATCCGGTTTTCGCCTACAGTCATTGATGAAACCGGCGCACCTCGCGCCCGCATCATCCATCAGTAAAAAAGCAAGGAGTGCAGGATGAAGAACTTGAAGGGCG
Organism: Pontixanthobacter sp.; assembly: GCA_049682975.1. Lineage (GTDB taxonomy): Bacteria > Pseudomonadota > Alphaproteobacteria > Sphingomonadales > Sphingomonadaceae > Pontixanthobacter. Next base: position 27,878 of record JBAUIN010000185.1, on the reverse strand, counting down.
GTGTGGCCGTGGTCACTGGCGGGGCTTCGGGTCTTGGCAGGGCGATTGCCGAGGAGGCCGCGCGGCGCGGCATGAAGTTGGTGATCGCCGATGTCGAGGCTGGAGCGATGGAGCAGGCCGTTGCTGACCTGCGTGCAGGCGGCGGCGAGGCGATTGGCGTGCTGACCGATGTGACAAGCGCGGCGTCTGTCGAGGCACTGGCGGTCGCGACCGAACAGCATTTCGGGCCGGCCAACCTGCTGTTCAACAATGCCGGTGTCGCATCGGGCGGGCCGATCTGGGAAAGCACCGAAAATGACTGGAAGTGGCTGTTCGGCGTGAATGTCGATGGCGTCGCCAACGGGGTGCGCAGCTTTACCCCGCGCATGCTCGCGGCAGCCGCTGCAGATCCGGGCTATGAAGGCTGCATCGTGAACACCGCATCCATGGCGGGTCTGGTGACCGCGCCGGGAATGGGCATCTACAGCGTTTCCAAGCACGCGGTGCTGGCTTTGTCCGAATGTCTCTACCACGATCTCGATCTGGTCGGGCCGCAGGTGCGGGCGGCGGTGCTGTGCCCGTTTTATGTGTCCACGAATATCAGCCAGTGCCACCGCAACCGCCCCGCTGATCTGGTCAATGACAGCGGGCCGACCCGCTCGCAGCTGGCCACGCAGGCGATCTCCGCCAAGGATCTTGCCAACGGCACGCTGGCGCCCGAAGAGGTGGCTGCGATCACTTTCAAGGCGATCGAGGAAGACCGGTTCTACATCCACCCCAGCCCCGAGCAGCTGCCGATCGTAAGAAGCCGTCTCGATCATCTGGGGAACGGCACCAATCCCGACATCCCCTATGACGACATTCCGATGTTCAAGGCGCGGCGGGACAGTCTGAAAGCTGCGCTAGTCGGGTGAGCAGGTCGCGCTCTTGCTTTGTGCTCTGCTTGTTGTAACCAAATGGCCGTTGCTGCGATGATCTGGCGGCGCGGAGGGTGTGCTTGGCCGAACCGGGAAAACTGGACGAGGAACTCGATGCCCTACTGCGCCAGCATGCGCGGCAGCGGGTGCTAGCGCGAGGCGAGGCGCTTTACGGGCGCGGCTCGCCGCCCGATGCGCTGTTCTGCGTCGAGCGCGGGATAATTCGACTCAGTGTTACCAGCCCTGCCGGCCGTGAAGCCGTGCTGGGTCTGGTGACGCCGGGGCACTGGTTCGGCGAGGCATCACTGTTCACCTGCGAGCCGCGCGGCAATGATGCGGTGGCCGCCGTTGACAGCACCGTGCTTATGGTCGCCGCTGCCACCCTGCACGCCTTGATCGACGACCGCTCCGATTATCTACGGCAGTTCCTCGCCATGATGGGCCAGCGTTACAAGGCGGTGCTAAGCCGGATGGACGACACCGTGCTGCTGCCTTTGCCTGAGCGCCTCGCGCGGATCATCGTGCAAATGATCGATGCAGGCGGCAAGGCGGGCGATGCGCCAGTGCTACGTTTTTCGCAGGAGGAGGCCGCTCATATGCTCGGTGCATCGCGGCAAACCGTCAATCGGGTGCTGAAGGAGTGGGAGGCTGCCGGCATTGTGCGCCTGAGCTATCGCACGCTTACCCTGTCAGACCTCACGGCCATACGGCGGCTTTGCCGGGCATGAGCTGCATGGCGAGAGGTGGCAGATCGCAAGGGGGCAAGCCAGCTAATGAGGCTCGCAACGAAGTTAGGAAAGCCGCCATTCGCCTACCTATCCACCTCCGGCCATGAGCGGCACCAATGCGCGACCCCGACAGCCGTATGGCAGCATTCGGCGGAAGCAGACGTCGCAATTGATGGTCGGGAATGACTAAATCTGGGTCGTAAACGGTCAGATACACCGCCGGCGCTTGAACTCCTCAGTCCAGCGCCCGGTACAAGGTCGCATGGTGACAATTCAGCACCTTCGCGACCTCGCGGACCGATCGCCCCTCTTCGATAAGCTGGCGGCCAAGCGCGATCTGATCGGGGCTGAGTTTTGCGGGTCGCCCGAACCGGACGCCGCGTTCCTTTGCCGCGGCTCTGCCCGATGATGTCCGCTCGCGGATAAGGCCGCGCTCGAATTCGACGATACCCGCGAACACCGTCAGCACCATGCGACCCGCCGGCGACGTGGTGTCCGCCCAGGGCTCAGCTAGGGAACGCAGACCGGCGCCGATCGTGTTGAGCCGCTCGGCAATGTCGAGAAGGTCGCGGGTGGATCGGGCAAGGCGGTCAAGTCGGGTGATGACTACCACATCGCCAGCGCGCAGGTGGTCGAGCATTCGCTGAAGCTCGGGTCGATCACGCCTGACGCCAGACAGCTTTTCTTCGAACAGACGCTCACAGCCAACCCGCTGAAGCTCGCCCCGCTGGAGCCGGAGATCCTGATCGTCGGTCGACACGCGGGCATAGCCAATCAGCATGTCGCAGATATGGCGCGAAATTCCTCCATTCTGCAACCAACTTTTGCGACACCGATCCACGGGCAGGATCAGGTCGCCTCGTCCCCGTCGCAAAAGTTAGGAAAATTGCGACACAGCCACCAATCGCTGATCGGACTTCACCATTGCATCGTGATAGCTTAAAAGGATCCCGCCCGTCGGTCAGTCCCGCGGGTGAGGCTTAGTAACCTCGCAATCTTGCGACCGGTCGAACCAGTTTCGGCCGGGTGGCTGTCGCGCATGTCCAAGGTTCTGCCCAAAGGCGGCAGCGCCTGTGCGCAAGTCCAGGTTACTAACACCCGGCTCCGGGTCCGCCTCTCGATCAGATTGGAGAGGACCGGATGAGGGCCGCGCAAAAGTTCGCCATTTCGTTCGCGGCGTTGCTGGCGTTTTTCAGTCCAGCTCTCGGCCAGACAAGTGCCCCATGGTCCGACTTCTGGGATAACATCGGCGGCAGTGACGATGTGACTCAGGCGGGCGGAGATTCCGTGATCGTCCGACCGCTGCGAGACAATGCGGACGAGGTCGTGGGCGTGCGTTTCTTCCGGGAGCGCGGCAGTACCGATCCGATGGCCGCCACCGATCGTGGGCTGAAAGCATTTGAGCAGATTTGTCGCACAAGGGGTGGCGATATGGTCGCCTCCGATGATCCGCGTTCGGTCATGTTTGGCGAACGGGTTATCGCGCACCTCATTCGGCCTACCGGTATGCGTCATCAATGGCGGGGCGCGGTGGCGATCTGCGACGGCAGTGACGGTGCGCCGATCGCCGGGTTTGTGTCGCTGGTGAAGGACAATTCCGAAATCCATCGCAGCGGCGACGCCGGAAGCCAGCTGATCGGCGGACTGTTTGGCGGGCTCCGCAACAACACCGCTATGTATCTCTTCCGCGGGGATCGCCTGCCTTCGGCTTCCGACGCCACCGCCTCTGTGAGAGCGGAGCAGCAACGGATCGCCGAAGTCGAGGCGCGCATGAGCGAGGCCCGACAACAGGCAGAGGAGTTGCAACGAAATCTGGCGATTGGGGACGAGACCAATTGCGGCACGGTGATCGACGTTCGCGGTCCCATGGCCGAGGTGGCGGTTCCCGCCAACCGGCGGACTCCAAACGGAGAGCAGACATTCTGGTCGCGTAAGGAACGCCTCTTACCTCCCGGACATGGCATCTGCACGTTCGGCCTGTGACGAAAGTTCTGGTGATGTCAGCTTCTGAGGCGTCGTCGCATCAGCTTCGCGTCCTAGAATTGGATTGGAAGCGCAATGACAGCACTTTTATCAGGGTGGTCAAGCAGACGTTGCCAGCCCCGTCTACCGCTTGGCCCCTTGCAAATGGCCTGCCCTAACCGACATTTGAAGGCATATTTAACACCGGTTGAAGTTCGAATGTCATCTCTCAAGGATTCCTTCTCATGCAATGGCAAGTCGCCAAGAAGCGGAAAGCCGCACAAGCGCATGGCCGATGTGACGATTTTTGCTGCTGGGCAGGAGAAGCGCCTATTCACGGTTCGCGAAACGCCCAATGATGACCTGATTGTCACGTTGAAGCGTGGTGCGCTAGCTGGTGGCATCCCCACCAGGATCGGACACGCCGACAATAGCGTGCCATCGCTCATCAAGCAAAGCCGCTACACAATTCACCCGTCGGACGCGGCGCCGACGGGTAACCTCATCAATTATCATTACGACGGAAAGCATGGAGAAACGTTTAATGGGCGTTTCTGGACCGATGCTATCAAGGCGCGAAATGGATTTGCTCCGGTCACCCAGGTATGGGTGGCGGACGTGCGGGCGGAAGGTTGGAGCACTGAATTCACCTCTGCTCGATTTTTGCGCAGGTCGCGGCGTGCCAAAGATCGGCATGCTCGAGGCAGCTTTGCGCCCTCATTTTGGTCAAGAGATGATCATCGAACAAGCTTTCGAAAGCGGACGTCGCGACTGATAATTGTCGATCGGTAACGATTGAAAGAACCAGCCTTACTTCAGAACCCCCGCTTATCTCCTGCCATCAGGTTGCCCGCGCACTGTAGCGTGCAGTTCATTTTCCCAGGAGGAAAGTTTTGACTTGCCTCGAAGGAAAGTCGCACCTAGTCATTTTCCTTCGAGGAAAGTGAGGGTTTGGCAATGGATTTGGTAGACAGTTTGGTCCTTCTGGTCGTGCTGGGCGGGCTCGCGTGGATGTCTTGGCGCGATGCGCGCGACTACGCAGCTTTCAAGAAGTTTGATTCCAGCGCGGACCGGGTGCGCTTCTACCGCCGATGGACTTTCGTTCCGATGGCGCTTTTCGGTGTCGGTGGGTTAGCCGTGCTGCTGACCTTCGGGAGACTGGACTCACTATACTCCTTGCCCGTTGAATTCGCGCCATTGATCGCTCCCTTCGAGGGAGTTTCGGAACCCGAAGGTTCCAGCTTTGAAACGGTGCTCGGAATGGCCATTGGCTTGCTTCTAGGCCTTACCATCACGGCCGTGGTCTGGCGTCGGCGGTTGATGAAGATGTCACAACCGGTGGTCGGCGACATTGAAGCTCTCCTGCCGCGCAACGGAAAGGAGGTGGCATCCTGCATTCCTCTGGCTTTGAATGCCGGCATCAGCGAGGAAATCTTCTATCGCGTCGCCCTCCCGCTGTTGGTGCTGGAAGCTACTGGATCAATATCGGCGTCGCTGATGATCTCGATCGCGGCATTCGGATTGGCGCACTGGTATCAGGGTTGGAAGGGCGTTCTCGCGACCAGTGCGATGGGTGCGCTCTTCTTTTGGTTCTATCTCTCGAACGGATCCATCATCAAGCCAATTGCGATGCACGTGCTCATCGATATGATCGGCTTGGTGATCAGGCCTTTGGTTTCCCAGTATCTGGCTAGGCGACGTGCAAGTGCCGAGGCGAGTGAGGGGGCTTTGCCAGCAATGCCGGCAGGAGCAGCTACGGTTGTCGAGACGGAGGCAAGCACATGAACAACTCTGAGGATCCACGGGACGCACTGGCAGCTCTCGAGTCCACGAATGATCGTCTGGCGAGACGAATGAGGTGGCCGATCTGGAGGCATTTTGCCGGTGGATTGCTCATGACGCTGATGGTCGCGGCAGTAGCTCTCCCTCGTAATGTCGCAGCCGTGGTCTTCGTGACGGCAATGGTCCTGATGTTGTTGATTGTCCGGGACGATAAGAAGCGCCACGGCATGTTCGTGAGCGGATATCAACGAGGCAGGACCGTGTGGATCGTAGCCGCGATCATCGTTCTGAACCTATCCGCGCTGGTCATCGTCCTCACTCAGTTCGAGGACCCGACCGACGATCCATGGTTCTGGGTGACGTTGTCAATCGTCGCTCTCGGGACAGCGGGACTCAGCTGGATCTGGGAACGGGTGTATCGCGGAGATGTGCGTGAAGGGAGGTTATGAGCGTGGGTCTCGACGAGATGTTCAACGCTTCCGCGCGCCTGCAGATCGCAGCAATTCTTCTCCGCGCCGACGAAGCCGAATTCTCGGTCATTCGAGACGTCGTCGAGGTGAGCGACTCGGCTCTTTCGAAACATCTTTCGACACTGTCAGAAGCGGGCTATGTATCGATCAAGAAAGCGCCCCGGAACGGCCGCCGGCGAACTTGGGCAGCGCTCACGTCTAAGGGCCGACGGGCCTTTCAGCAGCACGTGAAGGCGCTCCAGGAAATGATCACGGTAGCGGACGAGAAGATCGGTGAGACTGCTTCGGACTAGATGACACTGAGGACAACTATGAAGCTGTCGAACTGGATGTCCAGGTCGCGGGGCAACTGGGCGGTTTGAGGCCGAAATGGCCGAACGGCAAACCTCTGCCCCTTCACGCTACTTTGGGCTTCGATTGCCAGTTTATGGGAGTGCGCTGAACGTCCGCAACAGAGGGCTGGAGCTTTCATAGAAGCGGACTCGCTGACCGTCTGCTTTTTGGGGCTTGCTTTCCGAAACCGGACAGTCTCCTCCCGGCCCAACAGCCGACTTTGTAGCTCAACCGGTGCATTTATATAGCGGATTACCCCGATATATGGCGTTCGTCCTGCCGTAAAGGTGCAAACCCGTGTGCACCTTGCAACCAATCAATCGTGGATTCGTAATCTTGCGACCGCACCGGCAGCTTGACCTGCCGTTTCGACAAGGCGTTTCTTACGCTAGCTTCGGTCGTTGAGGTCAGGATCGCCAGACGGGTGACCGGACTATAGGCCACCAGGTCATCATCAAACAGTTTGCCCTCGAAAATGAGCGGGCGCCAGTGTGCGCACAACATGGTTTGTCGAATGGCACTGCTGGGCAGATCGACTGGATTTACCACCCGTCGCTTCGCACCGGAAAATGTAGCGGCAATATTGCTGGCCAATCGCTCGCGTTCATCGATGTCGAGTGATCGATCCCGTCCTGTCCGGAAAGCGCTATCGTACGCAGTCAAGACAATGTGGGCGAAATCGTATCGATCAAGATCGACGGACGCTTTCAAGCCATCAACATCGTTCTTATCGAACGCGGTGCCTAAAAACGCGTCCGCCGCTTTCTGGCCAGCAAGCCAAAAGGTCTCCAACGCCAATCCTGCAAGTGCATCGCGGATATCTTCTTTCAGCGCCTCGCGCGAGAACCTTGGCCTGGGCATGGTGTAGAACCAAAGCCGATCAACCGGCACGCCTAGCGCTTCGGTGAAGGTCAACGAAGCGGGCGTAACAAAGGTCGCCGTATGTCTACCATCGGACATTCGGATCGAGTGCCCTGCCCTAACCATAGCAACCGCCTCAGCGTAGTCTTCCGTCGTAGTTTCCGTGCCGCTTTCGGGCGCCGTCAGAACGAACTGATGCGCACGATTTCGCCATGGCAATTCAGCCATTTTTCTCGTTGGATGTATTCGGCTGATCTTATGCATATGCCTCTCAAAGCTTGAACTGTGATAAGCGCTTGTCATCAAACGAGTGTGAAGCCAGGTCGTTAGCGCAGAATTGATGATACAATCTTATCATCTTATCTGCAATGAAAATATTCTGACTTTCATTGCGCTATCAAATCTCTATCGCTATTCGTTATCTTATATAGGCACTAGGTAGGTCGCTTATTTTCCTAGGCGCAATTCAGCAAGAAGATATGCGCACGTTGTTTTCATACCTTCTTGCGGCTTCGCTTTATCAAAGTTGGTATACAGTTTTTACGAAGATCTTCGTTTGTGATTGAGGATTGTTTCCAATTGGAAATAATCAAATTCGTAATGAATAAGGTTGAAATTAAATCCGCCTCGTTCAAAATAACTCATTATGAAACGCGTTGGCCGCTCGACATCATACAGCACCATGTCTGCCGAAACGCGGAAGCTCGCCGATTATGCGGAAAGCAAAATCGCGAAGGCGATTACCGCATCGAACATCCTCATCACCAAGCTATCGCATGATAAGAATGTCATTGGCGACGAGCATATAACCGGACGCGTGGGAGGTAACGCCAGGCGCGTTCAAAAAGGCCCATCGGAGAAAAAGCAGCGAGCGACCAAATCCATAGGCGTGCCGGTTTCACGAAAGGGTCGGCCAACCGCACAAGACGGAAGGACGACATTTCACATGCGCAACACCGTCGTCCATGCTTCATCGATCGACGACGGGAAACTGGGTTCTGCGGATCATCACGACGATTATTTGAACCGCGAAAACGCAGTGCCAAGTATACCCATGCAAGCTGCCATCGGCGCGGCCGGTCAGGAGCGTTACCTCGAACGCGACGGCGCTCCTGAGGCCCTCGATGGAAATGCCGTGGTTCTTTCCAATATCAGCACTGATTCAAAGATCCGCGCAGACTTTCATGAGAAGATGGAAGCGAACGAACGCGTCGCCTGTGGCGATACTAGGCTAAAGGCGATGAAGCTCAACGTCCGCGGCAATCCGGAATTTTTCCGCAAACTGATATTGGATGCTGAGCTTCCGTCTGATGTTCGCGATGCAGTCGATAAGTCGCTTTTACAGTCTGCTTCACACCAAACCCATGCGCTTTTGTCAGAAAATCCGTCCGATGATGAACTAAGCGAATGGGTCGTTGTCGAGCCCGGTGATGTGCGCAAGCTTCGCCAATGTCTGGAGCGGGCAGGCTGGAAGAAGAATAACAAGAAATGGTCGCAGACAGCCTGTTTCGATCAAGGATCATCCGCCCAAGTCTATCACCGGATCGAGGGAGAGCTTCCGGCAGATCTGAACCCTGTGCAACGCGTGGCCGCGTTAAAGAGCATCTGCAGGATTTTCGAAAGAGAGAACCTGCCATACATAGCCGTGCTGCACGCGCCGGATGAAATGAACGACCCGGACAATGTTCATTTTCACATCCTGTATTATTCTCGGCCAGCAGAAAAGATGACGCAAGACCGCGAGAAGCATTTCGCACCACATTTACAGCACGTTGCAGAGGTGATGGCGAAAAGTCCGGAACGCGAGCCACCCAAAATCAAACGACAGATGGAAATCCGCACGGAAGCATGGCCGCACGGCGCACCGCTTCCGCCGGCGTTTGAAGGGCTGTGGGATTTCGAAGTCTCTTATAAATACAAATCTGGCAAGCGAAGCTTTAAATTAACCCACCCATTCCGGCAGATGAAATCGCGGCGCGTTGTATCCGCCGCTTGGCCGAAGGAACTGCGCGCACATGTGGCCAAATCCATCAACGAAGAGCTTGGCAAAGCGTGTAAGATGCCCCGGTTGCACCCAGGGACCATGAAGGACCTGGAAATCGACAAAACACCTGAGACCAAGCTGTTCAAAGACCAGTCGGACCGGGAACTGCGCGGTATTCCCACGATCACCGGCATTCAAAACGAACGTTCCGATTGGAAATATCGCATAGGACAACTGGAGCGTAAGAAGGTTAAGGACAAGCAGGCGGTTTCTGCCCAGCGCCAGAAATTGAGCACGAAATTTCATCGGATCAAAGGGCGCACACCAGCCAGCGTCGCGGCATTCGAAGCGGACCTCGATCAATACGCATCACAGCACGAACGTGCTATTCAGGTTGGCTTCGAAAGTGAAATTTCATCGGAATATATTGCCCGCCTTCGTTCCCGGCCGGCGATGATGATGAAACGGCATTCGGCGGTCGCTAGGAAGGCGGATCATGACATTGCGGCATTGGGCACCGCATCGCCCAAGAAGCTTGCTGCCGCAAAATCGCGTGCGTCGAATGCCAAGCGTGCACAAGACCAAGCGCAGGAATATATTCTCGAACTCAACTACGAATTAGGCGAAGCGCTCGCACTTCCTGATCTGAAATCGGAAGAAGCTGAGATCGCGCGTAAGCGTGCTGCCACTGCATTACGTAAGATACGCACTATGCTGACGAATGAACCGGAACTCGCAGTACCGTCACCACCAGTGCCTCTTGTCACCAAGGTCGAGGTATCGCCGCCGCATCAACCCAAACCGGAACCTGTGCCAATTCCAACGCCGTCCGCGTTAGTAAATTCGACAAGCCGAAAGCCAAAATCACCTCCGCCGGCAGCCCTATTCGCTCGCGGGTTGCTCGATGGACGCCGCCGATTGAGGGTAAACTCGGTTGGCCATATCGTGCCCATAACCTTCGAACACGAAAGTGAGAAATCGCTAATTTCTGATACCGCATATCTTACACATCAGATTGCTCTACAGAAGATCAAAAAATCACAGGATAAGAGCGTTGCGGACGTTGTCGAATGCCTTTTGGCTTCACCCAGCACTCTTCAGTTGCGTGAACCGGATGCGCAGCCCGTCTCACGCCGTTACGAACTGAAGGTAAATGTTCCTCGGTATCGACAAGATTTCCTTCTATTTTGGGATGATCCCCAGATTATTGCCAATGTAGAACATGCGCTCGAACGTAATACCCAGAAGCGTTTGGACGAGGCTCAACGCGAAAGAGACGAACAAGCTGCAAAAGCAAGGGCGCAATTAATCGCTCAAAGAATGTGGCAAGAAGAGGAGGCGGCAGCCAAGCGTAACAAGCTGGCCGCGGCTGATGATGCTGGAAATCAGCATAAAATGTCGTCACCTCAGGTCTCCGATGTGGCATCGTCATCGCTTAATGTCGCGGTTGGAAGCGTGTCGTCGACCGCGGTGCCCAAGACTTCAGCTGCGCAAGAAATATCAGACCATACGACCTTGCATTCTGACGAGAAGAAACATGCAATCGAACCGGTAACGAATAAAGCTTCGCCGGCACATGTGGGTAAAGAAGATGACTCGCCTACGTCGAGGGAAGCGACGGTCGCCGGTCCGGCTCTGGCACCTGACCCGGAGCAGATTGATGCGCCTCAGGTAAAGCCGATCGAAACGAACGACGATCGCCCATCTCCTGCCCAAGGAAAAACAACCAACGAAACCGGCACCAGGTCTGCTGAACCAAGTGCAACTCCGAATGATATACGGCGCGAAGGGAAAGCTGGTCCTAGCTCGAACAAAAATCCCTTGCACTGCAACGTCAGGCAAACCTACAAACCTAGCCGGACCGTGGAACTCGCTGTCAGCAGCATGTTGATGGATTCCAACGAAAGTCGTCAAGACGATATGGGTTCGTCACCATCGATGCCGCTCCTCGATCAAGCCGAAGCCAGATCTGGAACTGAACCAAAGGTTCCTAATGAAGCGGTGCGTGGTGATCCTAGCCGGGATGCAGATCGGATCGCAGCAGATTTTGTGGAGCGCAGCGCGAATGACCTATTTGCGTTGGAGGAAGGCCACAAGGGGATGGCGCTGCCCAATCAACGAACGATGCTTAAATATGGATTGGACGAAGCTGATCTGCTTCATCCAACTGTTCAGGCGGATCTGAACCGGCGGCTTCATAAACAATGGGAAGACGAGGGGGTGATGCGGCCCATTCTACGCAAGCATGTTCGCGAGGAAGATACGGAGACCGAGGACAGCATCATCGACCGGATTCCGCAAGGAGAAGACCGCGCGGTGATCGAGCGTTGGCGTAATACAGGATTGCTGCATGAGATGATGCGCCGCATTGGTGATGACCAACGTCGTGAAACCAAAGAGAAGCATAAAGCTTGGACTGAGGCTCGCGACGAGGGACTGCCCAAACGCAATTATCTCGCGGCATTGATAGATGTTCAGCAGCGCAGATGGCCGGTCGAACTGCCTGCCAACGATCGGGACGATATCAAGCGCCAAGCGGCGTTACACCAGCAATTCCTAACACAGTCGCGCGGTTTGCAAATGGACTAACCTCCATAATGCAGCACGTCGCGCGAATCCCTACCGGGAAAACCGTAATTCCGGCTGCTGCGGGACAGATTAGGTGCGAAAAGGCCCCGGCTGATGCCTTGATGGGAAGTTGGTTAATGAGAGGAAAAGCCTCTCTGCCTGCTTCGCAACCATCGAGGTAGATTATGAATAGCAGTAAAATTGCACGCAGGGTGGCGCCCATGGCCGGTTATCTCATACCGGGATACGACGACCTCATGCTTCTCCACCGGGTCAACTCGCTTAAAGACTGGCCAGTCCCGCAAGAAGGGGCGCAGGCGGCAACGACAGCTTGCGTTTTAGACGTCGAAACCACTGGCCTGGATCCAGCTGAAGATCGCGTGATCGAAATCGCGATGGCGTTGATCGAGGTCGATGCCGATGGCAATGTCACTTCCGTCGTGCGGCAGGCCGCAGCGCAGAACGATCCCGGTCGGCCAATCCCGCCTCTCATCAGCAAGTTAACCGGAATCTACGATATCGATGTCACCGGCAAACATGTAGCCGCTGACGTGTTCATCGACATCATGAGCTCGGCCGACGTTGTAATCTCGCACAATGCGGCTTTCGACCGAAAATTCGTGGAGCGCCTTCTGCCGAACATAGATCATCTGCCTTGGGCATGCACCCTAGCTGATGTCGACTGGCTCGACGGCGGGTTCGATGGAGCAAAGCTGGGCCACCTGGTCAATCAGATGGGACGGTTCACACTGGCAGCTCACAGCGCGATGGATGATGTCGAAGCACTTGTAAATCTGCTCGATTGTCATTTGCCCAATGGTCGCACGGTCATCGCCGAAGCATTGGCAAATGCAGCAAAACCTACGGTCCGGATCGATGCGATCGATGCCGCTTACGACCAGCGCGGTCATCTTAAAAGCCGCGGATACCGGTGGAATCCTATCAGGCGGTTTTGGTGGCGGGAGCTTCCTCATCAGTCGACGGCTGCCGAGCTTGCATGGCTTCACGCCAACAACGCGAGGGTGCGACCTCGCCAGTCGAACGTCACCTGGCACACCCGGTATCAATGATCAAACGAGACGGGCGGCCAGAAAGGCCCGCCCGGACTGAACGATCAAAGGTTGGAACCGAGCAGACCATTGGAATGGAAAAAGGCTGCTCCGACCAACATGTCGTCACCGCAATCAAGGAATACAACATGATAAATACCCAGACCGCGGCGGGCGTATGTCCGCGCGAGGCTTTCACGCGCGTGCTGCGTGCCGAGATGAGCGTCCCTGACGGGCCAAACGTCACTGCTGCCCTGCTGTTTGCCGCTATCGATAATGTAAGTGACGGCTCGTTCGTGAGGCTGGCTCACCAAGCCGTTGATAATCGCCATGATACGGTGATATCACTGTGGAAGGAGGGCAGCGCGGAACCGTTCGAGCTGGTGGTAATCCACCGCAACGCCGTCGGCGTCGAAATCTTCCCAGTCGAGGTCGCGCGTCCGCAGGACGACAAGGCGTTGGTTCTGGTGTCGAAGGATCGCACAAGCCTGTTCTTTGTCAACGATCGCTATGTCCTGACAAAGACACCATGCTTGCCGTCGGAAGGTATCGAAGGGGCAGTGGAACGCGGCAAAGCAAAGCTGACACAGGCCGTCGCTGCATTCGAGCCAATCAATGATGGAATCTGGGAAACCAGCACCATCGGATAACCGGTCACGTCGATAGCGGATGTAATGCGTCACTTCGCGCGCATTCGCCATCATTCACAAACAGACAACCAGCAGCGGGCGGCATCTTTGGATGGCGCCCGCTTCGCATTGAAGGGAGGCAATCGTGCCCCGGTTACGCCCAATCTACGCACATCCTGAAAGGGTAATCGCTTTCGCACACGTCCATTATCCAACGGCAGGTGATGGACGCACACGCATTCACGCGTTCGGAGCGCTGGAAGTAATTCTTCAGCCGGGAACCGATGTTTCGTTCACTCGGCATCATAAGGTCTACGCGCCGGACGCGGGTGGCGATCCATTCGCCGATATTTTCGGACTGCTGCACCCTGATACATACTGGGTGTCTGCGCAGCCGTTCAAGCGGTCGGGGCGACGCGGACGACAGCCGGGCCATCATTGGCTGCGGCATCAGACGGCACTGCATTTCCCATTCGAGCCTCGCAATCAAAGGCATCAGATCGTGCGAATGCGCGAAAACGCGCTGCGCGCATACGCAGCCGACTATTCAATTTCGATCGCAGCGCCAGACGCGCCGCAGATCGAACAAGCCAGACTGGTCCCGGACCGCGCGCAGGCAATCTGGGCGGCCTGGGTAAGCGCAGGCTTTGGCGCGGACCCTGACCGGCAAGCCTTGCTCGCGGCGTTTCAAGCATGGCGCGTGCTGGACGAGCAGAGAGTGATTTCATTCTGAAGGTGGTGGGAAGCGGCCATTCTGGCTGAAAGGAAAAAAGCATGAAAAACTATACAGTCATCGATACCGAGATGGTATTCGACCGTTATCTGGACGAGGCGTACCGCAGCATCGACAAGCGCTGCGATCGCACACGGGTTGGAGCGCGACGGCTCACAATGGTGGCGTTGCTTGATATCGGTATCGACGACCTTGGAAAGATCACGGTTGGCAAGCTTCGTAGCTGGACCACGGAACAGCAAGGCGAAGGCGCTATGTTGCAGGCAGTATTTCACGACCTCCGGCAATGCGCTGACAATCCGCTTGTCTCTTATGGTGGCCAAGCCATGGATATGAAGGTCATCGAATTGGCCGCTATGTCCTATGACCTTTCACTGCCGCCTCAGCTTGTGCAATCGTTTGGCCCACGCCGTGCGGAGCAAAGCCATCTGGACCTCGGCAGCGTTATGAAGGGATACGGAAAAACCTGGCACCATCTGTCGGAACTCCTGCTCCGCCTTGGCTTCCCGGTTGCCCTGCTGCGCGACAAGGCCAATCCGGACCTGCCGTTCCGGACCGGAAACTGGCAGCTTGGCCGCGAGCATTGCGAACTGGATACGTTGCTGACCGCTATCGCATTTGTGGCATGGAAGAAGATACAAGGTAGCCCCTGTGTGCATATCCCGGAAGCAACCTATGCGCTGATCGAGGGATATTTGCGCCAGCGACCTGATGCGATAGCAGCGCCGATCCTGCGGCGGGAACAGGAGCAACTGCTGGCTGGCATCACGGCGCGGCTCCAACAAGCGGCTTAAGCCTTCATTTAGGTAAAAGGGGGGGCGGTCTGTTACCCAGCAAATCATAGACCGCCCCCAAACTTCACTTTTGATATTTGTGAAAGCCTATAAAGCAGGGTGTTAGGGGAGAGCGCAAACCATCATGAATATTGACGATATTGAGCTGGGCGTGGCCGATCTGGCGGCTGCTCCCTACGATCATAAGACCTTCGCCACTTCGCTTTTCGCTGCCTACGGTGCCCCACAGGTGACCGTTACGAAAATCACCAAGGGCACGGGCAACGCATCCGATCTTGATGGCGGAACCCTGTGGCGCCGCCAGATGCATGTGCTCACTTGCGCTCCCGGTGAAGTGGAAGCAGCGCTGAACAGGCTCGCAGAAAGTGCAGCCACCACCAAGCATAAGGTCCGCTTCCTTCTCGCGACCGACGGAACGGAAATTGCCACGCGCGACCGCACAGAGGACGATACGCGTTTCTTCCCGTTCGAGGAACTGGGCAATCAATTCGGCATCTTCCTGCCGGTCGCGGGCTATTCGCGGTTCAAGGCTGCGGAAGAGAACCCTGTCGATGTGAAGGCCTCGGTTCGGCTGAAACGGCTGCATGATGCGCTGATCGATCATAACCCGGAATGGGCCGGCGACGAGAAACGCCATGCGCTTCACCTGTTCATGACGCGCGTGATCTTCTGCCTGTTTGCAGAAGACACCGGCATTTTTCCGCAAGATCTGTTCGCCCGCACCATTGCGGACCGTGGCGGTCATGCGGGGGAGGAGATGGCGGCGTTGCTCACCACCGCTTTTACCGCTATGAGCACGGCGCCTGGGCCACAGCGGGACGCGATGCCCGATTGGGCTACGGCGTTCGAATATGTAAACGGCGGACTGTTCCGCGATGCGGTGGAGGTGCCTACCTTCAACCGCACAGCATACCGCATCCTGTGCGACGCGGCGGCGAACCTCAACTGGCGCGATATCAACGCGGATATCTTCGGGTCGATGATCCAGGTGATCGTGGACAAGGAACACCGGCACGAGACCGGGCTGCATTACACATCCGTCCCTAATATCCTCAAAGTGCTCGACCCCCTGTTCCTCGACGATCTGCGGGCGGAGGCGGCGCGTTCGGCACTGGCCGACGCCAGCCGGGAGAAGGCGCGCCTCAAAGCAATCCTGACCCGCCTGTCCAAGATACGCGTTTTCGATCCTGCCTGCGGATCGGGCAACTTTCTCGTCATCGCCTATCAGGAATTACGCGCGGTGGAGCGCACCGTGCTGGAGCGGTTGCGCGACCTGACCGGGCAGACCCCGGGGCTCTGGAGCCATGTAAGCCTCGACCAGTTCTTCGGCATCGAGATCGGCGATTTCGCGGCGGAGACAGCGCGGCTGTCGCTGTGGATTGCGAAGTATCAGATGGATGCGCGGCATGGCGATCTGTTCGGCGCGGCCCCGCCGGCGTTGCCGTTGACCGATAGCGGTCGCATCGTGCGTGGCAACGCGCTGCGAATGGATTGGACCGACGTCTGCCCGCCGCCAACGATCAAGCGCAACCGCCGCGTGATGGTCGATCTGGCGAGCGATTACGAAGCGATGGGCGAGGAGGAAGTGCCGGACGAGGAAGCGGAAACGTTCATCGTGGGCAATCCGCCGTATCTTGGCTTCACCTATCAGACGAAAGAACAGAAAGCGGATGTCCGCGCAGTGTTCGAAGGACGGACACGGACGTGGAAGTCGATGGACTTGGTGGCTTGCTGGTTCCTGATAGGTTCCGATTATCTGCGCGAAGTGCCGAACGCCCATTGCGCGTTCGTGGCAACCAACTCGATCTGCCAGGGTCAGCTAGTTCCCATGCTCTGGCCAGCAGTTCTCGCCGATGGCCTTGCCATCTCTTTCGCGCATTTGTCATTCAAATGGGCGAACAGCGCAGCACACGCCGCGGCGGTGATGTGCGTGATTGTAGGGATCGGTCGCGACAGTGGACATAGCGCGACGTTGTATGATGAAGGCGTCTCTCGCAACGTGCCACGCATCAATGCGTATTTAGTGGCTGGACCGGATTTGTATGTCGAGAACCGATCCGAACCACTTTCGAACGTTCCACCGATGTTGTGGGGTAACAAGCCAAGTGATGGCGGAAACCTCATCTTGGTTCCGGAAGAACGCGCTACCTTGCTTGCAGCCCATCCCGAAGCCAAAAAGCTTTTACGCCGATTTGTCGGCTCTCAAGAGGTAATTAAGGGAGTCGAGCGCCACTGCCTTTGGATCACCGACGACGAATTAGAAAGTGCGAGGGGTATCGAGCCCATAGCGTTACGTTTGTCAGATGTAGCCAAAATGCGCTTAGATAGTAAGGCTGAATCAACCCGTGGTTACGCAAAATATCCTCATCGATTTAGACAAGTGCAAGGCGTTGCCAGGCAAAGCAGCATAGTCGTTCCGAAGGTATCATCCGAACGTCGTCATCACCTCCCAGTGGATTACCTTACGTCCAGCGAAATCATTTCCGACAATGCCTTCGCCCTATACGACGCCCCGCTCTGGACCCTCTCCCTCATCGCGTCGCGCCTGCATCTGCTGTGGATCGAAACGGTGTGCGGCAAGCTGAAAACCGATTTTCGCTATTCTAACACCATGGGCTGGCACACCTTTCCCGTGCCCACGCTCACCGATGCCGACAAGGATCGTCTGACAACGTGCGCCGAGAACATATTGCTGGCACGCGCGGAGGCGGGCGGCACGCTGGCGCAGCTCTACGATCCGAAGAAAATGCCGGACATCCTCCGCGAAGCGCACGATGCCAACGATGCCACGCTGGAGCGTATCTATACCGGCCGCCCCTTCCGCTCCGATGCTGACCGGCTCAACCATCTGTTCCGCCGATACGCCCGCATGATCGCGGCGGAGAAGGGTGAAGAGGTCGCGGCCGAGTTCGCCTTCGACGAGGAGCCTGCCCAATGACATCCGAAAGCGCCGATACCCCGGCAAAAGCCCCGCTAGTTGGTCCCACCAATGTCGTCGAGATGACCTATACAAGGTCCGGCGCGTCACAGCGGCCAGACGAGCTCGGCATGCGGCCCATGCAGGCTCGCGTATGGGAAAAGCGGGACGCGCGGCACCTGCTGGTCAAGGCGCCGCCCGCATCCGGCAAATCGCGCGCGCTTATGTTCGTCGCGCTCGACAAGCTGCATAATCAGGGCGTGGCCAAGGCCATCGTCGCCGTGCCGGAAAAGTCAATCGGCGCCTCCTTCGATAGCACGACGCTCACCGATCACGGCTTCTTCACCGATTGGGCGGTGCAGGACCGCTGGAACCTGTGCAACGGCGATATGGGCTCGCGCGGCAAGGTGGATGCGCTGGGTGAATTCCTGCGCAGCGATGACCGGGTGGTGCTATGCACACATTCAACCTTACGCTTCGCCTATGAACGGTTCGGGGCAGGGGCATTCGATGGCACATTGCTGGCAATCGACGAGTTTCATCATGCCGCCGCCGATCAGGACAACCGGCTGGGCGAACTGGTGCGCGGCCTGCTGGAGCGCGACCGGACCCAGATCGTCGCCATGACCGGCAGCTATTTCCGCGGCGACCAGTTCGCGGTCATGCGCCCGGAAGACGAGGAACGGTTCGAACGGGTGACCTACACCTACTACGAACAGCTCGACGGTTACACGCATCTGAAAACCCTCGGCATCGGATATCATTTTTATCAAGGTGTGTATCTCGACGCGATCGGGGAGGTGCTGGACCCATCGCTCAAGACCATCATCCACATTCCCAACGTCAACGCCGCCGAAAGCGTGAAGGCGAAGTATGACGAGGTGAACGACATTCTCGGCGTGCTGGGCGAATATCTCGATACCGACGAGGCGACCGGCTTCGCGCGTGTCCGAGGCGCCGATGGCCGTATTCTGCTCATTGCCGACCTGGTCGATGACGGTCCGGGACGCGAGAAGGTGGTGGCATCGTTGCGGGCAATGAAGGATCGCGACGACCTTGATATGATCATCGCGCTGGGCATGGCGAAAGAAGGGTTCGACTGGCCGTGGTGCGAACATGCGCTTACCGTGGGCTATCGCTCCAGCCTCACCGAGGTGGTGCAGATCATCGGCCGCGCCACCCGTGATGCACTCGACAAAACGCACGCACAGTTCACCAATCTTATCGCCGAACCCTTGGCCGAACAGGGTGCCGTGGTGACGGCGGTGAACGATATGCTGAAAGCCATCACCGCCAGCCTGCTGATGGAACAGGTGATGGCCCCGCGCTTTCGCTTCCACACCCGCCCGATCGAAAAAGAGGGGGGCTTTGCAGAAGGTGGCAGCGACGAAGGTTCCGTCCGGGTCGATGACACAACGGGCGAGGTTCATGTAGAGATCAAGGGCCTGCACGAACCATCGACCGAAAATGTGCGCCGTATCGTGGCGGAGGATATGAACGACCTGCTCGCCGCGGTGTGTCAGGATCCACGCATCGTCAGCCGTGCACTGGCAGACGACGCGACCGCGCCGGAAGTCGTCAATCAGGTGCTGATCCCGAAGGTGATGGAGGAACGCTATCCCTATCTAGGCGAAGGCGAAGTCGAGGAAGTGCGAGAGCACCTCGTTGCGGGGATGGCTATCGTCGCTGAAACCAACCGGCTGGCGCTGGAGGATGAAGCGGCAGTGAAGGGCAACACAGACGGTGAAGCAACTAGAGATGAAGCGAGCGATGGCGCGAATGGCGCAACCCGCTTCGTCGATCTGGTCCGCCGGTTCGTAAACATCTCTGACCTGTCCGTCGATCTGATCGATAGCATCAATCCGTTCCAGCAGGCGTATGAGGTTCTATCGAAGCGGATGGATTCCCCGACGCTATCAAGAATACATGGCGCGATTGCGGGACAGCGCGTTCAGATGACCGAAGAAGAGGCCTTAGCACTATGGCCACGAATCCAACGGTTTCGGCGCGAGCACGATAGGCCGCCTAACGCGGCATCGGGTGATGAGCTGGAAAAACGGCTCGGCGCAGCGCTTGAATGGCTGAAAGCCGCCAAGCGCAGGCGGCAAGTTGATGACAGCCTGACTGCAATGGGCGCGGCGATAGACTGATGGCGCGTGCGACGCTCGATGACGTGCTTGGCGGAGAGGATGCATTCGGCCTGCTCGACGTCGCTCCGGCCGCAACCCGAAGTGAACACGGCGAAGCTGGCGAGGTGTTTCAGGCGGTCGAGGCATTCATCGAAGCACATGGGCGACCGCCAGATTTGGAAGCGCAACGCGACTTCACCGAAAGGTTGCTGGCGACCAAGGCGCGCCGCGTTGCGAATAACGATGCACAGATGGGCGCTTTGCTTCAACCAGTCGAGGATTCCCCGCCCGTTGCAATTGACGACATTCTCGACGACGCAATGCTGGATGACGATCCGATATTCACGCTGCGCAATGTATCGACACGCAAGGCGGTGGATGCGCCAGACTATATTGCAGGACGTAAATCGTGTTCGGACTTCGACACGTTCCGGCCCCTGTTCGAAGCGGCAGCAGCGGATCTGACCGCAAGACGCAGGATGGCCAGGCCTTTTGCTCGAGAGCAGGAAATCGATGCCGGCCAGTTTTTCATTGTCCGTGGCCAGACGGCCTATGTTGCCGAGGCTGGCGAACCATTCCGCGATAGCACAGGCGACAATAACCGCCGTTTACGGGTCATTTACGACAATGGAACTGAAGGGGATCCCTTGCTACGGTCCTTTGCCTCCGCCCTGTACAATGACGAGAATGGGCGGCGCATTACCGATCCTGTCGCGGGACCGTTATTCAAACCGGAACTGGAAGAGGCCGATGTGCAGACGGGCCATGTCTATGTCGCGCGAACGCTTTCCAACGATCCTGCAATTGTGCCACAAGCTGACCGGATTATCAAAATCGGTGTAACCGGTGGTGATGTACATCGCCGGGTGGCGGACGCTGCCAATGATGCAACGTTCCTTCTGGCCCCAGCAACGATCGTGACCAGCTTCACCCTATACAACATAAACCGCACCAAGCTGGAGGGTCTGCTGCATCGTTTCTTCGAACCGGTGCGCGCTGATATCGCCATCACGGACCGATTCGGCAAAGCCGTCCATCCGCGTGAATGGTTCTACGCTACCCCGGATATGGTCACTGAAGCCGTGCGGCGCATTCAGGATGGAACGATCGTTCGCTGTTATGTCGATCGAGAGGGCGTGATCGTCGATACTGCTTCGATTTAAGAAGGACGGGCTGTCCCTGAATTGAACACATCATAACGTTCCATGGTGCTGTATAGAATATGACCCGTAAAGGGGTCACATGTTGCTCAATGAAATTCAGAAGGCACGGCGTTCGATGGGGTGGTCGCAAAAAACTCTCGCCAATCGAATTGGAGCAGATGCCCAGACCATCAAGCGCCTCGAGAAAGGGATCGGATCTCTCGCGTCGCTTATCAAAGCAATGCAAGCGCTGGAATTTCAGCTCGCAGGCGTGGGGCCTGGAAGAACAGTTCCCGAGCAACTTCGCAATCGACGTGAGAAGCTGTCACTTTCCGTCAATGCGCTGGCGGTAAAATCCGGTATGTCACGGGCGACTATCAAGTCCATCGAGAACGGCGCGGGGACAATTGCTAGTGTTCTGAAGCTTCTGGCAATTCTCGCGCCGAAGGCGAAGCGTCGAGCGCCGGAACGAGTGTATTGGTCGCAAGCCGCGAAACTGGACAGAGACAGCCGCTTTACGCCTGCCAGTTTCATGGAGCATGTATACAGCGCGTTCGGTCCAGTCGATCTTGATCCGTGCGCTCACGAGCAAAGTCCTGTGATAGCGCGCCGGAAATTTTTGCTGAGCGATGGCGATGATGGTCTTCGTGACGAATGGACCGGCTCCTTTGCATTTGTAAATCCACCATATTCGGATCAACTCACCTGGCTCAAACGTGCTTATCATCAGTGGAATGAAGGCAATATCCGTTCAGTAATGTGCCTTGTCCCGTTTCGGCCTGACTCCAAATTCTTTCATGACACGGTCATGAAGAAGGCCGACATATTTGCGCTGCAAGGTCGAGTTAAATTTGAAGACATTTCTGGGAAGGCCCAAGCGACGCCATTCTCGTTGGCCGTAATAGTGTTTGGCGCCACTTCGGATCAAAAAGCAAAATTTGCAGATCTCATGCCGGGGTCCTGGCTGAATTTTGCATGACTGGAAGTTGGGCCGGAAGTGGTCGGTCCGCTTAGGAGCGGCCGGATGCGCGAAGCAGACTTTCGGCCGGCAGCCCTAACCTGACGCCGGCCCTTCTGGAAGTTCCACTGCGATCCACAGTCGATGGAAACCCATGACGTAATAAGGTAGTGTCCCATCAATATGGACAAAAGCATCGAAATCGAAACGAACACCCAAGGACGCGGGTCGAAGCTCCTTCTGGTTCACGGCTTGGGTGGAAGTGGCAGATCCTGGTCGCCAATCATTCCCCTCCTAACTGGAGAACGGGAAGTTATCACCATCGACTTGCCCGGCCATGGTGCCACAGCCGCGCGCGGCGACAGTGGGACCTTCGCAGGCTTGGCCGACGACTTGCAGGAATACATCGAGAGAAACAGGCTCACGGATGCCGACATTGTTGGTTTTTCGTTAGGCGGGCGACTGGTGCTCGAAATGGCGCGCCGGGGCTGCGTCCGAAATGTCGTGGCACTCAATCCGGGCGGGTTCTGGCGCGGTTGGGAGCGAACCTATTTCAAGTGGACGCTGACTGCTTCGAAAAAGCTTCTGCATGCACTGAAGGGCCAGTTGGGAGTGCTGAGCAAATCATCGGTCTCGCGAACAGCGCTGCTCGCGCAACTGTCGGCAAGGCCGTGGGCGCTCGACGAGGCTATGGTTGAAAAGGAACTCGTGTCGTTTGCCACAACGCCAACGGTTGTTCCGTTGATCAAAAATCTGGCAAGTGGCCCGACACAGTCAGGACCTGCGTCGGCGCATGCTGGCCGCGTCGCAATTGTGTGGGGTGACAAGGATCGCCTGTGCCCGCCGCGCCAAGCGCCGCGGGCGCGCGCCGCGTTTCCCCAGGCCTCGTTCCATTGCATCAAGGGAAGCGGTCACTACTCGATCTGGGACAAACCGAGAGAGGTTGCGGACATCATACTCGCAGGGACGGGGCCAAACTAAGTCCGTTTGTGGGCCGATTGCGGACCGGCGGCTTTCATCCATAGGCTCGTGGTAAGCCGCCATTCGTTATCTGCGCTCACACATGGTCACACCCGTATTAAATCTATAAAGCTCTGTCCGGTGATCATCGCGGAATGGGATTGCTTAGCGCGTCAAAGACCATGCGCTGAGGTTGCATGCACTCTTCCGGCCAGGTTATGGCAATAGCTGGCACCTTGAGTGAGAGCAGCGTTAGAATGACAATGACAAACGAGATCAAATCGCGCACCACAGGAAGCGGGTCAAAGCTCCTGATGGTTCATGGGTTGGGGGGAAGTGGCCAATCCTGGTCGCCGATTGTGCCGCTGCTTAATCACCACCGGGAAGTGATTACCATCGATCTGCCCGGACATGGCGAGACTGCCGCCCGTTCTGACAGCGGAACCTTTGCTGGTTTGGCCGACAGCTTGCAGGATTATATCGAGCAAGAAGGCTTCGGTTCCATCGATGTCGTTGGCTTCTCCTTGGGCGGGCGCTTGGTGCTGGAAATGGCGCGGCGCGGCTGCGTCGGGAACGTCGTCGCGCTGAATCCGGGCGGTTTCTGGCGCGGATGGGAGCGGACCTATTTCAAGTGGACGCTGACAGCCTCGACCAAATTGCTCCGCACGCTAAAGGGCCAGCTCGGAACCTTGAGCAGCTCGTCAATTTCCAGAACCGCGTTGCTCTCTCAACTCTCGGCGCGGCCTTGGGCTCTCGATGAAACGATGGTGGAAGAGGAACTCGTGTCGTTTGCCGAGACGGAAACGGTGGTTCCTTTGATCAAGGATCTGGCGAGCGGTCCGGCACAAAGCGGCCCGGCGTCTCCCCAGGCTGGCCGCGTGGCCATCGCTTGGGGCGAAAAGGACCGACTTTGTCCTCCGCGCCAAGCGCCCCGTTCTCGTGCTGCTTTCCCGCAGGCTACATTCCACTGCATCGAGGGCAGTGGACATTACTCCATCTGGGATCGGCCGGCAGACGTAGCGGATATCATACTCAAAGGAACTGGGCCAAATTAGGTCTGCATATGGGTCTATTCTGTTGAAAAACTCCTTCGGCCATCTTTGCGAGCAACAAAAGAATCAAGCGCGATCTCGCGGCGCAATGCTCCCTCATATTTGGTGGAATAATTGAATCATTGTTTCACGAAAGCGCCCGGCCAAACGCCGGGGGCGAGTTTTTCAACAGAATTGGGCCGAAAGAGGATCGGTTGCTTGCGGTAGGTATGTGATGGATAGTCGGCATTCGACGCACCCGGCATCGCTTCGACTTCACGTCAGCATCAAGGCTTGATCCGCAGGCGCTCCAGCGCCTCGAGCGTATCGACATCGTCCAACTCGCCGTAATCGGGAGGTGGAAAGAGTTGAATGCCTTCCTCCCATCCTATTGAGGCCGCTCCCTTCGTTCCGGAGAGTTTTGCCAGACGCGGTAAACAGCGCGTCGGAAATGCAGCTGGGACTCCGGCATGCCCGTCCGGATAGGCGGTGAAGACAATAGCTGACTGGCTGGCGATATTTCGCAGATGCCCTGCTGACACGCGCGGCATATCGGCTAGCGCTATGACCAGTCGCGTGCACCCTTGGGCGGCTTTCGCCGCAGCGGCAATGGAGGTTCCCATGCCTTCTTCCGCGTCTGGATTTTCGACCACGTCCCAATCGGAGAGATTTTGAATAAAGTTAGGGGCACTCTGACCGACGATGACAATACGGCGGGAGAAACCGGCCTGCTCCGCGCTCTGCGTAATCCAGCGACCCAGCGGTTTCCCGCGCAAAGCCGCGTCCAGCTTACCGCCACCGAACCGGCTGCCTTTACCCGCCGCCAGAACTGCGATGGCAATTTCGCCTTCTGCATGCTCAGCGATGGGACTTGAGCCCTTCATAGTGCCCGACCACTTCGCTTAAGATCGAAAGCGCCAGCGCCGTGGGGGTGCGGCAACCCGGCACACTTCCGATGGGGCCGCGTATGCGGGCGATTTGCTCTTCGGGAACTCCATCGGCGAGAAGCTGCATGATGCGAGCGTTGCGGGCATTCTCGCCGCCCTGCGCGCCGATATAGAAGGCATCGCTTTGGACGGCTTGAGCAAGGATGTCGCGCTCGCGGTCGTGGTCGTGGAACAGCAAGACAATGGCGGTCCATCGGTCCAGATCGGGCACGGCGCTGAGCTCGGTTCGCGTGGAGATATCGATACCGGCGGCGCGGCCTATCGCGGCGAGAGCATCGAGTTCCGGACCCTCTCCGAACGCTGCTATTTTCAACGCCGGACTGTACTGCCGCTGAGCGAGACCAAAATTTTCCGGCAGGGGCAGCATTGCGGGTTTGCGCCGCTCCAGCAGCGACGCGGCCTTACGGCAGGCAGCGCGGTCGGGAGCAGGGTCCACCAGAATATCGAGCCCCCCACCACAGGGCAAGCGAAAATCAATGACCGGTGATCCGCTGCCATAGCGTTTAACGACCGGTACGCTGGCATCGCGGGCGTCGCTGGCAAGTTGCTTCTCCAGACAGCCATCGGCGAGGCTGCCAATCGTCGATCCATCGGAAAGAACCGCCATTTGCGCGCCCAATCTGCGGGAAAAGCTACCCTCTATCCCGACTATCGTGCAAAGTGCCACGCCATGCTGGTAGGCGGCCAGCAGCGCAGCGTGGTCGCTATCGGTCGCCGCCAAGTCGCGCGAAAGAGCGAGAGCCGCGTCAGTCATCGGGCATCGCGGCCAGCACCTTGTCCGGCGTCATCGGGAAGCTGCGCAGCCGTGCACCGCAGGCGTTGTAAATCGCATTGCCAATGGCTCCCGCACCGCCGCACATACCAAGCTCGCCGACGCCCTTCGCCTGTATCGGGCTGCCGACCGGATCGCGTTCTTCGACCATTATGACTTCCAAGTCGGGCACATCGCGATTTACCGGAACGTGATATTCTGCGAGATCGCAGTTCGCCAGATGCCCGTCGGTCGGGTCGAACAGCAGACTTTCGGTCAGCGCGCTACCGATGCACCAGACCATGCCGCCCAGACATTGCGAGCGGGCGGTCTTGGCGTTGAGCACGCGTCCGAAACCGAATGCGCCGGTCATGCGGCGAACGCGCGTTTCGCCGGTCCAGCGATTGACTGCGACCTCGGCAAAGAATGCGCCAAAACTGGCAGCGGTATAATCCTCTGCGACATCGCCGGGTTCGTAATGTCCTTCCTTGGCGAGCGTGTCGCCATTCATGACGTCGGCAAGGCTGGCGGAGCCGCCATCCCAAGACACTTCACCATCCTTGAAAGCGAGCGCGTCCGCTGGTTGCCCGACCTTCTCCGCAATATCCTCGCGCAAGGCTTCGCAGGCCAAGAAGACCGCCGAACCAGCCGAGGCCGCGCCCCAGCTGCCGCCCGAACCAGGCCCGCGCGGGAAGCGCGTATCGCCTAATTCGGTCAACACGCTGTCCTGAGGCAGGCCCAGCATCTCGCCCGCTATCTGGCCGAGAATGGTGTAGGTCCCGGTCCCGATATCGGTCATGTCGGTCTCGACCAGCGCGGTGCCATCGGGCTGCAATGTCACTCGCGCCTTCGCCTCGCCGACATTATGGACGCGCGCGCCGCTGGCCATACCGGTGCCGATCCACCATTCTCCCTTGCGGGTGTGGCGCGGTTTGCGCGGGCCGCTGTCCCAACCAAACGCTTCCGCACCCTGTTTCAAGCATTCGGCGAGTTTGTGCGAGCCGAAGGGCCGGCCGGTTGCAGGGTGCTCGTCGGGGATATTGTTCAGCCGCAATTCGACCGGATCGATGCCAGCCTCGTTCGCCAACTCGTCCATCGCTGCTTCGAGCACAGGCATTCCGACCGCTTCGCCCGGAGCGCGGACGGAGCCGGCAGTCATCAGATGAATGCGCGCGGTCTTGCTTTCCAGCAGGCGGTTCTCGCCCGCATAAAGAAAGTGGCTCGATTGCAGGACCGGCTCGACGAAATCTTCCTCCGGCAGATTGGAAACCAGAGCTTCATGGCCGAAAGCGGTCAGCTTGCCTTCGCTATCAACCGCCAAACGGAGCCGCTGCGTGGTTTCTGAGCGGCGCATGACATTCTGGAAGACCTGCTGGCGGCTCATCACCACGCGCACCGGCCTGCCAAGCTCCATCGCCGCGACCGATGCCGCGACAATTTCTTGGCTGATCCCCAGCTTGGATCCGAACCCGCCGCCGACATAGCGTGCGATGAGACGGACCTTGCTCTCATCCAGCTCCATCGCATCGGCCAGCTCGCTAATATTGTAATTGAGCATTTGCAGCGAAGCATGGACGGTAAGCGTATCGCCATCCCACTCGGCAATCGCCGCATGAGGCTCCATCGCTGCGCTGGCATGGCCATCGGTGGTGTATTCGACATCAATCGAATGCGCGGCGTCGGACATTGCACTGGCGAGGTCGCCTTGGCGAGTCGGGTCGTCATCGGGCTCCGGCTCGACCGCTTGCGGGTCGAACACCGCATCGTCATCGGTATCGAATTCGATGGCGAGATGCTTGGCCGCATTGCGTGCCTCTTCGAAGGTTTCGGCCACCACCAGCGCGATAGGCTGGCCCCAATAATCGACCTTGCACACGCCGGTGATCGGCGCTTCGCCCGCCGTGCCTTGAATGGCGCGCGGGGTCATTCGCTCATCGCTGATGACAGTGACTACGCCCGGCATGCCAGTGACGGAGCTTTCGTCGATGGCGGTCACCGTTCCCTTCGCGAAAGGTGCAGTCACGAGGGCACCTTCGAGGCAGTTTTCGATATCATATTCGGCGGAATAGGTTGCCGTGCCGGTCACCTTGAGCAGCCCGTCGGGCCGCGTTAGAGGCTCGCCAATACTGCCCTGCGCGGTGCTATCCAGCACATTACGATCATCGGGTTGGTCCTGCTTCAGATGCGCGCTCATGCCTCTACTCCCGTCGCTTCGCACAGGGTCGCGGTTAGGGCGCGCCGTGCCAGCGGTATC
>JBAUIN010000184.1:0-3802 GCA_049682975.1 Pontixanthobacter sp. | reverse complement strand
CATCATCACCAGCGGCGGGCCGGAACTGGCGCAGCAGCTGGAGGCCGAGGGTTACGACGGCATCATGGAAGCGGCGGCGTGATGGCGGACGCTGCAACCCTCCCTACCAATAAGGACGAGGATTGGCGCTATTCCGATGGTGCTTTCCTGAAAGCCGCTGATGCTGAAAAGATCGGTCATTGGCGCGAACTTAATGTGCCTGCCGGGGAAACACGTAGCGAATATCGTAACCACGATGCCGGAACGGACGCGCCGGGCTTCGTCGATCGCCTGCGCGTAACCGTCGGCAAAGGGGGGCGGTTCGAGGCGTTCCATACCATCGCCGGTGGCCGCTACAGCCGCGTCGAGATCGACGTGACGCTGGCAGAGGGTGCGCATTTCGAATTTGGCGGTGTCACCTTGGGGGGCGGCGATACGGTGCAGGAATTCGTAACCCGCACGCAACATGCGCATCCCTATGCGACGTCCAATCAGGTCGTGCGTGCGGTGCAATGGGGCCAATCTGTCGGCAATTTCCTCGGCCGTATCGAAGTGGCGCGCGATGCGCAGAAAACCGATGCGGGGCAGAACTTTCGTGCAATCCTGCTGAAAAAGGGCGCATCCGCCAACACCAAGCCGGAACTGGAAATTTATGCCGACGATGTGCTGTGCGCGCATGGTGCGGCGATCGGACAGTTGGACGAGCAGGCAGCCTATTACATGGCAGCGCGCGGTATTCCTCCGGTGACGGCGCGCAAGCTGCTGATCCAGGCGTTCATCGGGGATGCGTTCGAAGCGATTGCCGATGATGCGACGCGCGAACGGATGCAGGATGCCGCTCTGCGCGAGTTGGAAGGGGCGACTTTATGAACGAATTGACCGCAATCGAAGCCGCCGCTTCGCATAAGGCCGACTTTCCCGGTATGTTTACGTCGGATGGCGCGCCGTGGCATTATCTCGACACCGCGGCGACGGCGCAGAAACCGCAGGCCGTCATCGATGCGATGTCCGATGCGCTGGGCAAGGATTACGCCACCGTCCATCGCGGCGTCTATTCACGGTCCGCGCAGATGACCCTGGGTTACGAGGCCGCGCGCGAACGGGTTGCCGGGTTCATGGGCGCTAACAATCCGAACGAAGTCGTATTCGTGCGCGGGGCGACCGAGGGGATCAACCTGGTCGCGCATAGCTGGGGCGGGGCGAATTTGACAGCGGGCGACCGCATTATGCTCAGCCAGCTGGAACATCATTCCAACATAGTGCCCTGGCAGATGATCGCGCAGGCGGCCGGTGCGAAAATCGATGTGTGCCCGCTGACGGATGACGGTTTGATCGATCTCGACGCGATGGAACGCATGCTCACGCCGCAGCATAAGATGGTTGCGCTGAGCCACGTGTCCAACGTGCTGGGCTCTATTCTCGGCGCAAAACGGGCGGCCAAACTGGCGCATGCGGTCGGGGCAAAGATTTTGCTCGACGGGTGTCAGGCGGCACCCCGGATGCGCCTGAATATGCAAGAACTCGACTGCGACTTCTACGTCTGGTCCGCGCATAAGCTTTACGGACCGACCGGTATCGGCGTCTTGTGGGGGCGGGAGGAATTGCTGAACGCCATGCCGCCCTATCATGGCGGCGGCGCAATGATCGACACGGTCACGTTCGAGCGATCGACCTATGCGCAAGCGCCCCAGCGGTTCGAGGCGGGCACGCCGATGATTACGGAAGCGCGCGCGCTCCACGCGGCTATCGATCATTGCGAGGCGCATGGGACGATGGAGGATATGTTCGCGCATGAAAGCGAGCTGGCGGCTACTTTGCGCGCGGAACTCCAATCAATGAATTCCGTCCGCGTGTTCGGTCCTGAAAAATCGGCCGGAATCGTCTCGTTCGAGATGGAAGGGGTTCATCCGCACGATTTGGGCACCATATTGGACGAAGAGAACGTCGCGATCCGGGCCGGACATCATTGCTGCCAGCCGCTAATGGCGCATTTGGGCGTCCCCGCCACCGCCCGCGCCAGCTTCGGCCTGTATAGCGAGGAAAGCGATATCGAGGCGCTGCTGCGCGGTATTGCAAGAACGCGAAGGATATTCGGATGACAGAACAACGCAAAATCGAAGTGGAAGAGGTGGTTGCCGTCGCGCCGTCGAAGCGCGCGATGGTGTCCGATGCAGTAGACGATACCACAAGTGAAACCGCGCCACAGAAATTGGAACGCAAACGCGATTATCTTGAAGGTTTTTTACAGAAAAAGCCCGAACAGGTCGCCCCCGGCGCACCGGGCGGTGAATTGCATGATGCTGTGATTGCGGCGCTGAAGGAAATTTACGATCCAGAGATACCGGTTAATATCTACGATCTTGGTCTGATCTATGGCGTCGACGTGGATGCGGATAGCGATGTGACTGTCTCCATGACGCTTACCACTCCCAATTGCCCGGTTGCGGAATCCATGCCGGCCGAGGTCGAGCTTCGTGCTGCCAGTGTGCCCGGCGTGCGCGATGCCGAGGTCGCGTTAGTATGGGATCCGCCATGGGACCCGCAGAAAATGTCCGACGAGGCGCGGCTCGAACTGGGGATGTTGTGATGACTACCGAAACGAAAACCCGCACTTTACCCGCCGCCGTTACTCTCACCCCCGCATCCGAAGCGCGTGTCGCCGAATTGATGAGCAAAGCGCCCGACGACGCGATCGGTGTGAAGTTGTCGACACCGCGCCGTGGGTGTTCCGGGCTTGCCTATTCCGTCGACTACGTAACGGAAGAAGAGGCGTTCGACGAGAAGATCGAAACGCCGGGCGGTGTGTTTTATATCGATGGTGCCTCGGTGCTGTATCTGGTCGGATCCATCATGGATTGGGTGGAGGATGACTTCACCGCTGGCTTCGTTTTCGAAAACCCGAATGCCAAGGGCGCATGCGGATGCGGCGAAAGTTTCATGGTTTAAACTACCCTACAGTAAAACTAATTCAGTTTCGAATTAACCATCTGTAAACGATTGAAGAAACCAATTGCGTACTTCATGCGTTAGGGTGACATGAAGACAGCTATTCTCGCATTATTGATTGCTCCGGCGCTTGCACTGTGTCCTACATCGCTAAAAGCGGCCGACACTGGCAAAAGACTGAATAATAATCTAGCGGGTGACATCAAGAAGAAAAAGACGAAAGACAAACGCGCCATTCGCAGCCGAGCGGCCGGTGCATCGATTGCTCGGGTCGTGTCGGCGATCCGGGTAAAAGTAGATGCAGGTAAAGTACGCATTACTGCAAAGTCGCGCGCAACGCGTCGTGTGAATGCCCGCGGGTCGATGATCTTCGATTTGCAATAATATACTTTAACGCCGTGAGGCTGCCACGCAGGCGGCACGGTCGACATCGCGCGCATCGCTCGATCGGCGGGCGTCGATATGGGTGGCACTGGGTTCCCCCCCGGGGCGGAGTGGATAGAAGTAGATATCCAGTACGCATGCTTCGCTACGATATTGCAGCTTGCGTGCATCGCCTTCGCGGACGTTCAATATGGGTGGACCAAACATTTGCTGCACCGCTGAAGTGCTCTGGCCGATCACACCTTCCAAGCCCGGCATATTCATTATCCGCGGTGCGATAAACCCTTCGCGCGAAGGAGCGGGTTGTGTCGGTGGCGGGGTCGCCGGACGTATCGGCATGGCGTCGGGACGGCCGACGCTTCCAGGTGCGCCGCCACCTGCACCTACGCATGCACTCAAACCGGCGAGACACGCGATTGGCAGGATCATGGCGATGGGGCGGCGGGGCGCAATTCGGATCATGTTTCGTTCGTCTTTCGGCCTCGATGCACCA
>JBAUIN010000183.1:0-5114 GCA_049682975.1 Pontixanthobacter sp. | reverse complement strand
CGACGACCGCAGGGTGCGGCGCTGATGTCGCCTATCTTCGGCTATTGGGGGCTGACGCAAACCTATGATGACGCACGAGCCGACCGGACGACAGTCGAATGGGAGGGGCTGTCGCTGCCTATCGACCTTGCGGGCGCATTCACCATCACAGAGGAAGGTAGCGCCGATTGCACCGTTTCCGCGTCGGGTGTCATTGCAGATTGCCGGATCGGTAATGGACGGGCGCTGATCGTTGGGGATGCAGCTTTGCTTGATGCGGAGCGCGATCCGGTGGTGGGTAGAGTGTTGCTCGACGCACTGCTCGATCGCGCATTCACCGGATGATAGGCACAATCGGGGATGAATGGGGAAGGTCGTATAATTTAAGCGGGTTCGGTCGGGGATTTGGCGGGATTATACCGGTATTGCGCTTGAAGCTCCGGCCAAAGGTCGATCTCGCGGCTTTAGATTAACGGTAATACATACAATAAATCAGCTATTTATCATAAAATCCCCAATAATTCCCTAATTTCCCCTTCCATCCCTGGTTGACGCTGGGTAAGACTTGTCGGGTCAGACACATAATTCCGTGCTGCGGATCGCCCATGCGATTCGAGTTGTCCGTGCTCATGCGCGGACGAGCACGGGGAAGCTGTGTCTGCCATGGGAACGGCAATTATCGGGCGGGACGAAGTGGCGGGAGCGCTTCATAATTACAGCGGACAGGCCCTGACCCTTCTGGGGGACAAGGGCCGCTACGTCATACCGTCCGACTTCCGCAAAATCGTGAAAGAATCGAGCGATGGCAACCGCACGCTGTGCTTGGCCAAACATGACCGGTGGGACTGTCTGGTCGGCTTCGGCCTGTCGCGCGAAGCGGAGTTGGAGCATCAGCTCGACCGGGAAGAGGACGCCGCCCTGCGCCTCGGCCGCGAATATGATCGCGATCTGCGATCCATCCAGCTGTTCGGTTTCGAGAAAATCCCGTTCGACGATAGCGGCCGGTTCACCATGCCCGATTTTTTAAAGTCGGATGGCGGGATCGAAGATGCGCTGTTCTTTCGTGGCGGCGGCAAGTTCTTCACCGTTTGGAACCCGGAGCTTCTGGCGCGGCAGGGTCATGAATTCAACGCATTGAAGGCCGGTTGCGACAGTTTGCTGGCGGACGCGCGGGCGAAGGCTGCACGCAAATGACCGATGTTACAGCTCCCGTATCGGCCCCCGAACCGACCCACCCATCCGCGCCGCACGTTCCCGTCCTGTTGACCGAAGTCATTGCCGCACTCGCACCCCGGCCCGGCGATCTTATGGTGGACGCCACCTTTGGCGCAGGCGGCTATACCCGCGCGCTGCTCGATTCAGGCGCGACCGTCCATGCCTTCGATCGCGACCCGGAAGCCATTGCTATCGGTCGCGATTGGGCGGAAGCACACGAAACACCGCCGCGGCTGGTGCTGCATCAGCGCCGCTTCTCCGAAATGGTCGCCGCCTTATCGGATGCCGGTGTGACGCGCGTAGACGGCATCACGATGGATATCGGCGTGTCTTCCATGCAGCTCGACCGGGCGGATCGCGGTTTCGCATTCCAGTCCGACGGACCGCTCGACATGCGGATGAGCCAGTCCGGTGACAGCGCCGCCGACTTCGTGAATACGGCTGACGATACGGCCATTGCCGATGTGTTGTATCACTATGGGGAGGAGCGTCAGTCGCGCCGCGTCGCACGCGCCATCGTAGCAGCGCGTCCGATCGAAACGACCGGCGAGTTGGCGCGTGTCATTCGCGGCGCTTTGGGCCACCGGCCCGGCGCGCCGAAAGACCCTGCCACCCGCAGCTTTCAGGCGATCCGTATCCATGTGAACGCCGAACTGGACGAATTGCGCCATAGCCTTGTCGCGGCGGAGCAGCTGTTGGGCGATGGCGGTCGGTTGGCGGTTGTTGCATTCCACAGTCTGGAAGACCGCATCGTGAAGAAATATCTCCGCGATGCCGCCGGGCGGATGGGTGGATCGCGTCATCTGCCGCAGGTCGAACAGGCCCCGGCGATCTATCGCGATGTGTCGCGTGCCGTACGCGCCGGAAAAGCTGAGTTGGCCAGCAACCCACGCGCTCGTTCCGCCACTTTGCGCCATGCCGTGCGCACTTCCGCTCCGGCGAGGGAGGTTGCATGACCCACCGCGGCAGTCGTCTTCGCCAGATCGGATGGGCCGTGGCCCTGACCATCTGTGTCGCCGTATTCCTTGCGCTGACGTTCCGGGTCAATGCGATCAAAAGCGATGTGCGCTTGGCCGAACGCGAGATCATCGCGCTGGAACGGCAGAAAACGATGCTCGAAATCGAATTCCAAACGCGCGCCAGTCAGCAGCAGCTCGCCAATTACAACCGGGTGGAATTCGGCTATAAAGCGCCGACCGCCGACCAGTATCTTGAGAACGAGCGGCAGATGGCCAGTCTCGGCCTGCCGCGCGGTGCCGACGCGCCCGATCCGATCCGTGTGGCACGCGCGCCCGAACCTGCCGATCAATCGGCCTTCCCATCGCTGGTCTCGCCCCTGACCGGCGAGGCTATGGGGGATGACGGTCCGAATGCAGCCGATGATTCACCGGCGCGCGAACGACCGGCACGCGATCGGCGCCAGACTGGGCAATCGCTGGCCGAACGGCTTGCGGTCGAAAACCCGCTTCGCGGCACGGTACGCGGTTCTGTTCGGGGTTCGGTCGGGGAGATCGGCGAGTGAACGCTACCGCCATCGACGGCATGCGTCAGCGCATCCCCGCAAATGGCCGTCTCAGCCTGTCCAGCATGCGCACGAAGCTGGTCGACGAGGCACGGCTTCGCGTTTTGTGGGTGGCGCTTATCTTTGCCATCGTGGCGACAGCGGCGATATTGCGGATCGGCTATCTCGGCCTGAGCGATCAAGTCACGCGTTCGACGTCTCTGGCAGAGGCCTTGCTCCCCCCGCGCGGAGAATTGACCGATCGCAACGGCGTGCCCCTGGCCCGTGCATTTCCCGCCTATGCCCTGTGGTTCAATCCGGAGGCGCTGGGCGATTCCGACGATCCACTGGTTCAGTCGCCGCGCGAAGTCGCCACGCGCCTCAAAGCGATCTTCCCCACACTGAATCTGGAGCGGACGGTCAGCAAGCTGGAGGCTGGACGCCCCGCTTATCTACAACGGCGCATCTTGCCCGAAGATGCGAACCGGGTGATGGAGCTGGGCGAACTGGCACTCGAATTACCGCGCGAAACCGATCGCCATTATCCGCAGGGGTCGATGGGCGCGCATGTGCTGGGCTATGTCGATCGGGAGGGGCAGGGCCGGATCGGGATGGAGCGGGTGTTGAACGACCGCCTGATGGACCCGGCGACGCGCGGCACTTCGGTGGCGTTGTCGATCGACATGCGGGCGCAGGGCGCACTGGAAGACGAACTGACACGCGGTATGCTCGCGACGAATGCGCTGGGCGCGGCAGGTGTGGTGCTGGATGTGGACACGGGCGAGATCATGGCGTTGGCGTCGCTCCCCGAATTCGATCCCAATCGGGTGGAGGCGGAGGATCTGCTGCAATCCGATGCCATGCGCAAACGCGGCGAAGTGCCAAAAAGCTTCAACCGGGTCACAAACCAGGTTTATGAACTGGGATCGACATTCAAACCCCTGACCGTCGCGGCAGCGATCGATGCGGGCACGGTGCGCGATTTCGGGCGGCGTTACGATGCCTCGCCGGTGAAAGCCGGGCGGTTCCGGATCAAGGACAGCCATTTTATCGGCAATCATCTCAATGTCGCGGAAACGCTGATCCATTCGTCCAACACCACGACCGCCCGTATTGCGGACGAATTGGGGCCGGAGAAGATGCGGCGCACGATGATGGATCTGGGCATGAGCGAGCGGCCGTATATCGAATTGCCTGCGCGTGGACATCCGATCTGGCCGGGCGAGAAATGGCCGCGAATTCGCAATATGACGGTCAGCTACGGCCACGGCATCGCGGTGACGCCGCTGCATCTCGCCAGCGCCTACGCCGCGATGGTCAATGGCGGCGTCTGGCGGCCGACGACCTTGCACAAGCTGGAACCCGGTACTGCGCCTAAAGGGCGGCGGGTGTTCAAGGAATCCACATCGTCACGCATGCGACAATTGCTACGCATGATCGCGATCTACGGTACCGGTCGGAACGCCGATGCGCCGGGTTTCCGCGTAGGCGGTAAGACCGGTTCGGCGGAAAAACCGGGCTCGGGCGGCTATCGCCGGACAACGTTGGTTTCGACATTCGCCGCGGCTTTTCCAATGGATCGCCCGCGCTATGTCGTAATCGCCATGCTGGACGAGCCCAAAGGCACGACCGCCAGTTCGTTCCAGCGCACGGCCGCATGGAATGCCGCGCCGATCGTCGGCAATCTGATCCCGCGTATCGGCCCCATTCTCGGTGTTCGCCCCGATGAAACGCGCGACATCGATATCAGCGATCTGAAACCGCTGATAGGGGGCCGGTAATGCGCCTTTCCGCGCTCGCTTCCGCCGCCGGAATTGCCCTGACCGGGGAAGGCGACGGACAAGTCACCGGCTTCGCGATCGATCATCGTAAGGTTGCGCCGGGCACGGTCTTCGGCGCTTTTCAGGGCGCTCAGGTGAATGGCGAGGATTTCATTCCCGCAGCCGTTAAATCCGGGGCGGTCGCCGTAGTCGCGCGCGGCGATGCAAAGGTCGAGGGGGCGGAGCATATCACCGCCGATCAACCGCGCCGAATATTCGCGCAACTGGCTGCCCCATATTTCACGCCGGTGCCCGCCACGATCGTCGCAGTGACGGGTACGAACGGCAAAACCTCCACTGTCG
The DNA here is from genome assembly GCA_049682975.1 of Pontixanthobacter sp. GTDB lineage: Bacteria > Pseudomonadota > Alphaproteobacteria > Sphingomonadales > Sphingomonadaceae > Pontixanthobacter. The sequence continues at coordinate 296 of JBAUIN010000183.1, read as the reverse complement.
AGATGACGCGGCAGATCTGGCGCATGTGTGGCGAGCGTGCGGCATCGATCGGAACTCTTGGCGTAACCACGCCTGACGAATCCGTTTCCACCGGCTTGACCACTCCTGATATTGTCACATTCCTGTCCAACATGAACGGCCTGGCGCGCGAAGGGGTAAGTCACGTCGCTTACGAAGCGTCCAGCCACGGCCTGTCGCAGTTTCGCAACGAGGGTGTGCGTGTGACGGCGGCGGGCTTCACCAATTTCAGCCGTGACCACCTCGACTATCATGCCGATATGGACGCGTATTTCGCG
>JBAUIN010000182.1:0-5100 GCA_049682975.1 Pontixanthobacter sp. | reverse complement strand
GCTAGAATGCTTTCTGCCAGCCGACGGTCAGCATCCAGTCGCCCGCCATTTGCGGGCCGTTGAGATCCTGATGCACCGCTTTGCCAAGTTCCACGCCCAACCTATGTCCGGCCAGCGCGCCATGGGTGCCGACCATGTTGATCCCGACGATCAGATCGACGCGGTCGCCGCCCTGAAAATCGGGATTGGCGGTCTGTACCGGACCGGCGATCATCGGGTCGATCCCTTCGACCCTGCCGGTCGTGCGCGCTTTTACCCGTCCCGACAGGCTGACCCATTGGGCGGGGCGATAACTCGCCCAGGCGGTCCCTTCATAGACGTCGCCGAAGCTATAGCTTTGATCGTTGGTGCCCAGCTTGATGGACGCGTTGCCCTGCACGCCGAAGCCCAACTTACCGCGCCGGCCCTTATAGGTAAGGGCGGGTTCGAAATCCCAGGTGCCGGTGCCCAACTGCATCATATAGGGCACGCGCACGGTCGGATTGGTGCCCATCGGCGTCAATATATCGTCAGTCTGCGTGGTCGAGCCGGTGGGAATGTTGACCCCGGTTTTCAGGGTCAGTTCGTTGCGAATATCGTCCGTCGCACCGGGATGGCCGAGCAGAGGGAACAGCGCGGCGACTTTCGTATCGCCCAACCCCTTCGGATTGGTGGTAAACTCGCCCAGCCGGTCCGTTCCCGCACCGCCGCGATAGGTGATATGGTCCATCTCCTTCTCGATATAATGGCCCATCATCATCAGTGTCACATCGTCGGACGGCGCCCACATCGCACCCGCCATAATCATATCGGTCCGCATCCGGACCGGCACGATGCGCAATGTCGGCGGCTGCATGGGCGCGCCGAAGAAACGGTTGGGCACGGTGGTCACGATCGTATCGGACGCGATGTCGGCGGTGCCGATCTGATTGCCCTCCATCTCCATATGCATGGCGCGCAGGGAGAACATGATCTCCCCCTTCTTATGCGCGTGGTCGGCCATCACTCCGATGGGGGCGTGATCGTCGGCGTAAACGTCATGCGCCACGGCATTATTATGGGCGGCAATAGCCAGCAACGCGGACGCGCCGGGGATGAGATATTTCATGGTAAAATCGATCCTGTCTGAATTTCTGATGAGAGGCGCGAAGGCGCCGTAGGAACATCAGAAAGAGGGCGGACCGATCGAAGGGGGCAGTTTGGGTGGGAAGATACCGGTCAGCGGATCGCGCATGACGATGGTGATCGTTCCGATAATTGCCGACATGCTACCGATGGCTGGCGACGATGGCAGGAACGCCGCTCCGCCCATTGCGTAATCGCAAATCGCGGATGACACGGCGTCGTCGCGATCGTCATGCGGGGCTGTGCCGTTCCCTCGGTCGGGAAACACGCCCCCGACCGCAATCGTTTTGCCCGAACACATCCGCATTTCGAATGCACCGTCGCTGTCGGTCGCCGGCATGAACCCAGCGGGCGCCAGCAACAGCGATAGGATCGCCATGAAAGACAGCAGGAACGGCAGGCGGAACATCGAGTGTTTCAGTGCCGCGAGATCACGAAAAATCCAGTATACTTATCGGGTCGCGATGGTCGCCGTCGGAACGTCAATACATATGCTGTCCGCCATTCACGCTCATGGTCGACCCGGTGACGAAACCCGCATCCTCGGCACATAAAAAGCTGACGGCGCGGGCGATTTCTTCCGCCTGGCCCAACCGGCCCACGGGGATCTGCGCAACGATTTTCTCCAGCACCGGTTCGGGCACGGCGGCGACCATGTCGGTATCGATGTAACCGGGCGCGATGGCGTTCACCGTGACGCCGAATTTGGCGCCTTCCTGTGCCAGCGCCTTCGTGAAGCCGTGAATGCCCGATTTGGCAGCGGCGTAGTTTACCTGCCCATATTGTCCGGCCTGTCCATTGATCGACCCGATATTGACGATCCGGCCCCATTTGCGCTCCCGCATACCGGGAAAGCAGGCCTTCGCCATGTTGAAGCAGCCACCCAGATTGACCCGCATGACCTCATGCCAATCGTCGTAGCTCATGCGGTGGAGTGTACCGTCGCGCGTGATCCCGGCATTGTTGACCACCGCCGCCACATCGCCGAATTTCTCTGCAACCTGGCTGCAGCCTTCCAGACATGCTTCGTGATCGCCGACATCCCATTTCACCGTTTCGATGCCAGTTTCATCGGTAAATTTGCGCGCGGCATCGTCGTTGCCTGCGTAATTCGCGACGACCGTGAAACCGTCTTCGTGCAATTTTTCGCAGATGGCCCGGCCGATGCCGCGTGTGCCCCCGGTGACGATCGCTACTCGTGTCATATCCAATCCTCTTCCCTGTCTATCGTTTTATTTACCTTACGACATGGCTGGAATTGGGCAAAGAAAAACCCCGCCGAAGCGAGGTCTTTGAAAAACAACGATGTGGAAGCCGTCAGAAGCGGAATTGCGTGCCGACGTACACCGCCTGACTGTCCTGCACATCGTCCGTCAGCGGGTCCAGCCGATCGCGATCCTGCGACAGACGGACACCGGCGGTTACGTCCAGATTTTTGGTGACACGATAGGCACCACCCAGATCGAAAGACTGATCGCCCAGCGATCCGCGCGTTTGCGGGGATCGACCGGTGGGCGTATCCTGATCGAGTGCCACGCGGGATTTGAACCGGCTCGGCTTGTCCGCTGCACCGGGTGAAGGTTTGAAATCGGCCAGATCGGGCATGTCGACCGATTTGATGTTCTTCGGCAAAGTCGGCTTGGCCAGACCGGGCTTGCCCAAAGCGGACCCCAGCGGGCCGGGCGACTGCGCGAAGCTCTGATATCCGCGCGCGATGCCCAGATTGTACCGTGTCGGCGCAATCGCGACCGAGCCGATGCCCGGCCCGATGCTCGACGATGCTGCCGCGACCGTAACATCCCGCCGCGACCCGAACGACCGGGCGGAAATCGCCTGGGCCGCTTCGTCGTTGACGCGAATGGCCACCGTGACCGTGCGATCGCGTACGCTGCTGCCAGGCGTGAACCGCAGATCGAGCCCGCGATCGCGCATGCTCTGTTCGACACGCTTCGCCAGTTCGGGATCGACGGATGCGGGGGTGAATGGAGCGAATTCGATTGTAGGCGAAACCGTCGGCATATCGCCACTGTTCACCGCGTAGACGGCGCTGGGCACGGCAATCGCAACACCGGCAGCCACGGCGATCGCCGCTGCGGTCTTGCCAAGTTCAGCCTGTTTGCCCGGCTTCATCATCAAACGCCCCAAAACATCCTTATTTCAAGAAGAAGTTTGCTCTTCTTGCATGCTCAATAGGATCGGCACTGAACCGTTCCTGACCCGGCACCGTTTTCTGCGGAGTCGCGGGGTTTATCTCGTGAATGCTACCCCCATGACCTGCCTTTGGCGAATCCTTTTGCGCCATTCGCGACCATGTTCGACCGATCTGTTGCAGGAGTCCCACATAATTGCATGCAGCCGGCAATTCAGAACGTATTCACGGGCGCGGCCCCCCAATGCGGTGGCGCGTCGTATCATCGTCAACGCCACCTTTTGCGGAAAAGCGGCAACGCCTTGCCGATGTGGCTCGCGCGGGTATAGAGGCGCAAGCATGCACGATGGACCTGCGCGGCAGGTCCGCACCGAATTTTATGGACGATCTGGGACCGGCATTATGACATTCTTCAACGCATCTTTTCGTGCCGTTATCGCGGTGGCTGCCATGGGCGCGGTCAGCGCATGCGGCGGCAGCGAACGTCCGGCAGCCGATCTGGCGGCATCTCAAGTTACCACCATCGGCGTGAATTCCTACCTCTGGCGCGCATCGCTCGACACCGTGTCGTTCGCGCCATTGCTGCAGGCGGACAGTGCGGGCGGCGTGATCGTGACCGACTGGTATTCGCAACCGAGTAACCCCAATGAGCGGGTGAAGCTGTCCGTCACCATTCTCGATCAGGATCTGCGCGCCGATGCATTGCGTGTCGCCGCCAGCCGTCAGGTCGCGCAGGCAGGTAGCTGGGTCGATGCGCCGGTACAGGCCGCGACCGTACAGAAACTGGAAGACATCATCCTGACGAAAGCGCGCGATCTGCGGCGTAAATCCGTTTCCGGCTGATCGGCGGACTGAACAGGGGCGCGCGGGGCATGACTGACGGGGTCGCGGATAGAAGGTTCGACAGCAAATTCGATCCGGCAAGGGCGGATGCGCGCTGGCAGGCGGCGTGGGAGGAAGCGCGCTGTTTCGAAGCGGACAGCGATAGCGATAAACCCAAAAGCTACATCCTCGAAATGTTTCCCTACCCATCGGGGCGCATTCATATCGGGCATGTCCGCAATTACACGATGGGCGACGTGCTGGCGCGGTACAAGAAAATGCGCGGGCACGAAGTGCTGCATCCGATGGGCTGGGATGCGTTCGGCATGCCCGCGGAAAACGCCGCGATGGAAAAGGGCGTGCATCCCGGCGGCTGGACCCGCGACAATATCGCGGCAATGAAGAAACAGCTGAAACGTATTGGCTTCGCGCTCGACTGGTCCCGCGAATTCGCCACCTGCGATCCCGAATATTACGGGCACGAACAGGCATTGTTCATCGATCTGTTCGAAGCGGGGCTGGTCTATCGCAAGCAAGCGGAAGTCAATTGGGACCCGGTCGACAACACCGTGTTGGCCAACGAACAGGTGATCGACGGCAAGGGCTGGCGCAGCGGCGCGGTGGTGGAGAAGCGCAAGCTCAACCAGTGGTTCCTCAAAATCACCGATTTCGCGGATGAGTTGCTGGAGGGGTTGGGCACGCTCGACCGCTGGCCCGACAAGGTCCGGCTGATGCAGGAAAACTGGATCGGCAAATCGCAGGGTCTGCGGATTGTTTTCGCGCTGAACGACGGACAGCAGCTGGCCGTCTACTCCACCCGGCCCGACACAATTTTCGGCGCGAGTTTCGTGGCCGTCGCGGCGGACCATCCGATCGCGCAGAGCCTGGCGGCGGGCAATGCGGAAGCGCGCGCCTTCGTCGAAACCTGCAAGGCGGGCGGCACCACGGCGGCGGAACTGGAAACGGCGGAGAAGCTGGGGTTCGACACCGGTCTGACCGCCATACATCCGATCACCGGCGCGGAT